>JAULZA010000012.1:0-41015 GCA_032117575.1 Mycolicibacterium sp.
CACCGGGGCGCCGTATATGTGGAACAGCCAGGAGGACGCCGAGCGGGCGCTGGGTTACTTCCAGGTCCACGCCGAGAAGCTCGGCATCAGCAACTGGCGCGGGGAGATCGTGCGCCAGCTGTGCACGCCGTGGGTCGGCGAGTGCGACAACGTGCGCGCCGCCGAGTTCGTCGACGAGCTCACGGCCTGGCTTGAAGAGCAGACCGGCGGCGGTGACCTGTGAGCGTCATCGGATACCTGCGGCGTTGCGCCAAGTGCGAGATTCAGATGCTCGTCACCGTCGACTACAAGCACGCGGACCTCTGCCCCGAGTGCCTCGACGAGAGGCTGAGCGACGTCCTGTACACCATGGGCGAGGACGACCACATCCCGCCGTGGCAGGTGCACGGATGACACTCTCCGCCTTCCCCACCCCGTGGCTGACCAAGTTCGCCCACCTGCCGGTCTTCCCGGCCCGCTCGGTCATGCCGCCCATGGACGGCGACATCGCCTGGCTGCACCACCTGCGCTTGACCTTGGCCGCCCACAAGCGCCGCCACGCCCTGGCCCCGCTGCCGGCCGACTACCTCTACTACAGCGTGCTCATCGACACCGCGATCGTGCCGGGTGCCATGGACTGGCCGGACCCCGCGGCGGCAGTGCTGGCGGACTGGCGGGCGTCATGAGAATCGGCTCGCTTTTCTCCGGTGCCGGTGGCCTGGACATGGCGGTGGAGCAGGTCTTCGGCGGCGAGGTCATCTGGCAGTGCGAGATGGACAAGGCCGCGAGCAAGGTGCTGGCGTACCGCTACCCGTGCGCCCCGAATCTGGGCGACATCACCGCGGTGGACTGGAGCACGGTGGAGACACCGGACGTGCTGTGCGGCGGCTTCCCGTGCCAGGACGTGTCAGCCGCAGGCAAGCGCGCCGGCATCAAGGACGGCACACGGTCAGGGTTGTGGTCGGTCTTCGCCGACATCATCGACACCCTGCGGCCACCCATCGTGATCATCGAAAACGTCAGAGGACTACTCAGTGCCAAAGCTCATCGCAACCTGGAATCCGACGATGCAACTCTGGGAGACGGAACAGACGGACCTGTTCTCCGAGCAGCAGGAGCCGTTCTCGGAGACCTGGCCGACCTCGGGTATGACGCGCAATGGGCGACTGTTGCCGCTGCCAGCGTCGGCGCACCCCATCGGCGGGAACGAGTGTTCATACTTGCCAGCCGGGGAGTTGTTTCACACCCCGGACACGATGGCGGATGCCCCGAACAAGGGGTCGAACACCAAAAGAAAACCGGCGGGCTTGGGCAATCAGGCAATCGAACTGGCAATGTCGTCGGGGGATCTGATGCTGCCCTCGGCGGTGATGCGGATGGAGGAGTAGAGCTACTACCTACTCCCTGCGTTGTGGATCGCCTCGCAACCGGGGAGATGACGCTAGACGAATGGGACGAATCCCGGCGCGCACAGAAGGAGAAGGGTGTCGGTTCCTTCGGTCCTCGCGGCGACTCGTTGGGTGCGGCGGTGCTGCGAGTTGAGGAAGGCGTTGTTGATCAGCGGCCCGATTACTCCACCAAGGCACAAGACCGTGAGCCACTACTGCCTACGCCCTGCGCACAACAGTCGGGCAACACGCCCGAGGAGCACCTTCGGAAGAAACCGGGCCGCAAGGTCGTCACCGACTTAGCGATTTTGGTGGAAAACGGTCTACTAACAACTGGCGGCGCACTGCTACCCACTCCAGTAGTAACCGACTCATCGGACTCGGCACGACACACCATCGTTGGCGGCACTAGTCACCCAGGCACATCACTGACAGATGCAATCCGGCTCTTGCCGACACCGCAGGCGCACGACAGCCAAGGCCCTAAAACGCCAGAGCAGATCGCCACCATGCGTGCGAAGGGTGCGGGCGTGCGGAACCTTAACGAGACCGCTGTCCACGAACTGCTTTCAACCCCGCAATCCCGAGATTACAAAGGCCAGCCGGCTGACGGGTTTAATAACGCCAACCTGTGCCGTGATGTCGCCAACCTGACCGCTTGGGGCAAGTACGAACCCGCTATCCGCCGCTGGGAGCGGTTGACCCGACCGGCTCCGGCGCCGACCGAGCCCAACAAGAACGGCAACCCACGCCTCTCAGCCGCTTTCAGCGAATGGCTGATGGGTTGGCCTGCCGGATGGGTCACCGACCCAGCCATTGGCATCAGCCGCAACGACCAACTGCGGATCGTCGGCAACGGCGTTTGCAGTCAGCAGGCGGCGGCGGCACTGCGGCAACTCTTGGCGGTGACGGCATGACCACCTGGCGCGAGCAGGCAGCCTGCAACGACAGCACCGTCGACCCTGAGTGGTTCTTCCCCGAGCTGCCCGGGCTGGCCGGCAATAAGGCCAAGGCCATCTGCAACGGCTGCGAGGTGCGCAAGCAATGCCTCGACGCCGCGCTGTGGCAGTCGGTCTGCGGGATCTGGGGCGGCACAACCAAGTCCGAGCGGGTCGCCATGCGCCGCGAGCTGGGTATGCCGTTGGTGTCGGGATGGTCGGCGCGCACCGAACGGTCGAGATGGGAGCAGCAGTACTACGAGCTGCGCGAGCTGGGCTACAGCGACTTCGACGTCATCCGCAAGCTTGGCGTCAAGCCGCAATCCCTTATGCGCCAACTGAACCGGTACGGCATCAAGGCATCTCAGGATCTGATCGATTTAGTGCAAGAGCAGAAGAGGTCATCGTGACCGAGTGCCAGTGCGGCCACGACGCCGACGATCACCGCGACAAGCTGGGCCGCTGCGACGGCGAGTGTGTCGATACCGACCACTACGGAATCTACAAGTGCCTGTGCCCCTACGTCACCGAGGAGAAACTGTGAACACCCTGACCATCATCGGCAACCTGACCGCCGAGCCAGAGCTGCGCTACATCAACTCCGGGGCTGCGGTGGTCAACTTCACTGTCGCGCAGACCCCGCGCATCTACAACAAAGCCACTAACGAGTGGACCGACGGCGAGGCGCTGTTCATGCGCTGCAGCCTCTGGCGCGAGGCCGCCGAGAATGTCACCAGCAGTCTGCACCGCGGCACCCGGGTGATCGTGGTGGGAAAGCTTAAGCAACGCAGCTATGAGAAGGATGGGGAGAAGCGAACGACCGTTGAGCTTGAGGTCGAGGAGATCGGCCCGAGCCTCAAGTACGCCACCGCAGAAGTCACCAAGGCTAGCAAGGGAAGTGGCGCTAAACCTGTGGCCGCCGCTGGCGGCTGGGACGACTCGACCATCGACGCGCCGTTCTGATGCGGCGCCGCTGCCCAGTCTGCCGGCAGGTCGCTCACCCCACGATCAGGTCCAACGTCGCCGGGCACACCGACCGGCTCGGCCGCGACGTCTGCCCGATGACCGGGCAGCCATTCAGTCTCACCGTGATCACCAATAGATAAAAGGGAGAGGGTATGACAACAGTTGAATCCGACATCGGCCAGGAGCCGATCGAGGTCGACAAACCGGAAGCTGACGACCTCAGCCTCTGGTCGGTTACCACCATTATCGGCGCTCTCGATAAACCCGCGCTGCTGTACTGGTCGGCAAAGATGGCCGCCGAGGCGGCGATCGACAGCCACGCGACCTGGCAGGCCATGGTCGACGAGAGAGGACGCGACGAGGCCGTCAAGTGGCTGCGGGACGCACGCTTCCGCTCACCGAAGACCAAGCTGTCAGCAGCCGAGCTGGGCACCGCAACGCACAAAGTCTGCGAAACCTACGCACTTACCGGCACCCGCCCCGACCGCGACTTCATCACCGGTCTAATTACGCAGCAGCCCCGCCCGCAACTCGACCTCAAATCTGAAGTAGAAACCATCGACCGGATGCTCAACCAGTTTGACGGCTGGCTGCAGCGATTCACGCCGAGCTATCAAGCCACTGAGGTCACCGTCTACTCGCCGACCTACGGCTACGCCGGCCAGGCGGACGGGTTCCTTACTATTGACGGCGTTCGCTTCCTTATCGACTACAAGACCACCCGCGACCCGTTCGACTCCAAGGGCAAGCTCAAGACGCCCTACCCCGAGCAGGTAGCCCTGCAGCTGTCCGCGTATCGCCACGCTGAAGCCGCCGCGGTATGGCGGCCCCGCCGATTCGAGAAGTTCCGGCGCCGCTACTACCTGCTGTCGGCTGCCGAGCGTGAGCTGGCCGTAGCCGTGCCCGAGGTCGACACCGGCCTGGTTATCCAGCTCAGCCCCGAGTCGTGCGAGTCCTACCCGATCCGCTGCGACGAGGAAGTGCACACCGCCTTCCTCTACGTCCTCGAGGCCTTCCGCTGGCTTCAGGAAACCTCCAAGACCGTAATGCGTGACCCGCTAACCCCGACAGGAGCCGAATGATCATCGACTTGCAGCGACGCCTGGCCGAAGCAGGTCGCATCCGTATCGGCCAACAGGTTGCCAGTGGAAACGGGCGCAAGCGGCCCGAGAAGCTGACCACGTTCCGGCTCACCTCGGCCGATCGCACGCGCATCGAGCAGGCCGCCCACCTCTACGGTGGCACGCCCGAGCAGTGGGAGGCCCCCGCCGGCGCACAGTGGGAGGTCGTCACTAACTCCGACAGCCTCAACGTGATCGTCCCACCCGCCGATATGAGCTTCAGCCAGCACTACGAACTATGGAGCGGTGGCGGATGCCAGCGACGCTGCGACGGCCGCTACGAGTCCATCAGTGACGGGCCCTGTATCTGCGACCCCGACAAGCGTGAGTGCAATATCCACACCCGCCTATCGGTCATGCTTCGCGACCTTCCCGGGCTCGGCGTGTGGCGCATCGACACCTCGGGCTACTACGCCGCTGTCGAGCTTCAGGGCGCCGTCGAGGTGGTGCAACTGGCCGCTGGCCGTGGCCAGATGCTGCCCGCTCGACTTCGGCTAGAGCAGCGGATGGTCAAAAGGGTCGGCCAAGGAACGCGACGGTTCGCAGTCCCGGTCCTCGATGTCGAGGTATCGCCTGGGCAACTGATGGCCGGCACCCAGCCATCGCCGGTCATGGTCGAGCAGGGGACCGGCAAGGTGCTCGACTTCCCGCCCGAACGGCCCGCACTTACCCCGGTGCCCGATTCGGTGCCTGTGCATCCGGTGGGCGACATTGCCGAGCAGGCCGCCGAGGTGGCCGAGCCCAAGCCCAAGCGTCGCAATAGCGCTCAGCCGGTTCCCTCGACCGGAATCAAGCCGCGCACTGTTGCCCAGGCCGCCGCGGCTGTGGATTCACCGCCGCCAGATAAGCCGCCACCACCCGACGAACCATGGCCCGAGCCGGTGGTCGAGGCGGTCGAGCTGATCACCGGACCGCAACTCAAGAAGCTCTCGATCCTGCTGCGAGAGGCCGGGTTCGATACGCCGGAATCCAAGCACGGGTTCACCTCGACGGCGATCAACCGCGAGATCGGCACCGCCAAGGAGCTGACCAAGGACGAGGCAACCAAGGTCATCGACATCCTGCAGAACGGCGAGCCGCGTGAGTAGCAAATGGACAGTTATCAAACGAGACGGCGTGTGGCAGGCACACGACCCATTCGGCAAGCCGCTCTACGCCTCGTCGTCATGGGACTCAGCAGTCATGTACGCGCTGATGGGAACCGAGCGAACAATCAGTGAGGACTACGAGAAAACGATGAAATCTATTCAGGGAATCGTGCGTTCACTGTTCGGGAACGACGAATGAGCGAAATCGTCGTCGCCGAGATTATCGACGGGCTAAGCCTTCCCGAATTGGCCTCGGAGGCAAATCGTTTCCATGCAGAAGCGGAGACGAAAGCGCAGTCGGCAGTAGAGTCTGCGTGGCTAGCTGGTAAGGCACTGATCGCAGCGAAAGAACAGTGCAAACACGGCGACTGGCTCCCATGGCTCGACGCGAACTTCGATGCAGATGAGCGAACAGCACGCCGATACATGGTCCTTGCCTCAAATCGGACATGCGTGTCCGATTTAGATCCCGGGACTTCAATTAATGGGGCTTTGGCGGCAATTCAGAAGGAGAATGGCCGCAACGAACCGGATCCCGTTAAGGACCCAGTGGTGCCTAAGCCGGGGACGTATTCGTGCATCGTGATCGACCCACCGTGGGACATCAAGAAGATTGAGCGGGACGAACGTCCCAATCAGGGAGCGTTCCTTGACTATCCGACGATGTCGCTCGACCAGATTGCTGACGAGAAGTGGGTGCCCGTCCGAACCCACGCCGCCGACGACTGCCATCTCTATCTCTGGGTAACGCACAAGTACCTGCCCGCCGGCCTCGAACTGATGGAGGCGTGGGGCTTTCGCTACCAGTGCCTGATGACGTGGCGCAAGAACGTCGGCATCACCCCGTTCTCGTGGATGTACGACACCGAGCACGTTATCTTCGGCCGCAAGGGCAACCTGCCGCTTACCCAGCTCGGCCTGCGGCTGTCCTTCGACGCCCCCGTCCAAGGGCACAGCGTGAAGCCCGAGGTGTTCTACGAGCGGGTCCGTGCCGCTAGCCCTGGGCCACGGATCGACATGTTCGCCCGCACTGAGCGCAATGGTTTCGAGGTCTGGGGCAACGAGGTCTCAAGTGGGCTTTAAAAGCGACTTTGGATGGCAGCAGGACTTACTGCCCGAGGTTAAAAAAGCGTGCGCCATGCACCTGGTGGCCGAGGCCCCGGCTGAGGAGGATATGCGTCGCAACACTGATTTGATCGTTCTGCGCCTAGATGCCATCCGGGTGGCCGTGCGACTGAGGCGTTATCGGTATCTATCCGAGTATGGCCACCAGTTCACCATCAGGACATCGCGCGATCACTCAAAGAATCCGATTGAGCTAGCCAAGGTCATTCAGGGCTGGGGCGATTACATGTTCTACGGGTTTGCGTCCAAGGATTCCAAAACCCTTGCGCGCTGGTCTCTTCTAGATCTCAACGTGTTCAGGCTTTGGCACATGCGATACCTGGTAACAAACCGTGGTCTTATGCCTGGCGACGAGACGCCAAACCCTGACGGTTCCTCCAGTTTTCGCGCCTACAACATCAGCGATATTGGCAGCGGATTCGTCGTCGCAAGCGAGCCTCCGGTCGAGGAGTTGCTCTCATGGCTGGCCTGAAGTGGATCCGAATCGACACCCAGATGTTCGAGAATCCCAAGCTGCTCTACCTCAAGGAGGACAAGCAGTTTCGAGCCATCGTCGTGCACCTCGAGGGCATGGCCTACAGCGGCCGGCACGCCCTCGCCGGGTTCATCCCCAAGGCTGCACTGCGCGTCCTGGGCGCGGTCGCCACCGACGCTAACCGCCTCGTCAAGGCCGGTCTGTGGGACCTCGCCCCAGGCGGCTGGCAGATCCACGACTGGGACGACTACCAGCTCTCGGCCGACGATATGGCCAAGCGCCGAGACCGCGCTCAGAAGGGTGCCGCGGCCCGCTGGAAACGCGACGATGAGCGCGGCGGGAATGTGGTGAATCTCAATGCTTGAAGCATTCCGACAAGCACTGCAACCCAAGCAATGCAGACAAGACAAGACAAGACAAGACCACTCAGACAACAACTACTCACCTTTAGATATTTATCTTTCGTTAAGTAACGCGCGGGAAAAAAGCCAAACAAATATCTCGGCAGGGGTGAAGTGATGCCTGACCGCTACGGCGAGCCCGCCGACGAACCACTCGCCCTGGGCCTCGATGACGACATGCACGCCATTGCAATCACTGTCGGCTGCCGCTATTGCAACGCCCAGATCGGCGAGCCATGCACCAACAAGACCCTGCCCAACCATCCGCCCACCCGGATGCCGCACATCGTCCGCGTCAATGACGCAGAGGAGGTCCCGTTCTGATGACCCGCACGAGAGCATCCGCCAAAGCCGCCGGCGCCACCTTCGAGCGCCAGGTGGCCGACTACCTCGCGTCGGAAGTCGACGACCGTATCGACCGCAGGGTCAAGACCGGCCGGGCCGACAAAGGCGATATCGGCGGGATCCGAATGCGAGGGCACCGGATCGTGGCCGAGTGCAAGAACCACGCCCGCCTGGATCTGCCCGGGTGGTACGCCGAGGCCGAGACCGAGTGCGCACACGATGACGCGCTCCTGGGCGTGGTGGTGCACAAGCGCCGGGGCACCGCCCGCCCGGAGCGCCAGTGGGTGACCATGAGTCTCGGGGACTTCGCCCGGCTGATGCGCGAGGCCAACGCATGACCGAGCACCAGGACGAGTTCCCGATCGTCGAGGCCGCGGTGCGCTCGGCCATGAATGACACCTACCGGCTTGGCCTGGGCGCGGCCATCCAGGCGCTGGAGATCTACCGCACCCGCACCACCGACCCCGACACGTTCGATCTCGTGCTGACCCACCTGCGCCAGATCTCGGTGCGTGTCGGGGAGGAGATCGCCCGTGATGCATAACCAGGGCTGGCGGGCCAGGGCCGCGTGCGCCGGCCGATCGCCCAACCTCTGGTTCCCCGAGGGTGCCGGTAACTCCGCGGCCACCCAGGAAGCCGTGGCCATCTGCCGGTCCTGCCCCGTGCGCACCCAGTGCGCCGAGTACGCCCTGGCCCAGCCGGAGAACTTCGGCATCTGGGGCGGCCTGACCCAGGACGACCGCAAGAACCTGACCCTGGCCCGGCCCCGCCGCCGCCTGCACGCAGAACCGCTTTAAGGAGATCCATGGCCGACTGCCGACACTGCCGCCGCGACACCGACCTGTTCCTGTGCACCCTGTGCGCCAAAGAGCTCGGCGCGCTGCTCTCCGACCTGCCCTGGCTGCTGCGCCAGCTCGACATCACCGTGACCCGCCAGGACAAGCTCGGCACCGCCCAGGTCGGCAAGAGCTCCGATAACCCGTCTCCGATCAACGTGGGTGCCATGGAGCTGGCCCGTAACCTGCACGGCCAGCTGGGCACCCTGGTGCGCGATCTGTGCGAGTCCCGCGGGATGCAGGTGCCCGCCAGGAAGTGGACCACCGTCAACCTGGCCGGCTGGCTGGAGATCAACCTGCAGGCGATCACCTGCAGCGAGGGTGCCGGCGAGGTGTATGACGAGATCCGCAGCGCCACCGACGCCATCCTGGCGGCCATCAACCGCACCAGCCGGATGTGGTGCGGGCCGTGCACCACGGTGGTGGCCCATGACCAGACCGGTGCCGACATCGAGTGCGGGATAGACCTCTACGCCGACCGGGAGAACCTGGCCGAGCAGATCCAGTGCCCCAAATGCCGGATGTTCTGCGAGCCGCGCCTGCAGCTGCTGAACACGATCAAGCGCGGCGATCTGCTGCCCGAGGCCAAGCTGCTGGAGATCATGGACTCCCTCGGCGAAAAGGTCTCACGTAACCGGTTCTACGACTGGATCAAGGCGGGCAGCATCAGGCCGCGCGGGTATGTCCACCACGGCAGAATCGTGGCCGAGAGGATCCGCCGCGAGGATCTGCGGGTGTTCTCCCTGTCCCAGGCCCGGCAGCTGCGCTGGCGCGAGACCGAGGGCGCGGCGTGACCTACACCGCCGGCCAGGACGTGACCGTCGACGTGTTCGGTATCGAGCACCAGGGGCATGTCCTGTCGCAATCGCACGGCTGGGTGGTGTGCGTCATCGCCACCGACCCGCTCGCCGACTACGGATCGGTGGGGCCGAAGCTCACCCCGCGCAGCACGGTATGCGTACCTGAGGCGAGGGTCCGAGCGGCGACTTGACAAACTGCCCTGACCTGCATAGACTCCAAATCGACGGCACCGGACTATCCAAAACCAGCCGTCACCTGCAGTGACGTAACCTGCGAATCCCTTCTGGCTTGTCTGGGTAAGTCCCACGCGACTACCAACTCATCACAACCTTCGAGAGTCCATCGTGACTTCACTCAGGCATGAAGGGCACACCATGATCCCGTGGCTGATCGCCGCACTAGCGGCACTGCCCGGCATCGTGGCCTGCTTCCGTATCGAGGCCATGCACAACCATCTGGTCGAACACATCGACCGCCAAGTAGCCCATCTTCGGAAGGTCACCATCGTGTCAACTCAGGACGCCGTCAACGCCATCACCGCGCAGCTGGTCAAAGCGCAGCGCGAGATCGTGTTGCGTATCGCCGACGTGCAGGCCCAGCTCGATGCCGCAGGAGTGGCCGAGAAGGTCGACCTGAGCTCACTGACCGCGGCGGCCCAAGCCCTTGACGACGTCGTCGCTGACGCTGAGCCGGCTGCCTGATCCCTTGCCTGCGCGCACTGACCACGCCAAGCTGCGCGGTCGATCCTGGCGCGTACTCAAGGACGAGTTCCGTAAGCGCTGCCGTGAGGTCAACGCGAGATGCTGGATCTGCGACCAGCAGATCAATTATCAAGCCAAGTTCACCGATCCGGCATCCTTTGAGGCTGACCACGTCAAGCCGGTCAGCACCCACCCGCAGCTTGCGCTGATCATGGGCAACCTGCGGCCCTCGCACCAGTCGTGTAACCGAGGCCGAGGCGCCCGCCCGATCGACGGGGCATGGACCAGGGCAGACTGGAGTTAGCTCGGGCATAGCTGCCCGTTAGCTGGAAGTTAGCTGTACACCGTGCCCCGGATTGAGTTTGCTGGACAGGGAGTCGAATAAGCCCTGGTCAGAGGGGGTAAGGGGGTAAATATCGCCCTGACCAGCCAAAACGGAAACCCCACCTTCGCTTGTGATTTTGGCGGATAACGCTTGAGTTCCACATGGGTAGCCAAAACGACGTTGCTGGCACTTTGCTAGGAAGTTTGCTGGATCGGAAGGAAAGGCATGGCGGCGCAGCACGGGTCTCGGACCAGGTATAACAGCGGCTGCCGCTGTGACGAGTGCAAAAAGGCCAGCCGGGACTACGACAAGATCCGCCGGCAGAGGATGCTCGCCAGCAAACATGCCCCCGCGACGGTCACCAAGCTCCCGACGTCGTCAAATAGCGACAAGCCCGAGCCGGGTATGGCCGAGTCGGCCGTCTTGGCTGAAATTGCCGGATTATCGACCACCGAGAGCCGCCAGGGCCTGGTCGCCGTGGCCATCAGAAACGCCCAGGTCCTAGACTCGCCGTTGGCGATCGCCCAGTGGCCCAGCTCCTCGAAAGTGCTGGTGGAGACGCTGGACAAGCTGCGCAAGGGTGCTGACACCCGAGTCGGCAAGCTGGCCTCGGTGCGGCAGATGACCCGGCGCAACCCGTCGGAGGCGGCCGGTTGATTCTCGGCGCCGAGGTGCCGAGGATCTTCACCCCGCCCAAGCGGGATCTCACCCCGGAAACCACCCACGGTTTCGCGGCCATCGCCTTCGCCGAGGACGTCCTCGGTGTCACGCTCTTTCCCTGGCAGCGCTGGCTGCTGATCCACGCGCTCGAACTCGAAGAACAGTCCGAGGACGAGATCGCCGCCGGCGAATTGCCGCGCTACCGATTCAGATTCTGCGTCGTCGAAGTAGCCAGACAAAATGGCAAGACGCTATTGATGCTGGTCCTGGCGCTGTGGCACATCTACGCGCTGGACTCGCCGACCGTGATCGGCACCGCCCAGGATCTCGCCAACGCCGAGAAGGCCTGGGGCGAGGCCGTGGAGTGGGCGCAGTCCGACGAAGAGCTCGGCGAGCTGATCGAGAAGGTCAACCAAGGCCACCCGAAGTTCATGAAACTCGTCACCGGCTGCCAGTACCGGGTGGCGGCGGCATCCCGCAAGGGCGGCCGAGGCTTCTCCGGCGACCTGGTTCTGCTTGATGAGCTGCGCGAGCACCAGAGCTGGGATAGCTGGTCAGCGGTCACCAACACGATGAACGCCCGCCCGCGAGCCCAGGCCTGGGCGTTCTCCAACGCCGGCGACGCGCTCTCGGTGGTGCTGCGCTACCTGCGCTCCCAGGCCCACCGCGAGCTCGGCTGGCCTGACGGCGACGCCGACGCCGAGATTCTTGAGGATCTTGACGAGGAGATGGCCGAATATCTCGCCGAAACCTCCGACCAGCAGGTTCTGGGCTGGTTTGAGTGGTCCGCGGACCCCGACGCCAAGCGCACCGACCGCAAGGCCTGGGCGCAGGCCAACCCGTCGATGAACCACACCGACATTGTCGAGAACTGCGTCACCGAGCGGGCCATCGCCGCGGCCATGCGCACCAACCCGCCGAGCCAGTTCGAGATCGAGGTGCTCTGCCGCTGGCTGAGCATGAGCGAGGCCGGGCCCTTCCCTGAAGGATCATGGCGCGAAACCCTCGACAACTCCGCCGCACCCGCCCCGGGATCCCCGCGCATGGTGTGTCTGGCCATGAGCTGGAACCGCTCCAAGTGCTACATCGCCCGGGCGGCCAAAGACGAGAACGGCCACCCGGTGGCCGGCATCGCCGCCGACCGCAACGGCACCGACTGGGTGATCCCGTGGCTGATCGACAACCGCGAGAGCTACAGCGGGATCGTCATCCAGTCCAACGGCGCCCCGGAGACCGCACTGATCGACGACATCCGCAACGCCACCGGCCCCGCCGGCGCCCCAGGGAATCTTCCGGTGCTCGACTGGGCCGGACCAGATCTCGGATCGGCCACCGGTGTCACGTTTGACCGGCTCGACAAGCGCCACATCCGCCACCTTGCCCACCCGGGCCTGGACGCCGCGGCCACCTCTGCGGCGGTCAAGGTGCTCAGTCAAGGCGCGTGGGTGATCGACCTGGCCGCCAGCCCGACCGATGCGGCACCACTGAAGGCTTTCATCGGCGCCGTCTGGGCTGTCGAAACGGCCACGCCGACCCGCAAGTCGGCCTACGAGACTTCGGAGCTGCTAGTTGTTTAACAAACGTGCCGCCAACGTGCTGCAGCGCAAGGTGCTGGTCAACCTGATGAGCGGCAACGCCATCAGCGGCGTGTGCACCTATGACGGGCGCCAGGCGCTCATCCTGCGCGGCGCCACCGTGCACGAGTCGGGCTCGGACCCGGCCGCCGCCGACGGCGAGATCGTAATCGACCGGATCAATGTGGATTTCATCCAGATCCTCTGACACCACTGAGAGGCGGTGCTGATGGCTTTTGTGGCCAGCGCCGGCTCGGTGCAAGCACTCTCACGCGCTACGCGCTACGCGCTGGCCCCGCCAGCCCGGCTTCAGCTGTCGTCGACCTATTACGCCGACTATGCCGAGATCTACCGCACCCAGGAGAGCGTGCGCACCGTTGTCAGCTTCCTGGCGCGCAACGTCGCCCAGCTCGGACTGCATATGTTTGAGCGGGTCGGTGACGCCGACCGCCGCCGGCTCAACGACCACCCGATGGCGTTGATGCTGCGCCAGCCCAACCCGTGGACCACCAAGTACCGGTTCATCCAGGCGCTGGTGTGCGACTTCGCAATCTACGATCGCGCCTACTGGCTCAAGACCCGGATCAGCCCCGAGGCCAACGGTCTGGTGCGCATCCCGCCGCAGATCGTCACGCCCGAGGGTGATAACTGGCTGACACCTAACGGGTTCCAGGTTGACGGCACATCCGGCAGAACGATCTACCCGGCCGACGAGATCGTGTACTTCCGCGGCTACGGGCTCGACAAGGATGTCGGCATCAGCCCGCTGGAGGCGCTGCGCAGAACTTTGCGCGAGGAGTTCGCAGCCTCGGAGATGCGCGAGCAGGTCATGCGCAACGGCGCCCGGATGTCGGGCTACCTGGAGCGCCCCAAGGATGCGCCCGAGTGGTCAGACACCGCGCGCGACCGCTTTAAGCGCAACTGGCAAGCGCAATACTCCGGCGCTGGCCCGGGCGCCGGCGGCACCCCGATCCTCGAGGACGGGATGCAGTTCAAGCCCGTCAGCCAAACCGCCCGGGACCTGCAGTACATCGAGAGCCGCAAGCTGACCCGCGAGGAAGTCGCCGCGGCCTACTTCATCCCCCCGCCCATGATCGGGATCTTGGACAACGCGACGTTCTCCAATATCACCGAGCAGCACAAAATGCTCTACCAAGATTGTTTGGCGCCGATCCTGGTCATGGTCCAAGAAGAGATTGAGCTGCAGTTGCTCAAAGACTTTGAGCCGCAGCCGATGCGGTTCTATGTCGAGTTCAATATGCGCGAGAAGCTCACCGGATCGTTCGAGGAACGCGCCGATGCAATCCAGAAGGCAGTCGGCGGCCCGACCATGACGGTCAACGAAGCCCGCGCCCTAGACAACCGACCGCCCATCGAGGGCGGCGACAACCTGATCGTGCCGCTCAACGTCACCCAGAACGGCGACCAGTCACCGATCCCGGCAGGCACCCCTGACGGCAACGAAGACGATCTACCGGCAGACCCGCCGGACGAGACACCGGCGTAGTCCCCGGAGGAAACCATGCTCACCAAGAACGCAACCATCCAGATCAAGGCCGGCCCGGAAGACGGGCTCGCGGAAGGCCAGTTCGTGGCCTACGCCAGCGTGTTCGGCAACGTCGACTCCTACGGCGACATCGTGGTCAAAGGCGCGTTCGCCAATGATCTGGACCGCTGGGAAAAATCCGGCAACGCTATCCCGCTGCTGTTCGGGCACAACATGAGCGACCCTGACTTCAACATCGGCTCGGTGCTCAGCGCCCAGGAGGACGAGGTCGGCCTCAAGGTCACCGCGCAACTCGACCTGGAGAATCCCAAGGCAAAACAGGTCTACCGGATGCTCAAGGGCAAGCGCATCAACCAGATGAGCTTCGCCTACGACGTGATCGACGGCGCTGCAACCAAATCCGACGACGACGAGGATGTCTACGAGATCCGCGACCTCAAGCTCTATGAGGTCAGCGTCGTCACCGTCGGCGCCAACGCCGAGACCGAAATCTTGTCGGTGAAGACGATGCCCACCGTGGCAGAACGTCTGATCACCGATGTCAAAGCTGGCCGCGTGTTATCGGCCAAAAATGAATCGGAACTGCGCAGCGCGCATGAGGCCCTAGGCCGCGTGCTCAAGGTTCTGGATAACACATCTGACGAGCAGAAGGCCAGCGAGTCGGGCCCGTCTTGCCAGGCAAACGACGGCAGTGTCGCGATCAAGTCAACCGAGATAGACGACGAGATCGTGACTGAACTGCCCGAGGAGTTGCCCCGTGAGGCCATCCTGACCCCGTCCGTCGACCGCTCGGCGTATATCGACGCGATACTCGGCGCAATTCACGCCGAGGTCGCATAACCCCTTCCCGAAAGGAATCGCACAATGAGCGCACGAATCACCATGCTCAAAGAGCGCGCCGAGGCTGAGAGCAAGACGGCGCGCGAGGTAGCAGGCAAGGCTGCCGACGAGGGTCGCGAGATGACCGCCGACGAGCGCAGCACCTACGAGACCTCAATGAAGTCTCTGACCGACGTGCTCGAAGGCATCAAGGCCGTGAAGGCCGACGAGGCCGTCATCGCCCAGGCCAAGGACTTCGCCGATTCGGTGGGCGTCCCGACCCAGTCCGAGATCAAGGCCCGCGTGAAGAGCCTCGGTCTGACCGTCATCGACTCCCCGGAGTTCAAGGCCATGCTGGCCGGCTTCCCCGAGGGCCGCGTGCCCTCCAAGAGCCGCGTGCAGTCCTCGCCGATCGCCGTCAAGGCACTGTTCACCGGCGCGAGCTCCACCAGCGCGGGTGCGTTCGTCGTCAATGAGCGCACCGACATCGTCGAACTGCTCGGCCGCCGGCCGCTGACGATCCGCAGCCTGGTCGCCAACCGGCGCACCACCTCGGACACCGTCGAGTTCGTGCAGGAAACCAGCCACACCAACGCTGCCGCAGTGGTGGCGGAGGCGACCAGCTCGGCAGCTCCGACCGCCGTAGCCGGCGCATCCGGTGCGGTGACCTTCACCAACGCCTCCGGTGGCGGCTACAAGCCCGAGGGCTCGTGGGCGTTCGCCGTGGCCACCGCCAACGTCAAGACCATCGCCGAATGGGTGCCTGTCACCAAGCGGGCGCTGGCCGACGTTGCGCAGCTGGAGGGCCTGATCAACGATCAGCTCGCCGCTGATGTCGCCGAGACCGAGGAGGACCAGATCCTCAACGGCAACGGCTCGGGTGAGAACTTCACCGGAATCGTGAACGTCTCGGGCATCCAGACCCAGGCCTGGGCGACCGACCTGTTCACCACCATCCGCAAGGGTGTCACCAAGGCCCGCACCGTGGGCCGCGTGAACCCCAACGCGCTGGTGCTCAACCCGGCCGATGCCGAGCGCATCGACCTGGCCAAGGGCGACGACGGCGTCTACTACTACGGAGGGCCGCAGACCCTCGGCGCGCGCACCATCTGGGGCGTGCCGGTGGTCGAGAGCGAGGCTCAGGTGGAAGGCACCGGCCTGCTCGGTGACTTCTCCAAGGCTGTGCTGTGGGATCGCGAGCAGACCACGGTCACCATGACCGATTCGCACGCGGACTTCTTCGTGCGCAACCTGGTCGCCATCCTGGCCGAGGAGCGTTTGGCCTTCGGCGTCGTGCGCCCCACGGCGTTCGTCGCGCTGGATCTGACCGCCTAATACAGGTGGCACTGATCGGAGTGACCGGCGCCCGGCGATCCTGGGTGCCGGTTACTCCATCAACCGAAGGAGGACCGTTGAAGCGCTACGACATCATCCTCAACGGCATGGCCACCACGCTGCTGCTTTCCGACGCTGACGCCGCCGCGCGCGGCCTGGTCCCGGCGGCAGCGCCGGCGCCTGCGCCCAAGGCCGAGGTCCCGGCCAAGGCCAAGACCCCGGCCAACAAGAACCGCAAGCCGGCCAACAAGATCTACACCGACAACCCCCCGATCGCCGAGGCCTAAGTGCTGACCGTCGACGCGCTCGCCGACTACACCCAGGGACGCCTCGACGCCAACGCCGAGGAGACCCAACGCCAACTCAACGCCGCACTCACCGCAGCGCGGCGTTACTGCGGCTGGCACGTCACCCCGGTACTCACCGCCACCGCGGTCACCATGGACGGCCCCGGACAGAAGTACCTGGTGCTGCCGACCCTGAACCTGACCGCGGTGACCGCCATGGTGGAGAACGGTGTCAGCATCAACGTCGCCACCCTCGGATGGTCGGTGCGCGGCCTGGTCGTCAAGACCGACAACACACTGTGGGCTGAAGGCTTCTCCAACATCACCGCCACCATCACACACGGCTACGAGTCCGCCGACGACTTCGAGTCTGTCGTGTTCTCCTCGATTGACCGCGGCGGATTCACCACCGGTGATTCGCCCCGGGCGATCGGGCCGTTCCAATACTCCGATCCCGCCGGCGGCGCCGGTCAAATCTTCACCGCCTCCGAGCGCGCCATCCTCGACTACTACAAGCTCGAAAAGCGGCCGTGACCGAGGCGGTCATCATCACCCCGCAGGTCGGGCTCGACGACAACGACGACCCGCTGCCCGGCGGCACCCCGGTCACCCTGCAGGCGCTCGTAGCGCCCGGCAACACCACCGTGCAGCCCGGCGCCGACGGGGATCTGGATCAGATCGACTTCACCGTGTATCTGCCGCTGAAGGTCAACAGATCCAGCCGATGGGTTCCCACCAGCGAGCTGCTGACCGATAACTTCACCATCACCGTGCGCGGCACGGTGTGCACCGGCCGCGCCAAGCTCTGGGATGAGCATGGTCGCGGCGGCATTGAGATCCTCGCGACCGCAGACACCGGGGCCACGTCGTGACCCGGGTCCAGGCCGACATCGCCCCGGCGATCAAGGACTGGCTGGCCACCGAGATCGCTGACGCCCAGGTTCGCCTGAGTGTTCCCGATAAGTGGAAGCCCGCCGATGGGGCGCTGCTCATCGTCGCCGACGACGGCGGCCCGACCCTCTGGCCGATCAAGTCCCAGCACACCATCCGGCTCACCGCCTACGCCGCCGGCCGCACCGAGGCCCGCGCGATCGTGTCACTGGCCGCAGGGCTGCTCGGTGACGGGCGGCCCTCCGGCGTTGCCAGCATCAACTCCGAAATGGGATCGGTTCTCGATGCCCGTGACAGCAACACCGGCGCCATGCTCGCCTCGGTTCTGCTGACCGCCCACGCCAGAACCGTGGAGACCGAAGCCTGATGACTTTCGTCCTTGACCGTGCGGTTGGCGCTGAAATACTCAAGGTTCTAGCCGCCGAGCCGGTAACCCAACTCGCCATTGAGGTCGCCGCGGGCGCAGGCCAAAGCGCGGTAGTGGAAACCAGGGTCTCCAAAACCCGGTTCGTTGCCACGGTGAAGGTGTCCGCCGAGGAGCAGGCCAAAAACGGCATTCTGTCCCGTGCAGCATCCGATGCCGGGCTGACGGTCTTCCCCTACAAGAAGGCCGCCGAGGGCAGTGAACGCAAACGGGTCATCGGCTTTGTGTCAAAGGTTCAGTGGAGATGGGCGTTCTGGACGAAACAGTCCTGGGCGCGCCAAAAGGCTCGGGAGACCCCGGGCGAGAAACTGATTCGCTATCGGCGCTTGCCAGAGTCGACCAGCACGAAACCGCAGTAAGTCAACCCCGCCCAATCCCGGGCGGGTTTGTAGTGCCCGCAAGGGCGTCGCCCCTTGAAGGAGGGTCACCACATGGCCATCAACCCCGATGCCACCATCATCCCCGACCAGGCCGAGGTCTGGCTGGCCCTGAAGTCTGATGTCACGGACTACTCGGAGATGATCCCGAGCTACGTCAACGTCGACCTGGACGCCATGGGCTGGGAGTTCTGCGGCCTCATCGACGACGCAAAGGGCATCCCGATCGAGCCCACCGTCGAGGTCAAGCCCTACGACGCCTTCGGCCACCCGCAGTTCCGGGTCAAGCTGCGCAACGGCACCCTCAAGACCGGGTTCACCGCGCTGGAGACCAACACGGTGACCGAGAAGTTCGTTCTGCCCGGTTCGGCCGCCGGCAAGATCGGCATCCCGAAAGACGTGCAGGTGTACGTCCTCTACCGGTTCGTCGATGACGAAACCACCCGCATCTGGGTATCGCTGACCGCGGCCCCGATCGAACTCACCGCACACGGCGGCATCGTCGACGGCGAGCTGTCCTTCGCCGAGATGATGATCCACCACACCTCCGACGCCAACAACGACGTCTTCCAGGTCGTTGACGCCGTTGACTGATCCGGTGGCTTCGGGGACCATCCCCGAAGGCGCAGCCAAACCGAAGGACCGCCCGAGGCGGAAGTCCCCTGACGCCCGCAAGGCCGAGGTGGACGGGTTCATTGACATCGAGCAGTGCGGAGTGAAGCTCCGTATCCCGCTCGGTGAGAATGTCCCCCTGTCTGCCTACATGGCGTTCAAAGCCGACGATGAGATGCGCGGCACCGAGCTGCTACTCGGTGCCGAGCAGTGGCAGGCGTTCATGGACGCCAACCCCACGGTCGGAGATTTCGCCGAGATCGGTAAAAAGCTCAGCGAGGTCCTGGGAAACTAGGAGGCCTCTTCGCCTTGCTCAATGAGCACGGCGACGAGATAGAGGCCGACCTCGCCCGTTTCTACCGGATCGACCTGTGCGACTTCTACCGCGGCCGGTTGTCCTCGCGTCGCCTGAGTGTGCTGATCCGGCACCTGCCGCACGATTCGGCCCTGGTCACCGCCATCAACGATGGCCAGCCGGTCTGGTCAAGTGTTGAGCACCTCCTGGCCGACCTCTGGGCGCTGCTGCTGCGGGCCAACTCCGACCCGAAGAAAACCTCGGACAAGGTTGACCACCCGGTGCGCGCAGCCATGACAGCCAAGGCTGTCGCCGCGACGAAGCAACAACTGAAACAGAAGTTCTTGGCGCGTAAGAACGCTTACGCCCAGGAGCCCTAACGCCCTGGAGGTGATGACTTGGCGAGTATCGGGTTCGCGACTCTTGAGATCATCCCCTCCCTCAAAGGTGTCACCGATGCCATCAACAAACAGGTTGAGGGCAAGTCGGTCAGCGTCACGATCGAGCCCAAGGTTGACCAGCGGGCCACCGAAAAAGCTGGCCAGCAGGCCAAAGCGACCGTCGAGAAGCACACCAAGCAGGTCACGGTCGAACCGAAGGTTGACCAGGCTAAGGCTGAGACCGCAGGCAAGCAGGCCGGGGAAGCGGTAGCCAAAGGCGTCTCCGGCTCCTCAACCGCCGTCGGCCAGGCGCTCACCGGGATTCTGGAGGGCGCCGGCGGTGAAGCCGGTCGTCGTCTTGGCGAGCGCATCGCCGAAGCGATCCCTACCGGAATGACCGGTGACGCGCAACGTATCGGCGAATCGCTGCGCAAGTCGCTGCCGCGCGCGGGGCAGATAGCAGGCGCCGCGCTCGGCTCGGGCATCGCCATCGGTATTGCTGACGCCATCGGCAAGGAACGCCTCGACGCCGCCGGTAAAGCAGTGATGGGCGGACTCACCCGCGCCGTCGGCGTCGCCAACGCAGGCACCGACATCGGCGTGGCAGTTGCCAATAAGGTCGCCGCAGGGCTGACTGTTGGAGCAGGCACCATCGGCAACGCCGCAGCCGGAATCCTTGAGACCATCGGCGGCGTCAGCGGAGCACTAGACACCACCAAGCAACTGCTCGGCGGGGACGACTCCTGGGCCGCACCCGGACTTGACATGCTTAACGGGGCACTGAGCACGGTCACCCCACTACTTGAAGGTGTCAACGGCGCAGCCACACTGGCATCAGCTGGTGCTCAAGCAATCTCCACCGCCGCTGGCATCGCCACCAAGGCGCAGATCCTCTGGAACGCAGCGCTCGTCGCCAACCCGATCGGCCTGATCGTGGCTGCCATAGCGGCAGTCGTCGCTGGCCTGGTCCTCTTCTTCACCAAGACCGAGCTTGGTCGCAAGATATGGGAAGGCTTCACCGAATACCTCAAGATCGCCTGGGAAGGCATCAAGATCGCCTTCGGTGCGGCTTGGGATGTCATCAGCGCAATCTTTACCAACATGACTGCCGGTGCCAGCGCGGTGTGGGACGGCATCAAGTCCGCGTTCGGAAACGTCGTCGACTTCGTCAAGGGCATTCCCGGCGCTATCGCCGGTGCCGCGAGCGGCATGTGGGATGGCATCTCTAACGCTTTCAAGGCCATGATCGACAAGCTCAAGGGCTGGTGGAACGGCTTTGCCTCGGCGCTTTCCTTCACGTCACCGGACTGGCTGCCGGGTGATCCGGTCACCTTCTCGCTGCCCACATTCGCCGCCGGTGGAAAAACCGGTGGATCTGTAGGCCAAGTGGCCGGCGTCGTGCACGGCGGCGAGTACGTCATCAAGGCGTCGTCCACCGCGGGCATTGAGAACGCCATGCCTGGCCTGCTGGACTACCTGAACAACCGTGGTGCGCTGCCCGGCTTCCAGGGTGGCGGCAAGGTCCAGCTGGGCAACATCAGCAGCCCCGGGATCACCACCGGCCAGCAACAGTCCATGTGGGATGCCGTTCGCGGCAAGTTCCCCAACGCGGTCCTGTCCAGCGCCACCCGCACAGTCATGACCGAAGGGCACGCCGACTACCACAACGCCGGCAAGGCCATCGACATCAGCGGACCCGGCATGGGCGCCATTGCCTCGTGGATCGCCTCAACCTACCCGGACAGCCTGGAGCTGATCCACAGCCCGTTCAGCCGGAACATCAAGAACGGTAAAAACGTCGGAGACGGCACCGGTGTCTACGGGGCGGGCCTGATGGCTGCGCACCGCGACCATGTGCACTGGGCGCTGGGCAAGACCGCCAGCGCGGCGATCTCCGATGGCACCGGCATGATGGACGCACTGGGCCCCGGCATCAGCGCCGCCTCAGCGCCGGCGGAATCGGCAGTCACCACGGGCGCCACCGCGGCCACCTCGATGAGTGTGCCGAGCTCGCTGCCTGAGTTGGCCAGCACGGGATTGAGTGGACTAGGCCCATTCGGGGACGCCGCCGGCGCAGCGATTGAGGGGCAGGTCGGGTCCGCACTTAGCCTGTTCGGTGTCGGAGGCAGCCCCGGCTGGCTTCAGGGCCTTAGCAAGCTCGCGGGCGCGGTGTCTGTTGGTGGGCAGTCCGTTGCCCCGATCGCGGCAACACCGAGACCGGCCACCGCGCCAGCTATGAGCGGCGTGCACTCCGGTAGCGGTCAGCAGCCCGGACCCGGTGTTGTTTACAACATCGCGGCCCGCGACACCGAGGACGCCTTCATCCGCGCCCAGCAACAGGAGCGCGAACGCGCCTCGGCGAAACTGGCGAGGTTCTAGGTGACGGTCGCAACGATCACCCTGGAATCCGGCGGTGACAGTGTCGTCGTGTCCTCACCCAGTCAAGAGTTCCTCAACGACGACATCGTCCTCGATACCGCACCCGATGGCATCTATGACACCGGGTTCACCGTGCGCACCCAGTCCGGGGCGTTCGAGATCGGCGGCCGGATCATCGGCGAAGAGGTCCCGATCCGGCAGATGACCCTGCCGTTCTGGCTGACGCCGCAGTCCCGGCCACGGTTCCAGAAGTTGTGGGGCACACCGGGCAACTTCAAGAAGGTCCGCTGGCATTACGACGGCCCGTCGGGTCGGCGCTCGCTGACCCTGAGGCTGGCCAAGGAAATCCTCTACGAGACCGAGGACGGCCACGACGCCAGCATCGACAGCGTGTATCACGCCGTGGTGGTGGCCCTGGCCGTTAACCCGATGTACGAGTCGGCCGAAGATGTCCAAGAGTGGGCCAACCCGTCCACTGACACCAATACCGGATACTTCTCGGTCTGGAATCCTACCGACCAGAATCTCTGGCTGGAGTGGAGTTTCGACCCGGCCACCAGCTGGTCCTTCCCTGACTTTTCCTTCGGCCAGGAGCGTAAGTGGGGTCGCGCGCCCGGTGTAGATGCCGCCCGGATGATCGTCACTCCGGCGCTGACCCAATTGCTGTCGGTGATGAGCGACCCGATCATGGACACCTACGTCAACGCCGACCTGTCCAACGCGGCCGGGCTGTTCAACGGTGTTGAGCCGCTGTATGCCGTGCCGCCCTACACCGCCAACGAAGCCTCCCCGCTGGTCGTCCCGATCGTGTGCAACGGCCCCGCCGGCGCGACGGCGACACTGCGGATGCGGCGCTACTGGTCAGCCGAGAGCGGGCTGGAACTGTGACCGCGACCTACGCCGAGCCGTTCACCGGAACCGATCACGACGACTTCGTGGCCTGGGCCCGCGAGCTACGCGAGTACCGGGTGGAGCGCGCCTACGACCGCCCCAAGATCTGGCTCTACGACGGCGACTGGAACTACCGGGGCGCGGTGTACGGCGAAATCTCCGGCAGCGCCACCATCCAGGTCAACGAGGTCGGCACCATCAAGCTCCGCCTGCCCATCGACCTGGACGATCCGCGGCGCACCTGGGCGGCGTTTTGGGCGTTGGACGAGGACGCCCGCGGCACCACGAACATTCATATCCGGCTGGAGACGATGGGCACCCGCATCTGTGGCCGGATGAAGCCGAAGAACGGCGTCACCCTGGTTCGCGGCAAAGGCGGCGACGAAGTCGTGCTGGAGTTCTTCGACGACCTCGCCGAGCTGCAGCACGTTCACACTGCCGGGAATCCGTTCCTGCCGATCAGCCTGATACAACAGCCGAAGGCGTGGATGCTGCTAGCCCAGGCGGATCACGGGATCCTGATTACGCTGGCCGCCAACCTTTTACGCCTGCAACTGACGAACATCACCTTGCCGTCGGATTTGCTCGACCCTGACACCTGGCCGGCTAACCCGCTGGACCTGTGGCAGCAGTCGCAGATCGTGGTCAAGCCCCGCAAGATCGGCGACTCGATCGCGCCGCTGTCGCTGACGGTCGGCTCGATCCGTACCTCGATCTTCGACGTGGCCGCACCGGCCATGGAAGATGCCGAGCTGCAGTGGGATCTCTACCGCTGGTTCACCGGCGACCCTGAGCCCTACGTCGGCGGCGGCACCGCCTGGCGCTCCGGCACCCTGTTCGTCGACATTGTCGATAAGTCTGGGTTCCGCCAGGGCACCAGCATCGGCGGCAACCTGCTCACCGGCCTGACCCGCACCCTGGCTTCGGTGCTGTCTAACAATGTCGAGGACTCCTACAACCTCATCACCGGCGAGACGATTGACGAGACCGGCTACCGGCTCCCCGGCATCCTGGGCACCCGGCCCGCGCACCCGTATGTGGTCTACCGCGACGGCGACGTCACCGGGATACAGACCTCGATGTTCTCCCGCTCACCGGGTGGTGCCGGCCGAATCACCGTGGGCTCACAGTCCATGCCCGGCGTCAACGAGCTCATCGGGGCTGCTGTGAACTATGCCGGTGACGTGCTGGGCGATCAGCTGACCGCGGTCATCGCAGGCCCCGGCGGCGGCGGCAACATCTCGGTCGGTTCACTCGGTGGTGCTTTCAACGCATTCCTTGAGCCGATCTACCGAGACTCGATCCTGGCCTACATGAGCGTGCCGCTGCTGCTGCGCGTCACGCAGCAGGGCTGGGGCCACTACCTGGAGACCGCGAGCACCAACGTCACCCAGGCGTTCACCGCGGCCAGCGTGATGGACCTGCGCCGGCGGCGCCGCGAGACCGACCCCGACACCGCGTTCACCCTGCAGGTCGCCAACGCCAGCCCTTGGCTGATCGGCGATAGCGGGTACGGCCACTGGTGGCTCGGTGACCGCGTCGGCGGGACCTCCAAATACCTGATGCCGCGGGTGTTCGTGCGGCGCTGCCGACAGCTGCAGATGGACTGGGGCGACGGCAAGTTCATGCAGATCGAGGCGCAGTTCGGCGAAACCCGATCCGAGAAGGACGCCATCGAGCGCTTGGTCGAACTGACCCGAAAGGCCATGAGCGGAATGGCAGAGATCGGACTGTGGTGAGCGACAACGAAATCCCCGCGATCCCTAAGAAGGTTCCCGCGGCTGATGACATCGACGGCCAAACCAAAGCAGTCGGGGGAGCGCTGGCATCTGCGCTACTGACGGCCACCGAGATGCCGCTGCACGCTCTGCAGCCGGTGGTCGGCGACTTGGCCGCCCAGCTGGTCGCACTCGGCATCCGGCAGACCGAGAATGTCGACCCGTCCGCGCTGCACGCCCCGGCCTGGATCACCGACGGTATACGCCAGGAGTCCATCAAGCTGCCCGAGCAGCCCAGCCCCACCGAGGCGCAGCCGTTCGTCGCGTTGACCACCACCGCTGACGAGGTGCCCACCCGCATCCCGGCAGCTGCACGCGCAGTGCGCCGGCCGAGGAATCAGTGACCACTCCGCTCGGAGTTCCCAACCTGCCGATCGGCGCGCTGACCGTCGAAACGCTCGGCGAGATCCTGCAGGACATGAGCGCGGCGGCCATGCGCCAACGCGCCGGGGACCGGTTCCCCGACATCTTTAACCTGAGCACCGGCGGCGACGTCCTCAATGACCTCACCCCGTTCGGCATCCTCACCTCGATCTGGGCACAGTTCAACTCGATCATGGCCAACGCCGACCCCGAAGACGTGCAGGGGCCGGAGGATATTCCTGACCTGATTCTCCGATTCATCGAAGAGATCCCGCTCATCGGGATTCTGGTGAAGTTCGTCGAGGCGCTTGGGTTTACCCCCGAAGCGGTTGAAGAGTTCCTGCAGCCGATCTTTGAGTTCCTGAACTGGCTGTGGGATCTTGTCGGCCAAGAGGCCGAGACGATCCTCAAGCCGATCTTCGAGTTCCTCAACTGGCTGTTCAATGAGTACGGCGACGACGTCGAAACCTTCCTCAAGCCGATCGCCGACTTCCTGAAATGGGTGCTTGACTTCATCATCGACCGTATCGACCTTGCGCCATTCCAGGCCTTGGTCGAGCAGCTGGTTGACGCGCTCGGCGGGTTCCTGTCGGCGCAGCAGTTCGTGGACCTACTCAAGACGGTGCTGCAGTTCTTCTCCGGGCTGTTCGTGGACGCTGACGGGTTCACCGCCTCGGTCACCGCGTTCATCAACAACCTGCCACTGATCGGCCCGATCGTCTCAGCCATCACCGGCAAGACCGAGGCCGACGGTGTCGCCCTAGACCTGGGCACCCTGTCGGCCTATTTTCGCAGCCTCGACAAGCAAGTCACCGACGGTGTGGCCGGGCTGGTCGCGGCGGCCCAAAAGCTGCTCGGCGGCGTTATCCCGGTCGGGCAGATCAGCGACACCACGGTCAACCTGCTATCACAGGGCGACTTCCTCACGTCCTCCACCGTGGACCCAGCCGGCGGCTGGACCTGGGACGCCACCCGCACTCGCACCGGCACCGGCGGATCGCTCACGGTGGCCTGCACGGGTTCCTCGCAACGGATCTACTGCAAGCAAGACATCAAGGTCGCCGAAGGTGATCGGCTCACCCTGTCGGGTTATGTCGGCACGAGCGGGTTTACGTCCGGGTCCATGCAGCTGTCGATCGTGCCATGGGGCCTGTCCGGTGGGGTGATGACGGCCGGAACGATCCAGAACGGCACGGCCCGCACCACCTCGGCAAGCACATTTCAGGCGCTATCGAACCTGACCTACACGGTGCCCGCTGGTGTCACCTCTATTCAGGTCAGCCTGGTGGTCAACTGCAACACCGGCTGCAGCGTGTTCTTCGACGACATCAAGCTCACCAAGACCGGGGTACTGCCCCAGGGATTAGTCACCAACCTGCTCGACGCCATCCAGGGAATCCTCAACGGTGCCGGATATGTGGCCAACCAGGGCTGGCAGTTCCTAGAGACCGCGATCGGGTTCGTGACTGCGGACGCCAACGACGCGCTGAACAACACCGAAGACACGAACACTGTGCTATTCGACAACCCCGCCGGTGGCACTCGCGAGACCGCAACGCAAATCCTTGGTGCGGGGATCAACCCGGGAGTGGGGTCGGGCGCCCTGATGACCAGAACCACAACCACGCCCGTATCGGCGTCCGGCGGCCGAAACGGGTTTAGCGTTCACAGCGGATTCTTCAATAACGGATCATCAACGTCAGACATCAGCGCCAACACGACCACGGCGACGTTCACCGTGGTAAACGCAGGCTGGTATCTGGCTGAGATTTCCTTCCGGCTTGGCACGGCTGGCACGGCTGGCTTCAATGCCGCTCCGCTGCTGTATAAGAACGGCTCGCCGCACAAGATCGGCTCTGATGGAATCCAGACGGCGACCAGAACGTCGCGCTACTCGCAATCGAGCTTCATCGTGTACCTCACAGCTGGACAGACTTTGTCGGCCGGGTATGACGTGGACGCCACCACCGCTACCCCGCAATTCATTGCCGACGCAAGCGGCGTTGAGACGTACTTCTCGGTGTCCCTACTCAACAAGTCATTCGCCTAGGAGATCCGGTGCCGTACCTGACAGGCCATGTGAAGCGTGACCCGGAGACCGGCGCTGTCGCGGTGCGCACCGTGTACGACGAAACCATCCCGCAGCTCGCCCGCCGTGCGTGGCAGATCGCCACACCCAACATCGGCGGCCGCGGCGGGTTCACCGCCGACGTCGAGGACTGGGACGACCTCTACATCCCTGAGGCCGCCCCGTGAGCAAGGTCGCGTTCCTTTACACGATCGGGACCACCTACCTCACCGCGCAGATGGCCAAAGCCGCCGACCTGGTGCCCACCGTGCCGGGCTCGGGCAACTCAGCCCTCGTGGCCGGGCTCAACGGTGTCACAGCGGTGTGGGGCGGCGGCCCTCCAGCCGACCCGTTCCCATCGCTGCTTGACCCCAACATCTTTGACGCCAAGAAGGTGTTCTACCCCGCTGCGGGCCTAGGCATGGCGGCCAGCATCGACGCCGGAATCCAGAACGTGGTCAACGAGATTAACAACCTGCCCGCAGGGCAGAAGTTCTGCCTCGGCGGTTACTCCCAGGGCGCCGCGGTGATGTCCGGTGTCTACAACGAACTTCGCAGCGGGTCTTTAACCAGCCGCAACGCCGACATGATCGGCGCGACGATGTTCGGTAACCCCCGCCGCCAGGTGGACTACCGGGGCAGTGTCGGCGGCACCTGGTCGGGTTCGTTCAATGTGCCCGGCTCAACGACCGGCGGCCACGGGAGCTTCCCCGCCACAGGACCCTACGCCCGGCTCTCCGGGTGCGAGTCCTCACGCTGGATCGAGTTCGCCGCACCGCTCGACATCTTCAGCTCGGTAGCTACTACCGGTGGCACCACGCTGGAGCGCAACCTCGGCATTGACTGGGTCTCCGGCAACGACATCTTCCTGGGCAGCGCCAGCCTTCAGCAATGGGCCACCTACCTATTAGCCGGCGGCGCTATCGCCATCAGTTCGGCGATTGCGATCTCCATCGGCAACGCTGCGCAAACCATGACCGACGCCGCCGGAACAGTATTCAGCTGGCTGGGCGGCAACGGCCACACCACCTACCCGTTCGTCCCGCCGGTAGGTGACCCCGATAACGGACTGACCGCCTACCAGATCGCGCTGAAGTTCCTCACCACGAAGGCCAACGAATACGCGACCGCTCCGATCCTGCTACCGCCCACACCATCGAGCACCACCGGTGCCGGCTGGTCCACCACTCTTGTCACCCCGGCCGTTTAGGAGCCTTGAATGACGTTATCCCCGGTGTACTTCACCGTTGCGGGCCGGTACAGGTCTGTCGTGGCCGATGCGACGACCGACAGCAATACAGACCCCGAGATCGGGTCGGTGTCCGCGATCGTCACGTTCCAGCCGCTCATTTCGTCAGGTGACGTAATTCTGGCTAGTCAGGCATCCCCCCGCCCGACCGGATTCCTGGCCGCTCCGATCGTCGCACTGATCGACCCGACCGACGGCCTGCTCAAACTACGCACCACCCAGGACGCCGGCGCATCCGGCGGTCCCGGCTATGTGCCGGTGCGCCTGCTGGCCGACACCGAGGTGCTCGAACTCAACGGCCCGCTCTACTACCAGGTCACCTTCTCCGACGTCGTCTACAACAACGGTGCTCGCGGAGCGATCAACTCCTTCACCTTCCAGGCACCTAACTCGGACCTGGAGCTGGACCTCATCACCGTCTCGACCGGGCCGTCCCAGGTGGCCGCTGGCCTGACCAAGGTCGCCCCGACCGGTGTGCGCTACGACCCGGACGGGTTCGTCGTCTTCACTGTCGCCGGTGTCGATATCCCCGATCCCGTTCCGGTGGCTGCGCTCATCGGCCCGACCGGCGCCTCCGGCGCGACGGGGGCCTCAGGCTCCACCGGCGGCACCGGCGGTGTCGGCGCAAGCGGGCCCCAGGGCGCCAGCGGCACCCCCGGCGCGTCGGGAACACCCGGTGAGGTCGGCGCGACCGGTCCCGCCGGCGCGACGGGCGCCTCCGGCGTGCCCGGCTCCACCGGATCGTCCGGCCCCGCCGGTTCATCCGGCGTCCCCGGGCTGGTGGCCAACATACTCGGCACCAAGGCCACCTACGCCGACCTGCCCGGCACCTCCAGCAACGGTGACGCCTGGGTGATCGGCTCACTGCTCTACATCTACAACTCCGGGTGGCCGGCCGACGGCGCGGGCATTCCCATCGTCGGCCCCGCCGGTGCCTCCGGCGCTGCCGGCGCCTCAGGCACACCCGGGGCCTCCGGCACACCGGGCGCCAGCGGCACCCCCGGCGCCGACGGCGCCTCGGGCACTCCCGGTGCCAGTGGCACACCGGGTGCCAGTGGCACACCAGGTGCCTCGGGCGCATCCGGGGCATCCGGGGCGGCGGGTGCCTCCGGTGCTGGTCTGAGCCGCTCAATCCTTACTGTCACTGAGCCGACCACCCTCGGCGCATCCGGCGGCGTTGACTATGTTGCCCACGCCGACACGGGTAGCTCGGTGACCATCCCGGCCGCCAGCGGCAACACGAGCCTCTACACCGTGACCAACGTCAGCGGCGGCAACATCAGTGTGCTCTCGGACAGCACGGTGATGGGTTTGTCGCCGTTGACGTTGCCGAGCAGTGCGGCGGTGACGGTGGTGTCGGATAACTCGATGTGGCGGATCGCCTCATCCCACGACATGCTGCCGATCTTTCCCCGGGTATCGCAATCGCGCACGGTCAACGCGACTCTCAGTTCGTCCGGTGGTCTTGGTGTTCCCACTTCCGGCTGGGATGGTTTCTACAACCAGTCCTCCAGAACGGTTACCCAAAGCGGTACCACACGAACCATGACAAATAGTGCGCAGAACAACGCCGGGGTGGAGTACCGGAGCATTGCTGGCGGCGACTTCGTGTTCACCGTGAACGTCAGTGCTCGATCTTTACCAGGCAACCAAGACGGTGCTGGAATCCACCTAGTCGATACCGTGTCACAGAAGGTGATCTCCTACAGTTTTTATGGGACCGCAGACCTGCGGCGGCAATCATTTGCAGCCATCAGCAATACGTTTGTTGGGGCTACGGAAACGAACCTCATCACGTCGATTAGTGGCATCACATGGCTGAGGATCAGGGTCAGCGGCGCAACACGCTACTTCGAATATTCCTCCAACGGCTCAACGTGGACTGAGCAGCTCAACGAGTCCGCAACCCAGCACCTCACCCCTAACGCTGTCGGTTGGGGAGTCAGAAGCACGACGGCGACTACGGGTTCGGCGACCATCAGCCGATGGATTCTCGTATGACCGGGTTCACCATCCAAGTGTGGGCTGACGGGAAAGTCATCTCCAACAACGAAACGGAGCAGCAATGCCAGTCGGACTCGGCACAGCAGGACTAGCCAACGCATGGCTCAACACGCTGCGCAACACATCCTTCACCGTAGGCGCGGTATGGGTGCGGCTGCATACCGGCGACCCTGGTGCGGCGGGCAACAGTGCACTATCGGCGAACAGCATCCGAAGCCAGGTGACGTTCGCCGCCGCGTCCGGCGGGGCCATGGCGCTTACTACGCCTAACCCGTACTGGACCAACGGTGGAACATCGGAAACGCTGACCCACATCAGCGCCTGGACCTCCTCAACCGGTGGAACGATGCTGTTCACCGCAGCACTGGGCACCAGCACCCCGTGGACGGCGGGCGAGACCTTCGTCCTCACCGCACTGAGCGTGTCCCTGGCCCCGCTGGCGTCCGGGGTCTGAGCACCGTCGTGAAGCACCTAACCGTCATCTACAACCCCGGAACCGGGCCGCTGCAACTGTTCGACGGCCAGGTCGAGGAGCTCGCGTTCGCCGACAGTGCGACGGGCGTGAAGTTCGAGGCACGACTGAAGAAACCGGCCAGCGGCCAGGGCGGCACCATCTTCGACCTGATCAGCAAAGCATCCAAGGCGTCCACCCAGAAAATGGTGGACGAGAAGCGAGCGGAGATCAAGTGACCAGTCCCTACATCGGTGCCCCGCCGGCCGAGAAGATCATCCCCGTCACCCGTGGCTGCGATCGGCTGTTCAGCATCCAGCGCACCGAGGACGACGAGCCTGTCAACTTCGAGGCCGGAACGACCGTCTATATGTGGGTGGACATCGACAGGTCCAACCCGACACAGGTGCAGGCCACGGTGTCGGGCTCCACGGCGGCCTTCGCGATCCAGTCCACCGTGCTTGATTCGGTGCGCACCGGCACACGGTGGCGGATTGTTCTTGACGTCGGCAACACCGAGATCCCGCTGCTGGTCGGCCGGTTCGAGCGCTATGACGGCTAACTTCGTCATCTCCGAGGGTGACACCGTTGCCGTGTCCTACCAGTCGGCGACGTGGGTGTCGGTGGAAGTGCTCAACCCGCCCACCGTCGGCGTGGTCCAAGTGCAAGGGCCCCAAGGCCCCGTCGGGGCCAGCGGCGCGGCCGGTCCTGCGTACTCCAGTCCCGCATGGTTTTTCGACGAAGGCCCACCCGGAACGATCATCGGCTCCAAGCCCGGCGATCTGTACCTCGATCTCACCGACGGCACCGTGTATGTGCTCGGCGGAAACTAACGGAAAGTAGGACATCATGGCATGGACAGTCTCAGGCAATATCCGTGGAGCATCGGGCGCCAGCGGTGCACCTGGCGCCTCGGGCATCCCCGGTGAGGTCGGTGCGACCGGTGCCAGCGGTGCGCAAGGCGCGTCCGGTGTGCCCGGAGAGACCGGCAGCACCGGTCCCGCCGGCGCCAGCGGCGCGTCCGGGCCTGCGGGTGCCAGCGGCGGCACGGGCGGCACGGGTGGTGTCGGTGCCAGTGGCAGCCAGGGCATCAGCTTCGACCTGAATGGCACCGTTTCCACTTACGCCGGGCTTCCGGCGAGCCCGGAGCCGGGTGACGCCTACGTCGTCACCGCGGACGGCAAGCTCTACTTCGCCGACGAGACCGGGACCTTCCCCGCTGATGGTGCGGGTGTGCCGTTCGTCGGCCCGACCGGTGCGTCGGGCGCCCAGGGCCAGACCGGCGCGTCCGGTACACCCGGCGAGGTTGGTGCCACAGGCGCCAGCGGACCTGCTGGCGCAACCGGTCCAGTCGGTGCCACGGGTGAGACTGGCGGCACGGGCGGAACTGGCGGCCCTGGTGCTTCGGGTGTGCCCGGCGCTGACGGCGACGACGGCACCCGCGGCTCGCTGTGGTACACCGGGGCCGGATCGCCCTCTGGAATCAGCGGAGCATTAGCGGGCGACCAGTTCTTGGATACGACCACCGGCGACGTTTACACGTTCGCCTAGATCATGGCGTGGACTCTTAGCACCAACATCAAAGGTGCGTCCGGTGCTTCGGGTTCCCCCGGCGCGACAGGTTCCCCCGGCGCATCCGGCGCATCCGGCGCTTCTGGCACCCCCGGCGCTACCGGCGCGACCGGTGCGAGCGGATCTCCGCTACCTCGGGTCGGTGCGACCGGATCGTCAGCCACGCCGGCGATCAACGTCGGCACCACCGACCAGTTCAATATCACCGCCCTCGCCGCCGCCATCACCTCGATGACGAGCGGACTGTCGGGAACACCGGTCGATGGTCAGAAGTTGATGATCCGCATTAAGGACAACGGCACCGCCAGGGCGATCACTTGGGGTGCATCGTTTCAATCCTCCGGTGTCGGTACGCTTCTTGCGACAACCGTCATCAATAAGACGCATCATATTGGACTGATCTATGACAGCGCGGCGGCCAAATGGGTGTGCATCGCCGCGGACTCTGCGGGCTACTGATGGCTGTTGCTGTCGCGTCCACGTCGGTGGCATCCTCCACAACCACCACGTCCACGACGATTCCGGTGCCGACTGGCGTCAGCAACGGCGACATTGTGTTGGCGGTGCTGCCTATCGGTGGTTCGGCCACTTGCACGCCTCCCAGCGGATTTCAGGTCGCTCCGCAGACACCGCAAACCGTCACAGGTTATTTGCACATCTTCTGGAAGCGTGCCACCGGCGCGGAGTCCGGTAATTATGTGTTCACGCATGAAAGCATCAGCAATAGGGGCGGCGGGACCATCCGGTTCACCGGGTGCCCCCGCTCCGGTGACCCGTTCGCGGCAACCACCATCGGCACGTCAACAACAACCTCCACCGCTGCGCTGTCACTGACCGACCTTCCCTCCGACACCATCCTGGTATGGGCGGTCTCTAAACTTGCTTCTGCAACCCTGACTGCGTACCCATCAGGATTCACCACCCTTGTCACAACCGGCCAGGGCGGTGTGGGCTACAAAACCCTGTCAGCGGCCACTAGCAGCGGAACCGTTCAGGGCACTGTAACGGCAAGCAGCACCGCCTCATGGATGGCGGCAATACGTCCCGAGGCCGGATTCGGGGCGTTCTTCTAATGACCCGCCCACTTCTCGCCGCCGCACTGTTCGCCATTGTCCTCATCGGCGGGGCCGCACTCGCGGCCACCGCCACCCTCTGCGACGACACCGGCCTCGACTGGTGAGAAAACTAATCGCACTCGCCTGCCTGGTGGTCCTGGTTCTCACCGGCTGCGCCCGCACGATCGACGCCACTCCGGTCAAAGAGCCGCAGAAGGTGGACTGCGATCTGATCTTCCCCGGACCTGGCGGCGCGTGATCGCCGACCTCGCGACCGCGCTGGCCATCCTGACCGCCGCGGCGCTCTTCGCCGCCTCGTACTACTACCTGCACCGATAAGGGAGCAAGCATGGCATTTCGCACCGTCTACGGCCGCACCATCAGTGAGAACGGCTGGCGCATGGTCGACGCCTCTGAGTGCGACACCGGCCCGGTGCCCGGCACCAACGGCCGGCTGCGCCTGCCGATCCGGCGGGGAGACGCCAACGTGATCCTCAAAGGCTGGACGGCCTGGTTCAACGCCAATGTGGAGAACCTGAACAACTCCCGCGGCTACGCCGACGAGGGCAGCTTCACCTGGACCAACAGCGTGGCCTCCTCGAATCACCTGAGCGCGACCGCGGTCGACCTCAACTGGTCCGATCACCCGTTCCTGGTGTCCTACGCCGGTTTCACCAAGTCCGAGATCGCCCGCACCCGCCGCGGCCTGGACCTGTTCAAGGGCGCGATCTGGTGGGGCCAGGACTGGCGCTCACCCAAAGACGCCATGCACTTTCAGCTGAACTACCCCGAGGGTGATCGCCGCAACGCCGCCCTGGCCAAGGATCTGCGGGCGGGCTACCTGAACATCTGGAACGGCGGCCCGATCGCCACCAGCGCACCCGCACCGGTGACCACCGTCGGCACCGACCTGTCCTACGGGGCCAGCGGCCCGCTGGTGTCCAAGCTGCAGGCCGGGATGAACAAGCTCTTTCCCAAGTACCCCGGACTGCCGCTGGAGGTGGACGGCGACTTCGGTCCCGCCACCGAGCTGGCGATTAAAGAGTTCCAGCGCCGCGTGGACCTCAAGCCTGACGGCGTGGTCGGCCCGCAGACCCGCGCGCAGCTCGCCAAGTACGGCATCACCTTATGAGCCTGCAGGTGGGCTCGCGCGGGGACCTGGTCAAGGCCTGGCAGCAGGTCATGGTGCGCCGCTTCGGCGGCTACGCCAAAGAGGCCGACGGCACCCCGCTGAAGGCCGACTCCTACTTCGGTTACTCCGATGAGCGGGTCGCCCGGGAGTACCAGCGCCGGGTGGGCCTGCCGGTCACCGGCATCGTCTCCGACGGCGAGCTGATCGCCCTGGGTTTGATGAAGCCCCCGCCGGCGCCGCCGCCGCGGCATAAGTGCCTGACGTTTCGCGGCACCGGCGGCGTCGTCGGCCAGGACTACACCAGCCGGGTGGCCGCCGGCGCCCCGGTGATCGAGATACCGGTCCCGTATTCGGCCAGCATGGGCTTCCTGCCGGTCGGCGCACCCAGCCCCGATGGCCTGCGCGCCCCGTCCGGTTCCCAGTCCCGCGACGCCGCCGTCGAGTGGGCGGCCCGCTGGATTGAATCGACCACCGCGACCTTCGTTCTCTGTGGGTACTCCCAGGGCGCCGATGGGGCGAGCCGGGTGCGGGCCATGCTGGAGCCCGGCGGGCGCCTGGAGCGCCACCGCAACCGGTATGTCTGCGGCGCCATGTTCGGCAACCCCACCCGCAGGTTCGGGCACACCTTCTTTCTCGGCGCCATCCCCAACGGTGAGGGCATCGCCGACTGGCATGTGCCGCAGTCGGTGTGCACCTGGGACTGGCTGGAGGCCGTCCAGCCGCTGGACCTCTACGCCAACGTGCCGCTGGGTGACGTGGGCGAGATCTGCCGCGAGGCCTACCGGCTCGTCATGAGTCTGCAGTTCACCGACCTCGGCGCGCTGGCGTCGGCGTTCCTGCAGAACCTGATGGGTCTGCTTGACGAGGCCGGCATCGACGCCGAAGGGCTCAAGGCACCCGACCGGATCATCACCGGCGCGTTCGGTGGGCTGCTGGCCAGCCTCGCCCCGCAGCTCGCCCCGATCCTCGGACAGGCCGGCGGCAACCCCGAGTCCGCCGCCGCCGCCCAGGCCGCCGTGCTCGGTCTGCGCTTCGCCACCTCCAACCCGCCCACCGCGCCGCACATCACCTACGAGTGGGCCGAGGCGATCCCCGGCCGGACCTACCTGGGCCTGGCCATCCAACACGTCACCGATTGGTGCAACCGCACACCCGTGCGCAACTGAAGGAGAACACCCATGACCGTCGCCGGATTCCTCACCCCCCAGATCCGCCAGTACCTCTACACCGTGACCTCTGCCGTCATCGCCGTACTGGTGGCGTTGCGCGTCATCGACCCCGAGCTGGTGCCGCTGGGCCTCAACCTCGTCGCCGCCGCGCTCGGCCTGAGCTCCAGCACCGTCGCCGCTGTCGCCGTGAGCGCGCAGCGCAAAGACGGCACGCTCGGGTGACACCGTTCAACCCCGACGGCTGGCTCGATGCGGCCGTCTTGGTCTTCATGAGCCTGGCCGTGGCCATCCCGTCGGTCTACGCCGCTCGCTCGCAGCGGATCGTGGCCAAGCTCGACAAGAGCATCAACAACGGCCACTCACCTGATCAGCCCCTGCGTGGGGACGTGGACGAGATCCGCAACACCTTGCAGGACATCCGCTCCGACATTCACGCCGTCAAGACCGAAGTCCACGATATCCGGGCTGAGCTCAGAGAGGAGCGCAAGGACCGCCTAGACCTCGACCACCGATTTGAACGGTTCAAACGAGCCGAATAGATGAGGAGGGACCATGTCCCTGAAAGACGATCTAGCATCTGCGCCCCGCAAGAAGTCAGGCCCACGCTGCGCCACCTGCGACTGGTTCGCGGCACTCTCCGACGCAGACAAGGCTGCGTTCGACGAGTACATCTCCGAGGAGGGATTCAACCGCGCCCAGCTGTACCGGGTGATCTCCGAGAAGTGGGGATTCCCGAGCTGTGACTCCTCGCTGAAATATCACCTCGTCAATCACCATGGGTCTCGCTGACGACCTGGCCGAGGAGAAACTCCACACCATCCGCAAGGGTGTTCTCAACAAGATCCTGATCTTGGATGTGGAGCGAATCCCCGGCATCACCCAGCAATACTGGTGGGACCGTGGCGATCTCAAGAATCGCTACATCCACTACGAGACCGTCCTGCGGGCGCCGAGGACGACCATCCTCTGCGCTAAATGGTACGACTCCGACGAGGTCATTCAGCTGGCCGAGTGGGACAAAGGCGGCCGCAAGCGCTTCCTCAAGCGTGTGCACTCTCTGATGAAGCAGGCCGACATCATCGTCGGGCATAACGTGGACGGGGCCGACCTGCCCTGGCTCGCAGGCGATCTGCACATCGAAGGCCGCCTACCGCCGCTGCCACCGATCAAGTCAGTGGACACCCTCAAGGTGCTGCGCAAGGTATTCAAGGGCGGCGCACCGTTCAAGAGTCTGGACGCCTTCTGCCAGATCGTCGGCATCCCATCCAAGACCGACCGCTACGACCGGGAGGCCATGGAGCGGGCGGTCACCGAAAAGTCCATCGAGGACCGTGAGCGGCTCACTGCGTATTGCGTCGGCGACGTCCTCGCCACCCAGGCGCTTTACGACTGGTGCCGGCCATACATCCCGAATCACCCGGCGCTCTTCGTCGAGGGCAAGGACAAGATGGTCACCTGCCATCGCTGCGGCCACGACACGAAGCCGATACCACGGCGCTACGTCGCCAACATCATGAGCTACTCGATGCGTCAGTGCGTCGAGTGCGGCGGCTACTCGAGAATCTCCATCGAGCCGGAGAGGCTGAGCATTGTGCGATCGGTTTAAGGACATGCGCCCGGCCGACTGGGCATGGGTGGGCGTCGGTGTCGGCGTGCTCACCTACGAGGCCGTCGCTGCGCGCTCCGAGTGGGAGCTGCTCAGCGAGGCCGTGGACCGCTACCGCGAGGCGCACCCGTGGATCACCGTCGGTGTCGTCGGGTATCTCTCGGCGCACCTGATGCGCCTGATCCCGCGACCGCTGGATCCGCTGCATGTTGTCGGCACCAGACTGGCGCCGAAGTGAGCGACCCGATGGAGCGCATCCGCGACGCCATCCAGGCGATCATCAACGACGAGGGCCAGGGCGAGGGTTGGGCCCTCGGGCAATTCGTCATTGTCATGGGCTTGGAGCGAATGACCACTGACGGTCAGATTGAGGCCACGTCGTGGTACTGGACCCCGCCGGCGCAGCCCGAGTGGATGACGATCGGGCTGCTTGAGTCGGGCCTGGAGATGCGGGCGTGTGCGGATATTGACGATGAGTAAGTGCCCCCACTCCGGCTCGAACGGAGGACCCACAGATTAAAAGTCTGTTGCTCTACCAACTGAGCTATAGGGGCGCCGGTCAGCTTAGTTACGCCGCCCTAAATGGGTCCAACCGCCCCACAGCGTCGTTGCGCCGGGCATCCGGCACCTGGGTATAGACCTGGGTGGTCTGTACCGAGCTGTGTCGCATGAGCTCCTGAACGGTGCGCAGATCCGCCCCATCGCTGAGCAGCGTCGTCGCATACCAGTGCCGCAGGGCGTGCGGCGTGCCCTGCACCCCGGCCCGCCGCATGGCCAGCGTGATCACAGCCGAGCAGGACTTGGACCGCAGCGGCAGCCCCGGCCGCCGGCAGTTACCCGGGAACCAGATCCCCTGCTTGGGCATGGTCTCGGCGATCTCGATCAGCAGCGGATGCAACGGCACCCAGTTGCGCTTGGATCCCTTGCCCAGGATGTGGATGCGCCCGGCGACCAGGTCGATGTCCTCACCCTTGACCCGGGCGATCTCCGAGACCCGCATCCCCGCCAGCGCGCCCAGCATGATCATGACCTTGGTGCGGTGATTCATGCGGACATTGAACAACCGGATCAGGTCGTCGTCGGCCACCGGCCGCGGGGATCGCTCTGGGCGCCGAGGCCCCTGCAACTTATGCATCGGATTGTTATCCCGGTAGTCCATCATCTGCAGCCACTTGAAGAAGGACATCAGGTAGGAGTGGTAGGTGGCCGCCGTGGACTGGCCCCACTCCTGGTGGGTGGTCATCCACCGCGCGATCTCCATCGGCTTGACCGTCACCGGATCGGCTCCGGTCTGCTCCAGCAAGCTACCGATCACCCGGCAGCGCTCCTCTACCGTGCGCTCTGCCCGACGGCCTGCGCGCTGCCATAGCGCCCATTCCTCCACCAGCTCGTGCATCGTCGATCCCCGTCGAGCAAACCGTGTGTATCTAGTCGGGCATTCGACCACGGTTAAGTGCGGAGTATCGGAGCTTTGCTCAAGATGCCTGGTCATGCCGCACCCGCTTGAGGCTTATAATCCCAAGACCGGAAGGTGGGCCGGGGTGGTCGGCGGGCGGCTCGCCGGTGAGTAGCCAGCTGACCGGGACGCCGCAGGCCATTGCCCAGGCGTTAAGGACTATCTTTCGTGGCACGGTGCGGCCGGTCTCGCCGTTGAGCACCGAGTTGCGGGAAATCTCCATCCGGTTGGCCAGCTGGCTGCGACTCAGGCCGGCGTACTCGCGGGCCAATTGCAGCCGGTGGCGCATTTCGAAGCTGGGTATCTGTCCTTGATCGAATGCGGTTGTCATTGCTATCTACTCCTTCTGGCGGGTTCCCCCAACCCGCTCACTGCCCATAGTTTATGCACAACTGCGCATCACAGCAAATAGACCGGGCGGTTCATCTGAAGATCTAGATCCCGACACGCCGTAACTTTGGCTTGCACAATCTTGCGCAGTGTCCTACGGTCTCGTTGTGCCTAAAGCCCAGTGGATAACCACAAGTTCCGCATCCCAAACATCAGGCATCCCCAAACGCACGATCATCGCCGCCATCAACCGCGGCGCCCTGAGCGCCCAAAAGCTTCCCGGCCTGACCGGGGCTTTCCTCATTGACCCCGCCGACCTGCAGACCTGGCTGGACGGGCGAGGCAGGGCCGCATGACCATCGCCGAGGCCGTCGCCGACCTGGACCGCCTGCTCGGCGACATCGCCGCCACCCAGTACCTGCTGGACGACGCGATCGAGGAGCGCGACGCCCTGCGCCGCAAGGTCCACCAGCTCCAGGGCGAGCTCAACGGGCTGCGCTCGCGCCTCGCCGACTGGCACGCCGGCATGTCATGGAGGGCCTACCGCTGATGGACATCTTCGCCCTGTTCGCCGCCCTGGGGGCCACGCTGGCCTTCGGCGCCTGGCTGGTCGTGCGGGAAGAGCCCACCGACCAGCTCTACAGACTCCGCGTTGAGCCGCCTCCCCCCTTTGGCTGCTCCGCGGACGGGGCCCGCGCTGTCCAACCCCCCCCGGCCGGCGCGGGCCCCACCCCCGTACTCCCGACGTCGGCGGCACTACCGGGGCGGTCAGCGCCCCCGGCGTCGGGAGACCCATAAGCAGGACCGCCGCGGTGTGCGCCGCGACGGCCCCTTGCCCACCACGACAGAGAGGTGTACCGCAGTGAGCGATTACAGAATATCTGCCATCTGGACACCGGCCGACTTCCGCCGGGCCGTCACCGACCTGCGCGCCCTGGCCTACCCCGAGCGCGACCAGCTCGCCCCCGTCATCGACATCCGCACCCGCAAGGTCATCGGCTGATGGCCCGCGGGGACCGCAGCGCGGTCGCGCTGCTCATGGCGACCAGCGCGCTGCTGGGCGCGGCCGTCTACTTCTCCAGCCCGGCCCGCGCCGACGGGTGGCTCTCCGACGACGAGGCCGTGTTCGTCGAGCTGTACGGCGAGGGCGCGGTGTGCAAGACGATCACCGAGTTCAGGTCTGCTGCGGGAGTGCTGGCCGTGGCCGAGGCGATCACCGAGCAGGGCTTCACCCCCGACGCCGCGGTCGATGTCGTCAACGCCAGTGTCGAGCTGTACTGCCCGCAGCACTGGAGCCTGCTGCAGGCGATCGGGCGGGCGGCACGGGCGGCGAACGGACCAGTCGCATGAGGCCCTCAACCATCTCAGCCTTCGCAGTCGGGCTGTCCTTCGGCATCGTCGCCGTCGTCGCGGCGCTCGTGTTCTCCGGCGCAGACGATCGGCACCTGCCGGCGTGCCAGTCGGCGATCGTCAGCGGTGCGGGGATCCGATGAACACCACCGACCAGATGCGCTCCGCCGCAGACACTCTGGAGTTCGTCGCCCGGCTGTACGGGCTGAGCACCACCGAGCCTGAGTCTGTGGCTTTGAGCGCCAAGTGGCTGCGCCACGAGGCCGACGTGCTCGACCGGCCCATCCCGGGTGCCCCGTGATGACCACCGACGCCTTCAGTGTCCGCTGGGCCATCCGCTTGCCTGACGGCAACGTGGCCACCGCGATCACCGGGGCGCCGTATATGTGGAACAGCCAGGAGGACGCCGAGCGGGCGCTGGGTTACTTCCAGGTCCACGCCGAGAAGCTCGGCATCAGCAACTGGCGCGGGGAGATCGTGCGCCAGCTGTGCACCCCGTGGGTGGGCGAGTG
>JAULZA010000013.1:0-9747 GCA_032117575.1 Mycolicibacterium sp.
CGTTGGCGTACCTGGATTCCGGGGCCACGTCGCAGAAGCCGCTGCAGGTCCTCGACGCCGAACGCGACTTCCTGATCACCTCCAACGGGGCTGTGCACCGCGGTGCCCACCAGTTGATGGAGGAGGCGACCGACGCCTTCGAGCAGGGCCGGGCCGACATCGCCGGCTTCGTCGGTGCGTCGCCCGAGCAGGTGGTGTTCACCAAGAACGCCACCGAGGCGCTGAACCTGGTGTCCTATGTGCTGGGCGACGACAGGTTCGAACGCGCGGTCGGTCCCGGCGACGTCATCGTCACCACCGAACTGGAGCACCACGCCAATCTCATCCCGTGGCAGGAACTCGCCCGGCGCACCGGCGCCACCCTGCGCTGGTACGGCGTCACCGAGGACGGCCACCTCGATCTGGACTCGCTGAGCCTGGACGAGCGGGTGAAAGTCGTTGCCTTCACCCACCATTCCAACGTCACCGGCACCGGGGCGCCGGTCGGCGAACTCGTCGCCCGGGCACACGCCGTCGGCGCTCTGACGGTGCTGGACGCCTGCCAGTCCGTCCCGCACCAGGTCGTGGACTTCCCGGCGCTGGACGTGGATTTCGCCGTGTTCTCCGGCCACAAGATGCTCGGGCCCACCGGGATCGGGGCGCTCTACGGGCGGGCTGGGCTGTTGGCTTCGCTGCCGCCGTTCCTCACCGGCGGGTCGATGATCGAGACCGTCACCATGGAGTCGGCCACCTACGCGCCGCCCCCGCAGCGCTTCGAAGCCGGCACGCAGATGATTTCCCAGGTGGTCGGATTAGCTGCTGCCGCAAGGTATCTCGATGCCATCGGGATGGCGGCCATCGAAGCCCACGAGCACCGACTGGTGGCCGCCACGATGGAAGGGCTGGCCGACATCCCGCAGGTCCGCGTCATCGGTCCGACGGACCCGGCCGTCCGGCGCTCCCCGGTGGCTTTCGTCGTCGACGGGGTGCACGCCCACGACGTGGGTCAGGTGCTCGACGACGACGGTATTGCCGTGCGGGTGGGCCACCACTGCGCCGCGCCGCTGCACCGGCGGTTCGGGGTGGCCGCCACCGTGCGGGCGTCCTTCGCGGTCTACAACACCGCCGACGAGGTGGACCGGTTGGTGGCCGGTGTGCGTCGCGCCATCGACTTCTTCGGGTCGACCTAGCCATGCGACTGGAACAGATGTACCAGGACGTGATCCTGGACCACTACAAACACCCGCACCACCGCGGGCTGCGTGAACCCTTTGCCGCCGAGGTGCATCACGTCAACCCCACCTGTGGTGACGAGGTGACGCTGCGGGTGGCGCTGTCCCGTGACGGCGAGCAGGTGACCGATGTCTCCTACGACGGGCAGGGCTGCTCGATCAGCCAGGCCGCGACATCGGTGCTGACCGACCTGGTGATCGGCCAGCGCGTCGGCGACGCGGTGAAGACGGTGGACGCCTTCACCGAGATGGTGTCGTCGCGGGGTGCCATCGCCGGCGACGAGGACGTCATCGGCGACGGAGTCGCCTTCGCCGGGGTATCCAAGTACCCGGCGCGGGTGAAATGCGCGCTGCTGGGCTGGTTGGCTTTTAAAGCGGCGGTCGCCCAGGCGACACACGACATGGAGGAGAGACGATGACCGAGGCTGAAGATTTTGTCGCCGGCGAACCGCTGGCCGTTTCCGACGAGTTTCTCGCCGATCTCGAAGAGGCCATGCGCGACGTCGTCGACCCGGAGCTGGGCATCAACGTCGTCGACCTCGGGCTGGTCTACGGGATGAACGTGGAGAAGGCGCCCGAGGGCGACGGCAAGGTCGCCGTCATCGACATGACGCTGACCTCGGCGGCCTGCCCGCTCACCGACGTCATCGCGACTCAGATGTTCAAAGCCCTGACCGGCGCGGGCCTGGTCGAATCGATCAGGATCCACTGGGTGTGGAACCCGCCGTGGGGACCGGACAAGATCACCGACGACGGCCGCGAGCAGCTGCGCGCGCTCGGTTTCACCGTCTAACCGCGCTCATTGCGGCCGATAATCAGGTCCGTGATCTCGGCCAGTTGTTCGTCGACGGAGCGGAAGCGGGCCTGGATCTCCGTCTCCATAGACGTGAGCCGCGCGTCGATGCCATTGAGGCGAAGCGAGTGCTCCCGCTGGTTGGCCCCGAGGGCGTTGACCGCCGCCAGGAACGCCCGGTAATCCGCCGCCATCAGTTGAGATTAACGCTCGCGCCGACTCTGTGTCGTCGCTGTTCCACAGCCCCGGGAACAGAACCACCCATCCGCGGTGTTGGCTTCTTACATGGCTACCCGTGACCTGACTGCCGCAGACTTCAACGACACCATCGCCAGCAACGACATCGTGCTGGTCGACTTCTGGGCGTCCTGGTGCGGTCCGTGCCGCGCATTCGCCCCGACCTTCACCAAGGCCTCTGAGGCCAACCCCGACATCGTCTTCGCCAAGGTCGACACCGAGGCCGAGGAGCAACTGGCCGCCGCCGCCGAGATTCGGGCGATCCCGACCCTGATGGCGTTCAAGAAGGGCCACCTGGTGTTCAACCAGGCCGGGGCGTTGCCGCCGGCCGCGTTGGAGGACTTGATCAGCCAGATCCGCGGCTTCGACATCGACGCCGCGACCGACCTCTGATCCCCCCGCCGAGGCTGCGTCCAGATCGCATTCCTGCCGCGACAGCCGATCTGGGCGCAATCTCGATGCGCGGTGCGCAGTCTCGACGCCAGCGATAGCGTGCAACGGTGACTGACTCCCTGGTGCTCGTCGACCGTCCGCACCCGCACGTCGCCCTGGTCACGCTGAACCGGCCGGAGCGGATGAACTCCATGGCGTTCGACGTCATGATCCCGCTCAAAGAGACGCTGGCGGCGCTGACCTACGACAACGACGTGCGCGTGGTGGTCCTCACCGGCGCCGGCAAGGGTTTCTCCTCCGGCGCCGACCACAAGTCCGCCGGTGCGGTTCCTCACGTCGACGGCCTGACCCGGCCCAGCTACGCCCTGCGGTCCATGGAGCTGCTCGACGAGGTGATCCTGGCGATGCGCCGGCTGCACCAGCCCATCATCGCCGCGGTCAACGGCGCGGCTATCGGCGGCGGGCTGTGCCTGGCGCTGGCCGCCGACATCCGGGTGGCGTCGGAGGACGCCTATTTCCGGGCCGCCGGCATCAACAACGGGCTGACCGCCAGCGAACTGGGCCTGTCCTACCTGCTGCCCCGGGCCATCGGCAGCTCGCGGGCCTTCGAGATCATGCTCACCGGCCGCGATGTGGACGCCGCCGAGGCCGAACGCATCGGCCTGGTGTCCCGGCAGGTACCGGGCGCGGAGCTGCTGCCCACCTGCTACGAGATCGCTGCCCGCATCGCGGCGTTCTCACGTCCCGGCACGGAATTGACCAAGCGGACGCTGTGGACGGGATTGGACGCCAGTACCCTGGAAGGGCACATGCAGGCCGAGGGCCTCGGGCAGCTCTACGTGCGCCTGCTCACCGCAAACTTCGAAGAGGCGGTTGCCGCGCGCGCCGAGAAGCGCGCCCCGGTCTTCACCGACGAGAAATCGCGCCCGGGAGAGTAGCAATTGATCACCGCAACGGACCTTGAGGTCCGCGCCGGCGCGCGCACCTTGCTGCTCGCCGAGGGCCCGGCGCTGCGGGTGCAGCCCGGCGACCGGATCGGGCTGGTCGGTCGCAACGGCGCCGGCAAGACCACCACCATGCGCATCCTGGCCGGCGAGGGCGACCCGTACGCCGGCACCATCACCCGCAGCGGTGAGGTGGGCTATCTGCCGCAGGATCCCCGGGAAGGCGATCTGGAGGTGCTGGCCCGCGACCGGGTGCTCTCCGCCCGCGGCCTGGACACCCTGCTGGCCGACCTGGAGAAGCAGCAGGTGCTGATGGCCGAGGTGGTCGACGACACCGAACGCGACAAGGCCGTCCGCCGCTACGGGCAGTTGGAGGAACGCTTCGCCGCCCTGGGGGGCTACGCCGCCGAGAGCGAGGCCGGCCGCATCTGCGCCAGCCTCGGCCTGCCGGACCGGGTGCTGACCCAGCCGCTGCGCACGCTGTCCGGCGGTCAACGCCGCCGGGTCGAACTGGCGCGAATCCTGTTCGCGGCCAGTGAGTCGGGTGCGGGAACCGACACCACCTTGCTGCTCGACGAACCGACCAACCACCTCGACGCCGACTCCATCAACTGGTTGCGCGACTTCCTCAAGGGCTACAGCGGCGGGCTGGTGATCATCAGCCACGACGTCGCGCTGCTGGCCGAAGTGGTCAACCGGGTGTGGTTCCTCGACGCCGTGCGCGGTGAGGCCGACGTCTACAACATGGGCTGGCAGAAATACCTCGACGCCCGGTCCACCGACGAACAACGGCGCCGCCGCGAACGCGCCAACGCCGAGAAGAAGGCGTCGGCGCTGCGTACCCAGGCCGCGAAGATGGGCGCCAAAGCCACCAAAGCGGTTGCCGCGCAGAACATGTTGCGTCGTGCCGAGCGGATGATGGCCGAACTCGACGCCGAGCGGGTGGCCGACAAGGTGGCCAAGATCCGGTTCCCCACGCCGGCCCAGTGCGGCCGGGTGCCGCTGGTGGCCAAGGGCCTGACCAAGAACTACGGGTCGCTGGAGGTGTTCACCGGCGTCGACCTGGCCATCGACCGCGGCTCGCGGGTGGTGGTGCTCGGTCTCAACGGTGCGGGCAAGACCACGCTGCTGCGCATCCTGGCCGGTGCCGAGCATCCCGAGGCCGGGCACATCGAACCGGGCCATGGCCTCAAAGTCGGCTACTTCGCGCAGGAACACGACACCCTCGACAACGCCGCGACGGTCTGGGAGAACATCCGCCACGCCGCGCCCGACACCGGCGAGCAGGAACTGCGCAGCCTGCTGGGCGCGTTCATGTTCAGCGGCCCGCAGCTGGATCAGCCGGCCGGCACGCTCTCCGGCGGCGAGAAGACCCGCCTGGCGCTGGCCGGCCTGGTGGCCTCGACGGCCAACGTGCTGCTACTCGACGAGCCCACCAACAACCTCGACCCGGCCTCTCGTGAGCAGGTGCTCGACGCGCTGCGCAGCTACCTCGGCGCGGTGGTGCTGGTGACCCACGACCCCGGGGCCGCCGAGGCGCTGAACCCGCAGCGGGTGGTGCTGCTGCCCGACGGCACCGAGGACTACTGGTCGCAGGACTACGCCGGCCTCATCGAACTGGCCTGACCGCCGCTCACGGCCGGGGCGCCGCGCGGGGCCGGGGGAACGGCAGCCAGTACGGCACCCGGCGGGCGTAGTCGTCGAACGCCTCGCCGTAGATCCGCCGGTAGCGGCGCTCTTTGAAACGGGGCGCCACCACGCAGTAGGCGGTGAGCACCACGGCGACCACGAGTTGGTCGGGCGTCCACGTCGGCACCGTCCACAGCGTCAGCGCGAAAGTGACGTAGATCGGCTGCCGGGTCACCCGGAACAGACCGGTCTGGGGCATGCCGGGATAGCGCGGCGGCCGGCCTTTGTACAACGCGGTCCACCCGAGGCTGCCGGTCTGCAGCCCCAATCCGGCGCTCCACATCGACCACAACAGCAGCAGCCAGGACGTGCCGTACAGCACTGCCATGGCCACCAAGACCGCCCCCTGCGCACGCCACCACACCGTGCCGCTGGGCGACCACAGCGCGAACAGCGCGAAGGTCTGCAATCCGGCGATGGTGGCGAACGTGGTCGTCGACAGTGTTGAGCCGGTTCCCGAAGGAGCCAGCCGACTGAGAACCCGCCGGCCGCGGTTGGTCAGCAGCAGCGAGTGCACCACCGGAAACTGCACCAGCAGAGCAGCGTTCACGACCCAGCTCCACGGCGTGGGTACCCCACCCAGCGATTTGCTCATCCCGAAGAGCATCGCGACCATCATGGCGCCGACGCCGAGCGCGAAGAAGCCATGGCACACAAGGCCGTAACTCAACGCCAGCCCGGTTCGGGCGGTCGACTCGGTGCGTAGTGAGGAGGAGATGACACCAGTGTGGCATCGCCCGGTTCGGCTTCCCAATTGGGAAGTGGTGCCGTAATGATTGGGTCATGAGTGTGCGTCGACGACTGCCCATGCTGCGCTGGTCGATGCTGCGGGCGGCGGTGGGCAACCGCAACTTCGGCATCACTGGTCAACTCGGGGACGGACGGGAAGCAGCGGCCGCCGACTTCGTAGTGGCCCGCGCCCGCCCCGGCGACCCCGCCGACGCGCTAGCCAAGCTGGACGAGTTCGCCTACCGGAAATCGTTCCTGGTCAACGTCGGCGACGAGAAGGGTCGGCTGCTGGACGCCGCGGTTCGTCGCGCCGACCCCCGATTGGCGCTGGAACTCGGCACCTATTGCGGCTACGGGGCGCTGCGCTTGGCAGTGGCGGCCCCGAAAGCCACGGTGGTGACCGTCGAACTGGCCGAAGCCAATGCCGTTGTGGCGCGACGGATCTGGGAGCATGCCGGCGTTGGCCACCGGATCAGCTGCGTGGTGGGAACCATTGGTGACGGTGGCCGCACCCTGGACCGGCTGGAAGACGAGCACGGCTGCACGGCAGGGGCTCTGGACTTCCTTTTCGTCGACCACGACAAGAACAGCTATCTTGCGGATCTGCAGACCATCCTGGGCCGTGGCTGGCTGCACCCCGGTTCGATCGTGGTCGCCGACAATGTCGTCATACCCGGCGCCCCGAAATACCGGCGCTACATGCGCGCGCAGGAGGGCCTGCTGTGGCGGACCCAGGAGCATCCCGCTCACGTCGAATACCAGACGTTGCTGCCCGATCTGGTGCTCGAGTCCGAATACCTCGGTCCTGCTAATTAGCTGCGCCGCCCAACCGCGGCGCCAGCGAAGCGCGGCTCGACACGGCACCACGTGGCTAATTAGACCGTCGGTCTGTGTTAGTCTTCATCGTCCAGTATTTGCCGGAGGGAGCGACTGTCGTGTCCGAATCGGCGATGTCCCTACCGGAGCTCTTGGCGCGCAGGGCCGCGGAGCAGCCTGACGGCCTCGCCTACCGGTTTCTCGATTACGACGTTGACATGCAGGGCTTCTCCGAAGAGCTGACGTGGACGGAGGTTCACCAGCGGGCCCGGCTGATCGGTGATCGGCTCCGCGAGCATGGTTCGCCCGGTGACCGGGTGGCGATTGCCGCACCGCACGGCCTCGACTACGTCCTCGGTTTCCTCGGCGCCGTCCAGGCGGGTTTCGTGGCGGTGCCGCTTCCCGTGCCACATCCCGGTGCGCTCGACGAACGGTTTGCGGGAGTGTTGCACGACTGCTCGCCGGCAGCGGTGGTGACGACATCGGCCGCCATCGCCGAGACGCTGCCGTACAGCACCGCACGGGGGTCCGGCGCGGCCGTCATCGAGGTCGACGCACTGGACTTCGGTGCGACTCCCAGCGGAGACTCGCCGGCCCTCGACCCGTATTCCGCGGCGTACCTGCAGTACACGTCCGGGTCGACGCGTGCTCCCGCCGGCGTGGTGGTAACCCACCACAATGTGATCAGCAACCTGGATCAGATCACCAATGAATACCGGCACGGCGTCACCGAGAACCGGCACTTGGTGTCCTGGCTGCCGTTTTATCACGACATGGGATTGATTCTGGGCGTGCTGATCCCGATCATGGTCGGCAGGCCCGCGGTGCTGATGACGCCGATGGCGTTCCTGCAGAAACCGGCGCGTTGGCTGCAGCAGTTGGCGAGGAACACCGACACCTTCACCGCCGGGCCGAACTTCGCCTACGACCTCTCGGTGCGCCGGGTGAGCGACGACGATCTGGCCGGGCTGGATCTGGACGGTGTGGTGGGCATGATCCTCGGCGGCGAACGCGTCCACGGCGCCACCATGCGGCGCTTCGCCGAACGGTTCGCAGCGTTCGGGCTGCGCGAGTCGGCACTGCGGCCGTCCTACGGGTTGGCCGAGGCGACACTGCACGTGGCCTCCTCGGCCGGCGAGCGGGCGCCTGCGGTGGTGACTTTCGACGCCGAGAGGTTGGCGGCCGGATACCTGGAGGCGGGTGACGGCGTCGAACTGGTGAGCTGCGGTGCCGCGGGCTCCTGCGAGGTGCGCATCGTCGATCCCGACACGGTGGCCGAGCGACCCGCTGGCGCGGTAGGCGAGATCTGGGTGCACGGCGACCAGGTCGGCGCGGGTTACTGGCGCAACCCCGATCTGACGGAGCGCACCTTCGGGGGCCGCCTGGCGAATCCGTCGGAAGGAACCCCACCCGGGCCGTGGCTGAGGACCGGGGATCTCGGGGCGATTTTCAACGACGAACTGTTCGTCGTCGGGCGGATCAAGGACCTGTTGATCGTCGACGGCCGTAACCACTACCCGGACGACATCGAGGCCACCGTCGAGGACATCACGAACTCCCGTGCCGTGGCCGTCGCGGTGCCCATCGACACCACCGAGACGCTGGTCGCCATCGCCGAGGTGAAGACGACCGGCGGTGCACCGGAACTTCGCGACGTGAAGCGCCGGATCGCCTCAGCGATCAGGGCCTGCCATGGCGTGCGGGTCAGGGACTTGGTGTTGGTGGCACCTGGGTCGCTGCCCATCACGACCAGCGGCAAGGTCCGCCGCACGGCCTGCCGACAGCTCTACCAGGAAGGCGAATTCGTTCGGCTGGACGCTCCGGTCTGACTTGTCATGGCGGCCAAGACAACTCACCGCTACCTGCTCGACAGGGCGCGACGCAGGATCACTCCCACCCTGCAGACCATTCCCGGTTTGGGGATGCTTGACGCGCGGCTGCGCGCCTACGACTGGCCGCAGTTCGTCTTCAGCCGTCCGCCGGCGGGCAGCGGCCTCAAACCGGTGCTGGGCGACAACGGGCTGCCGTTGCTCGGCCACGTGATCGAAGTGTTCCGCGGCGGGCCCGACTACATGCTGGAGGTCTACCGCAAGAGCGGGCCGGTCTCCTTCGGCCGGATGCCGGCAGTGGCCGCGGTCGGCGCTTTGGGTCCGGATGCCACCCAGGAAGTGCTCTCCAACAAGCGCAAAGACTTCTCCACGGTGGCCTGGCAGGACGTGATCGGCCCGTTCTTCAAGCGCGGATTGATGCTGCTGGACTTCGACGAGCACATGTATCACCGGCGGATCATGCAGGAGGCGTTCACCCGGGGCCGGCTCTCGGGCTACGTCGAGCACATCGACACCGTGGCCACCACGGTGGTGGCCAACGACTGGTCGGCCGACGACGCCCGGTTCTTGTTCATGCCCGCGGTCAAGGAGTTGACCCTCGACATCGCCTCGGTGGTGTTCATGGGCCACCAGCCGGGCACCGACCACGAACTGGTCACCAAGATCAAGGCCGCCTATGAGACCACCACCCGCGCCGGCGGGGCGATCATCCGCACCCCGGTGCCGCCGTTCAAGTGGTGGCGCGGGCTGCAGGCCCGCACGGTGCTTGAGGACTACTTCACCGAACGGGTCAAGGAACGTCGTACCGCCGAGGGCACCGACATGCTCACCGTGCTCTGCCACACCGCCGACGAGGACGGCAACACCTTCACCGACACCGACATCGTCAACCACATGATCTTTCTGATGATGGCCGCCCACGACACCTCGACCTCGACGCTGACCACCATGGCCTATCACCTGGCGGCCAACCCAGAATGGCAGGAACGCTGCCGCGAGGAGGGCACCCGCATCGGCAACGGCCCACTGGACATCGAGGCGCTGGAGAAACTGGAAACCTTCGACCTGGTCATCAACGAGTGCCTGCGGCTGGTCACCCCACTGCC
>JAULZA010000014.1:0-18299 GCA_032117575.1 Mycolicibacterium sp.
GTGTGCGTTGGGCGCACTCGCTGTGCCGCTGGCAGTGAAGGCCGCCGGTCCGGTGCGACGCGGCTCCTGCGGCAGGGACCTGATCCCGGTCCTGCGTGACACCGGGCTGACCATGCTGGTGTGGTCTGTGGCGGTCGCCGCTGCGCTGGCCTTCGGCTGAGCTACTTCGTCGGCTCCTCACCACGTAGCCGGGCCTGCAGCTGCTCCCGGTCGTGGCGGCGGCGCTCGTCGACCCCGGCGATTGCGGCCGTCGCCCGGCGCCGCAGCGGCGCCAGCAGCCAGATGCCCAGCGGCAGCGCGATGATGATCGCGAACAGCATCGCCACCACGATGGGAACCTTCACGCCGATCACCCCGGCCGCACCGAATATCGCCGCGGTCAACAACCCCACCAGAAGCAGTCGCGCCAGTGTGTAGACCACGACGTCGCGCACCATTGCGCCCGTCGTACCGCCAGCTTGATCGTCCGTCACGGCGGAAAGCCTACCGACGCGCGTATATTCGGAACAAGGAGGTTACTGGTGCTTTACCTGCTGCTCATCCTGCTCGTCTGCGGCCTGACGTACGTCGCGCTGCGGGCGATGCGCGCCAAGGCCAACCAGCCCACAAAGCGTGTCATCGGCCCAGATGACGACCCCGAATTCCTGTGGCGGCTCAGCCACGGCGACAACAACCCGCGCTAGCCCGGTGCCGATGCGGGACGTCAGTCCCGAGCAGGAGCCGGGCAATCAGACCGGCGTCAGTTCACTCCGGCGTAGGAGTGCAACCCGACGGTGACGAGGTTGATGAAGAACAGGTTGAACACCATCGCTGCGAAGCCGACGATGTTGATCCAGGCCGCCTTCTTGTCGCGCCAGCCCGCCGTCGACCGGGCATGCAGGTAAGCGGCGTAGACCACCCAGGCAATGAAGGAGACCGTCTCCTTGGGGTCCCAACCCCAGTAACGACCCCAGGCTTCCTCGGCCCAGATGGCGCCGAAGATGACGCCGAACCCGAACACCGGGAACCCGAAGATGGTGGTGCGGTAAGCGATGCGGTCGAGGGTTTGAGCGTCGGGTAGTTTCGCGGCGATCCCGGCCAGGACGCCGGTCCTTCCTGGCTCGGCATACTTCGACATCTTCAGCAGGAACAGGATGCTGGCCACACCAGCGACCAGGAACACCCCTGAACCCAGGCTCACCACCGACACGTGGATGGGCAGCCAGTAGGACTGCAGCGCGGGCATCACCGGGGCGGCGTAGGTATAGAGCCACTTGCCGGAAATGGTGAGCAGGACCAGGACCGGCACCAGGATAAACACCCACAGCGCGCGGTACTGCGGCTTGCGGAGCACGATCGCGCCCGCCACCAGACCGCAGAAGCTGGTCAGGTTGATGAACTCGTACATGTTGCCCCACGGCGCCCGCGCGGTCGCCAGGCCGCGCAGCACGATGCAGGCCAGCAGCAGCCCGATGCCCAGGTAGACCAGATTGAGCCCGGCGGAGCCGACGCGTTCCGCCAGCGGTGTCGAGCCGGCCTCGACGACCACGCCGGGGCGGTTGTCGTCAACTGCCACCCCGCCGGCAGAGACCAGCTCGCGTTCCTCAACCCGGCGCCCGCGGCTGGAGGCCAGCTCGACGGCCAGCATCAGCAGCGCCAGGACCAGAACGACGACCGATGCGGTGAACGCCCAGTCCGAGTAGCGGGCCAGGCCGATGTCGATGTATTCGGTGTTCATCAATCCTCCGCAGCGGAACCGAGCCGGCGGGCAAGGGTGTCCAACTCTTCGCCCCACCCCGAGTTGTCGGTGCGGGCAAGCCCACCCAACTCGACGTTCACGGTACCTGGAGTGGCGGGATATATCCCCCGGTCGCTGCGCTCCTGCCCGCCGGGATATATCCCCCGGTCGCTGCGCTCCTGCCCGCCGGGGGTGACGCGGGCCCACACCCGCCGCCGCCGCACCACCAGAGAGACCAGCAGACCGGCCATCATCGTCAGCGCCGACACGAGGACCCAGAACTGACCCGGGTCGTGAGAGACCTGGAGGTTGACGAACGGGGTGGCGCCGTCGAACCGGACGGTGGTTCCGTCGTCCAGGCGGACGTCCTGGCCCAGCGAGAGGTTGACACGCTTGAGCTTGGTCAGCCGTTTCTGCTCCATCAGCCGGTGGTCGAGCCGGAACAGCGACTGCGGCCGGCCGGTGTCCAGTCCGGCGTCGCCGCGATAAATGTCCACCGCCACCGCGGGGTCGTTCATCGCGGGGAACTTCGACGACAGCAGCTTGCCGTCCATCTGCTGGGTGGGGGCGAACAGGCCGGTGATGGCGATCTGTTGCTTGCGCCACTGGTCGGCCGGATACAGCCCGGCCGGCGGATCGACGCGGACGGTACCGGAGGACAACAGCGTCTGGCTGTTGTCGGGCTGGAACTGGATGGTCTGCGTTCGCTTCTGCCCGTTGGGGAACGTCACCGTGAAGGTCGGGGCGTATCCGTGCCCCTGCAGATAGACCCGGTCGCCGCCGACCCGCAACGGGTGATTGACCTCCAGGCGGTAGGGCCGCCAGGTCCCGTCGGTCAGATCCGCGCCGGCTTGGTAGTCGATGTTCGCCGCGAAGGAGGTGGCCTGCCCGGTCGGCAAGTAACGCGCTTGAAAGTCGTTGACCCGCACACAGATGGGGTACAGCGAGGTGCCGTCGACGTTGTTGCCGGCGCGGAAGGAGTCGAAGGCGGCCGGGGAGGCTGAGCAAAACCCCGGGCCACCGTTGGCGACCACGATGACGTTGCCTTCGTAGCCGAACAGCTTTCCGACGGCGACGGCGGCCAGCAGGCCCAGCAGCGAGAAGTGGAAGACGATGTTGCCGAACTCCCGCAGGTAGCCCTTCTCGGCGGAGATTTCGACCTCGTCGCCGTTAGTCCGGGTGACGCGCCGCCAGCCGCGCAGGTGCCCGTCGATGCGGGCGGCCACTTCGGCCGGTGTTCCGGTGACGGTCAGGGTGGCGTGCCGCGGCAACCGTTCAAGCCGGCGGGGGGCTGGCACCGGGGTGGACCGCAGGCTACGGAAGTGCTCGACGATCCGGGGGGTCAGGCAGCCCACCAACGAGAGGAACAGCAGCACATAGATGGCGGTGAACCAGAAGCTGGAGAACACGTCGAACATCTGCAGCCGGTCCAGCCAGGGGCCCAGATCCGGATGCTGGTCGAGGTACTGCTGCACCTTCGACTCGTTGAGGCTGCGTTGCGGCAACAGGGCACCGGGGATGGCGCCGAGCGCGAGCAGGAACAGCAGCACCAGCGCAGTGCCCATGGAGGTCAGGGCACGCCAGGGTTTCAACAGCAGCAGGCGCAGACGCCCGCCGCGCCGGGGGGTGTCGGCGACCTGGACATCCATGGGCGGGGCTGTTGTCATCAGATCGGAAGCCTCACGTCGCTGACGAAGGCGTCGCGCACCCAGGAGGTGAAGTCGTTCCAGACGCCGGTCACCAGAGCGACGCCGACGGCGATCAGCAGCACACCGCCGAAGATCTGGATGGCCCGGCTGTGCCGCCTCAGCCAGCCGAACGCGTTGACCGCCCAGCCTGAGCCCAGGGCCAGCAACACAAAGGGAATCCCCAGGCCGAGGCAATAGGCGATCACCAGAACCACCCCGCGCGCCACGCTGGCACCGTCGGTAGCTGACGCCACCGCGATCACCCCGGTCAGCGTCGGCCCGAGACACGGTGTCCAGCCCAGACCGAAGACGGCCCCGAGCAGCGGCGCCCCGGCCAGCCCGGCCCAGTGCCGCGGGGTGAACCGCGCCTGACGCTGCAACGCGGGAATGAAGCCGATGAAGACCAGCCCCATGACGATGGTGAGCACCCCGCCGATGCGTTGCAGCACAATCTGGTTGGTGATCAGAGTGGTGGTCATCCCGAGCACGGCCACTGTCCCGAGAACGAAGACGGCAGTGAATCCGGCGACGAACAACAGTGCCGATCCAGCCACCCGCCAGCGTTGACGGGTAGCGATGCCGGAGGCGCCGGCGGCGCCGACCACGACAGCATCGTCGGCTGCACCGACCACGCCGGCCAGGTAGGACAGGTAGCCGGGCACCAGCGGAACCACGCACGGCGAGGCGAAGGACACCAACCCGGCCAGCACACACAGGCCCAGGGCCACGACCAGCGGCCCGGCTGCGGCGGTCTCGGCCAGGCCGGTCATGGTGTACCCGGCGCCGGTTCGGCTGCCAGCCGCTGCAGCAGCGGGATGAGATCCTCAGAGAGCAACTCGCGCAGGAAGACTGCCGCGACCCGGTGCTCTCGATCCAGCACCACCGTGGAGGGGATCACTGTGGTGGGGTATTTGCCGCCGAAGGCGATCATGGTGCGCATGGCGGGGTCGTAGATCGACGGATAGCTGACCTTGCGGTCGGTGACGAAGTCCCGTGGGGCGTCGATATCGTTGTCGCGCACGTCGATTCCGAGGAACGCCACGCCCTTCGCTTTAGTGGCGGCATAGGCCTTCTCGAGCTCGGGGATCTCGGCGCGACACGGTCCGCACCACTGGCCCCAGACGTTGATCACCACCACCTTGCCGGCGAAGTCCGTCAGCGAGATGGTGCGGCCGGTGTCCATCAGATCCGGCCCGGACAGCGGGCCCGGCCTGCCACGGGTTTGCGGCGGATCGTAAGTGATGTCGGTCTTTCCACCAGGCGCGACGAATTGGAAGGTGCCGCCCTGCGCGACGGCGTCATCGCCGGTGGAGCAGCCGGCCAGAAGCACAGCCGCCGCGGCGACTGCACTGATGACGACCGGCATGAGGCGGTTCACCGTCCCGCGATCTCCGAATATCCCCACCCGACGTAGTCGTCACCGTCGAAGTAGAACGACGTCAGCGACGCCAGGTTGCACATCCGTTTGGTCGGGAAGTGATGCAGCGGTTCAGCGTTCATCGCCCGGCGCAGGGTCTCGACGGGCAGCTGGTGGCTCACGCAGACGGCCTCGTGGCCCAACCCCTTGTCCCGGGCGCGGTGCAGTGCGCTCTTCATCCGTTCGGCGATCTCGTGGTAGGGCTCTCCCCAGGAGGGTTTGCGCGGGTCGCGCAGATGCCGCCAATTGCGCGGGTCACGCAAGGCGCCGTCTCCCGGGGATACCCGCTGGCCCTGAAAGACGTTGTGCGACTCGATCAGTGCATCGTCGACGTTGATGGATAGGTCGTGTTTGGCCGCGATGGGGGCGGCGGTCTCCTGGGCCCGCTCCAGCGGGGAGGCGACGACATAGATGATGTCGCGCCTGGCCAGCCATTCGGCCACCCCCTCGGCTTGCGCCCGGCCCCGCTCGGAGAGGTGGTAGTCCGGCAGGCGGCCGTAGAGGATGCCCTCCGGGTTGTGCACCTCGCCGTGGCGCATGACGTGGACGATGGTGCGGTTCATGAAGGGCTCGCTTCCGCAGCGGCACGGGCCGCGGCCGGCAGGGCCGCGGCGATCCGATCGAAGGCGTCGTCGTCCAAAGCTGCGGAGACGAACCAGGTTTCGAAGGCGCTCGGCGGTGCGTACACCCCAGCGTCGAGCAGGGCGTGGAAGAACGGCGGGAACCGGAAGGTCTCGCTGGCGCGAGCTGCGGCGAAATCACCGACCGGCTCGTCGGTGAAGAACACCGAGAGGAAGCTGCCGCCGCGCGCCACCTGGTGCACAACGCCGGCGTCGGTCAGCGACTCGGACAGCAGCCCGGCGAGGCGGTCGGCGTTCGCGTCCAGCGCGGCGTACACCGCGTCGTCGGCATGTCGCAGTGTCGCCAGGCCGGCCGCCACCGCGACTGGGTTCCCGGACAGGGTGCCGGCCTGATACACCGGGCCCAGCGGCGCCAGGCGTTCCATCACATCGGTACGGCCACCGAAGGCCGCGGCCGGCAGGCCCCCGCTCATCACCTTGCCGAAGGTGAACAGGTCGGCATCGACGGGATCCACGCCGTACCAACCGGATCGGCTGATCCGGAAGCCAGTCATCACCTCGTCGACGATCAGCAGGGCGCCGTGCTCGGCGGTGATCCGGCGCAGCGCGGCGTTGTAGCCGGCCAGCGGGGCGACCGCACCCATGTTGCCCGGGCACGCTTCGGTGATCACCGCGGCGATGCTGTCGCCGAAGGTCGTAAAGGACTCCTCAACGGCGGCGACGTCGTTGTACGGCAGCACGATGGTGTCGGCGGCCGTGGCGCCGGTGACGCCCGGCGAGGAGGGCAGGCCCAGGGTGGCGACGCCGGATCCCGCGTCGGCCAGCAGCGCGTCGACGTGGCCGTGGTAGCAGCCGGAGAACTTGACGATCTTGGGTCGGCCGGTGAACCCGCGGGCCAGCCGCACCGCGCTCATGGTGGCCTCGGTGCCCGAATTGACCAGCCGAACCCGTTCCACCGGCTTCACCCGCGCGATGATCTCCGCGGCCAACTCGGTCTCACCGGCGGTGGGGGCACCGAATGACAGTCCAGCCGCCGCGGTCTTCTGCACCGCCTCGACCACCGCGGGATGGGCGTGGCCCAGAATCATCGGGCCCCAGGAGCAGACCAGATCGACGTAGCGGTTGCCGTCGGCGTCGGTGAGCCAGCACCCCTGCGCGGAGGCCATGTAGCGCGGGGTGCCACCGACGGAGTTGAACGCCCGGACCGGTGAGTTCACCCCACCGGGAATCACCGCGCACGCCTGCGCGAACAACCGCGCGGAGGCGATCGATGACGCTGCCTGCTCGATCATGGCCACCAGTGTCCCAGCCGGAGACGGGTGGTCAAGCACAGGGTGAGTCCCAAAACATTCGGCAAGGACCAAAGTCCCTTTCCACGTGCGCGAAGGCGACAAGCGGGATTTGGTTATGTTAGCTAACTTCATATCCTCGGTCTCCGCGGCCGCTGGCCGCAGGTAACCAGGCGCCTGGCTGATCACGGCACCGTGTCGTCGAGGATTTACCGGGGCCTACAGCCTGGCCCCGATCAGCCGATCGTGGTCGACGTGCTCGACACCGACAGCACCAACACCGGCGTCGACGTGCCGAAGGCCATGATGGTGACGGTCAGCGCGACGGACGTTGCGGCGCTCGCTGGGACTGCTGGGCCCAGCTGCAGCAGACCGGGCTGCCGATCTGCGTGGTGCTGACGTTCACCGACGATCTGGCCCCGCCGCAGCGGCCGTCCGGACATCGCCCGGTTCACCCGGGCGCAGGGCGTGCCGGTGGTGACCGTGGTCGCCGGACACCGCCCGCCCTGGTGTGACGATGATCGGCATCCATGCCGAACGGCTCCCCCGGCTCCGTCGGCGACTTCGGGCGGTCGCAACCCGCGTGCTCGACGCACTGCGGCAGCGCTGCCCGACCCTGGAGTCCGTCTGCAAAGACGTGGTGACGGTCAGGCTGGGGTAACCGTCGCCGGATCGGCGCGCAGCACTTCGGCCGGATCGGCGCGCAGCGCTTCGGCCGGATCGGCGCGCAGCGCTTCGGCCGGATCGGCGCGCAGCGCTTCGGCCGGATTGGCGCGCAGCGCTTCGGCCGGATTGGCGCGCAGCGCTTCGGCCGGATTGGCGCGCAGCGCCGGTGGCAGGCTCGGCAGGAAGTGCTTGGTCGCGAAAGCCCTTATTTCATCGGCGGTTTCGACCGGTTCGGCGCTCGGCAACAGCAGCAGCATCATCGCGTACCGCCAGATGTTGTCAGCGAGTTCACCAACAGTCTGTTCGCCGATCCGGTCGGCGAAGCCGGGCGGGAACACCGCTTGCAGCGCCTGGGTGATCCGGCTGACCGCCGCCCGATAGTGGCGGCGGGCGAGCTCCAGCGTCAGCGCGGGCTCGTCGGTGATCATCCGGTTGAGCACCCGGTGGCGTCGGCTGCGCAGGATCGCCGAAGTGAAGGCCTCGACGTAGTAATTCGATTGCGGGCGAGCCTGTTTGAGCTCCTCAGCGATATCGGCAAACAACCGCGCGTTTTCCCGGTCCATCACCGCCGAGACAAGGTCGTCCCGGTTGGCGAAGCGGCGGTAGATCGTGGTTCGGCTGACGCCGGCCCGACGGGCGACGTCATCGAGAGCCACTTTGCGAATGCCGTGCCGCTCGAACTCGACGAGTGCGGCGTCGAGGATCGAGTCGGAAGCGGCATCAGGCATACCGGGCGAAGCCCTCTCTGGCGTAGGGCACCAGGCGCAGCGTGGCGGGCACCCGGGCCCACAGCCAGTTCGCCGCCGGCGTGCGACACAGCGCGGCGAACCGCTGGTAGCGGCGTTCCTTGCGGTCATCCCACGGCAGGCCGAGGATTTCCCGGGTGCGCGCCGGCATCCCGCCGGTGGTGAGGAACGCCGCCAGCGGATTGAACACCGGCGCAACGACTTTCCACACCAGCGGCGACACCCCCTTGGGCTTCGGGAAGCCCTTGGTGACGTAGCCGACGCCGTATCTGGCGGTCTTGTGCCCCACCAGCACATCGTCGATCATGTGGTCCCAGTACTTCTCGAAGGCCGCGTAGTCGGCCGGCATCGGCCGATCGCTGACGCCGTAGCGGCGGTACCAGGTCTTGGACTCCCGGTACATCTGCTCCTTCTCCTCGCGGGAGAGCTTCTTGACGAAGGTGTCGGTGAAGTACAGCACCTGGTCGAAGAAGGTGGCGTGCGCCCAGTAGTAAGTCTCCGGGTCCAGCGCGTGGTAGCGGCCCCTGTTGGATTCGTTGGCGTACTCGGCGGGCAACTCGCCCTTGATGTGGGTGTGGAACTGGCGGACCTGCGGGCCGGCGTTGGCGTCCTCGCTGCCGTAGACGGTGCGGTAGATGGGCGGCAGCGAGCGCTTGATGCGCGCGGCGGTGTCGGCGAAGAACACTGAGTGATCTTCGACGCCCTGGCCGAGCCCGGCCAGCATGTTCTGCAGCACGGCTGGCCGGGGACCGATCAGCGCGATGCGACGGTCGCCGAAGTACTTCCAGATCAGCGAGTCAGGGCCGAGCGGCAGGGCGTCATCGGTTGCTGCGTCGGCAGCCGGATCGGTGGCGGAACGCTGGGCGAGCTCGGTCATGTGACACAGTGTTACAGATTTCGAACTCTGTACCAACCCCGGGTCAGCGGAAGCGCCGAAGCCGCAGGCTGTTGGTCACCACCAGCACCGACGACGCCGCCATCGCCGCGCCGGCGATCATCGGGTTCAGCATGCCCAGCGCCGCCAGCGGGATGGCGGCGATGTTGTAGCCGAACGCCCAGAACAAGTTCTGCTTAATGATCCGCAATGTGCGCGCGGAGAGCCGCAGCGCGGTGGGCACTGTACGCAGATCGCCGCGGACCAGCGTGATGTCACCGGCCTCGATCGCGGCGTCGGTGCCGGTGCCCATTGCCATGCCGATGTCGGCGGTGGCCAGCGCCACCGAGTCGTTGACGCCGTCGCCGACCATCGCGACCTTCCGCCCTTGCGCCTGCAGCTTCTTGACGGCGTCGGCTTTCTGGGACGGCAGGACACCGGCGATCACGTCCTGCGGCGCGATACCGACGTCGGCGGCGACCCGGTCGGCCACCGCAGCGTTGTCCCCGGTCAGCAGGATCGGGGTGATGCCCATTGCTCGCAACTCCGCGATCGCCGCGGCGCTGGTCGGCTTGACCGCATCGGCCAGCCGGATCACGCCACGTTCAACGTTCTGGGCGCCCCAGCTCACCGCAACGCTGGTGCGCCCGTCGCTGGCCACTGCGCGGGCCACTCGGACTACGACACCGTCCACCACACCGTGCACCCCGGTCCCGGGTTCGTTCGCGAAGTCGCTGACGGCGGCGATGTCCAGACCGCGGGCGCGGGCCTGCGCGACGATCGCCGCGGCCACCGGATGCTCCGAGGCGGACTCGACGGCGGCGGCGCGGGCCAACACCGTGTCGGCATCCTCCCCCGCGGACGCCTCGACGCCCGCCACGCTCATCGCGCCGGTGGTGACGGTGCCGGTCTTGTCCAGCACGACGGTGTCGATTCCCCTGACCGTCTCCAGCACCTGGGGCTCTTTGATCAGCACACCGAGTTGGGCGCCGCGACCGGTGCCGACCAGGATGGCCGTCGGTGTGGCCAGCCCGAGAGCGCACGGGCAGGCGATGATCAGCACGGCCACCGCCGCGGTGAACGCCGCCGCCGCCGAGTGGCCGGTGAGCAGCCAGGCGGCCAGCGTCACGGCGGCGATGACGAGCACCGCGGGCACGAACACCGCCGACACCCGATCGGCCAGCCGCTGAATCGAGGCCTTTCCGCCCTGCGCGTCAGCGACCATCCGGGCCATCCGGGCCAGCTGGGTGTCCGAGCCGACCTTGGACGCGCGGACCAGAATCCTGCCGTAGGTGTTGACCGAACCGCCGAGCACCTCGTCACCGGGGCGGACGTCGACGGGCACCGATTCGCCGGTCATCGCCGAGGAGTCCAGGGCCGAGGCTCCGTCGACGACGACCCCGTCGGTGGCCACCCGCTCACCGGGGCGCACCACGATCACCTCGCCTACCGCCAGCTGGTCGGCGGGGATCGGTGTCTCGGCGCCGTCACGAATGACGACGGCCTCCTTGGCGCCGAGCGAAAGCAACGCGCGCAGCGCCGAACCCGCAGCGCGCTTGGCTTTTGCCTCCGCGTAGCGGCCGGCCAGCAGGAACACCGTGACCGCGGCGGCCACCTCGAAGTAGACGTGGCCCTGCCCGTGGCCCTGCCCGTGATCTTGGCCGCCGATGCCGCCGACGAGGGTGACCACCGACCAGATGTAGGCCGCCAGGGTGCCCAGCGACACCAGGGTGTCCATGGTCGACGAGCCGTGCCGGGCGCTGTTGAGCGCCGCCTTGTGGAACGGATAGCCGCCCCAGAACACGATCGGCGTGGTCAGCGCCAAGACCACCCACTGCCAGCCGGGAAACTGCCAGGCCATCACCATCGAGATGGCGAGCACCGGCACCGCCAGCACGGCAGAACCGATCAACCTGGATCGCAGCTGCTCCTCGGGGGCGCCATGGGTCATGTGGTCGTGAGCATCGCCGTGATTGCGGGAAGGGTCGCCGTGACGCCGGGAATGGTCGATGACCGCTGCGTGGTATCCGCTGGACTCGACGGCGCGCACCAAGTCCGCGTCGGAGACTTCCGGGCCGTGTTCGACGTGCGCCTGCTCGACGGCGAAGTTCACCGATGCCTGTACCCCGTCGAGCTTGTTCAGATTGCTTTCGATCCGGGCGGCACAGGACGCGCAACTCATCCCGGACAGCCTCAGGTCGGTCGTCAGCGTCAGGTCGGTCGTCGTCATACCGACGACAATACCCCTAGGGGGTATAGACGGCAAGGATGGGGCCGGCCCGCCGGCGGCGCAGTCCGGCCACCCCGAGGACGGCCAGCACCCCGGCCGTGGTCGCCAGCAACCAGACCAGGAACATCAGCGGCGGGTTGTAGACCACCGATACCGTGGCCGGCTGGCCATCGGTGACCGGCGGAACGTCGACCAGGCTGGTGACGTTCAGCCAGCACAGCACGGCACCGGCCGCCGCGACCGCGGCGAGCACCAGTTGGACGACGTGCCTCACTGCGATTGCACCAATCGGAGCAGTTCGGCGCGCAACCGCTCATGGTCGCGGGCCCAGGCTTGGGCAAAACGCTCTTTGCCGACCAGGCGGATGCCGACCGCGGTACGCCCCCGGGGTACCCCGGACAGTTCGCCGAGGGCCCGGGAGGCCTGCCATTTCTCGCGGGGCGGTTCCGGCTTGGCCCGCCAACTCGAGATGGCGCTGCGCGGTTTGACCGGCACCTCGGGTTCACCGAACACCTCGACGATGTCGGCGACGGGCGTCACCTGGGTGCCCTCCCGCAGTGAGGTGGCGGTGAGTTCGACGCTGGTGTGGATGCGCGCGGCCTTGATCTGCAGGCCGAGGAACCCGCTGACCATCACCAGGAACATGAGCGGAACGGTGGGGCGGAAGCCCAGGCCGGCCCGGTACTGCACGAAGACCATGGCCAGCGCCGCCGCCGGCCCGGCCAGCAACCACAGCCAGCTGGCGCCGTTCTCGAAAAACAGCACATCCTGGTGTTCGACGCCGTCGCGATCCTCAGTCACCGGCATACCATTCCACGACGGCGGGCCGGCTCAGCAACAACGCCCCGATGATGATGAGCAGCGTGCTCAGCAGCGCCAGGATGTGGGTACCGGCGAACACCGCGGCCACCGCGACCAGGATGACGACCGCCAGGGCCAGCGCCATCGCGGCCCGGCGGGACCGGGGGTCGCGATTGCGGGCCCGGGTAGCGAACCAGGCCAGCGCCAGACCGGCGACGGCGAACAGGACACCGCTGCCATGGTAGAGCCGGGCGTACGCCCGGACCGCGTCGTCGGTGACCGTCGGCGGCGCGGCCTGGCGCAGCGAGTCGAAACTCATCACGGCGGCCAGCAGTCCCCCTGCCATCAACAGCGCCGCACCGGCCACCAGCAGCCAGCAGGCGGCAGTAACGGCACCGGGGCGGGGGGTGGGAACGGTCATTCTCCTGCTAAAGCCTATCGGGCGACTCAGTGGACGACTCAGTGGACGAAGAACCGATGCGAGTCGGGACGGTGCAGCAGGTAGATGCCGCCGGCGATGAAGACCGACCCGAAGATCCCGGTGACCGCGTAGACCACCGCCGGTATCGGCGGGCGGGCGGGGCTCAACAGGTTGGTGGCGGTGAAGAAGATCGTCACCAGGCCCCCGGTGGTGAGCAGGGTGCGGGCCCAGCGGTAGCCGGACCGCAACAGCGCGAGAAATCCCACCACCACGCCTCCGAGAATGGCCGCGAGGAAGGCGGTCACCACGAACATATGCGCCGAGCCGGCAGATCGGGAGGCGACGAAGGCGTCGGCGAGCTGTCCGGTGACCATCAGCGGCACCGCGATAAGCCAGAGCCAGAAGCCGGTGTCGACGTCGACCGGGCGCTCCGGCGCGCCGGGGGGCTCCTGCTGGTGCCGCGGCTGGGAGCTCACGCCAGCCACCCCGCGGCCTCGGCAGCCCAGTAGGTCAGAACGATGTCGGCCCCGGCGCGCCGGATTCCGGTCAGCGACTCCAGCACCGCCGCACGGCGGTCGACCCAGCCGTTGGCCGCGGCGGCGGCGATCATCGCGTACTCTCCCGACACCTGGTAGGCCGCCACCGGCACCGACGAGATCGCCTTGGCCGCGGCCACTACGTCGAGGTAGGCCATGGCGGGTTTGACCATGACGATGTCGGCGCCCTCGTCGATGTCGAGGAGCACCTCCCGGACGGCCTCCCGGCCGTTTCCGCCGTTCTGCTGGTAGGTGCGGCGATCACCGCTGAGCGTCGAGGCGACCGCTTCGCGGAACGGCCCGTAGAACGCCGAGGCGAACTTCGCGGCGTAGGCCAGGATCACTACGTCGGCGAATCCGGCGGCGTCCAATCCATCCCGGATCGCGGCCACCTGCCCGTCCATCATGCCGCTCGGGCCCACGACGTGGGCGCCGGACTGCGCTTGTGCCACAGCCAGTTTCACGTACTGCTCGTTGGTCGCGTCGTTGTCGACACGACCGCGAACGTCCAGCACGCCGCAGTGGCCGTGATCGGTGAATTCGTCCAGGCAGGTGTCGGCCATCAGCACGGTGGCATCGCCGAGGTCGGCGGCAAGGTCGCGCAGGGCGCGGTTGAGAACTCCGTCCGAGTCGACACCGCAGGAACCGGTGGCGTCCTTGTCCTGTGGACGCGGCACCCCGAACAGCATCAGCCCGCCCACACCGGCCGCCACCGCGTCGGCAGCCGCCCGGCGCAGCGAGTCACGGGTGTGCTGGACGACTCCAGGCATGGAAGAGATCGGGCGGGGGGCGTCGATGCCGTCAGCGACGAACATCGGCAACACCAGATGCCTGGGCTCCAGGGAGGTCTCGGCCACCAGTCGGCGCAGGGCGGCGGTGGACCGCAGCCGTCGCGGACGCTGCCGGGGGAAGGCCATTGCCCGTTGCCGCCTACCGGCGCCGGCTCTTCTTGCGCGGCGGCGGCAAGGCGCCCTCGGCCCGCAGCCGGGCGGCGTGCTCGGCCAGCGCGTCCACCAGCGGACCCACCGCGGCGATCTCAGGCTGGACGTCCACCCGCAGGCCGAACTCAGCCGCCGTCTCGGCGGTCTTGGGTCCGATGCACGCGACGATCGTGCGCGCGTGCGGCTTTCCGGCGATGCCGACCAGATTGCGCACGGTGGAACTGGAGGTGAAGCAGACGGCGTCGAAACCGCCGGTCTTGATCATCTCCCGGGTCTCCGCCGGCGGCGGAGCGGCCCGCACGGTGCGGTAGGCGGTGACATCCTCGATTTCCCAACCACGTTCGCGCAGACCCTCGGCCAACGTCTCGGTGGCGATGTCGGCGCGCGGCAGCAGCACCCGGTTGACCGGGTCGAAAATGCTGTCGTATTCCGGGAATTCGTCGAGCAGGCCGAGCGAGGACTGCTCACCCGAAGGCACCAGTTCGGGGCTGATCCCGAACGCCCGAACCCGATCGGCGGTCGCTTCGCCCACGCAAGCGATCTTCACGCCGGAGAAGGCCCTGGCGTCCAAGCCGAACTCGGCGAACTTCTCCCACACCGCACGCACCGCGTTGGTGGAGGTGAAGACCACCCACTGGTAACGGCCGTCGACCAGACCCTTGACCGCGCGCTCCATCTGCGCGGGGCTACGCGGCGGCTCGACGGCGATGGTCGGCACCTCGATGGGCAGGGCGCCGTGGTCGACCAGCCGGTCGCTCATATCGCCGGCCTGCTCTTTGGTGCGCGGCACCAGCACGGTCCAGCCGTAGAGCGCGCGGCTCTCCCACCAGTTCAGCTTGGCTCGCGCCGCGACTGTGCGGCCGATGGTGACCACCAGCTGGCCGGCCAGCGGGCCGGCGGCGTCGCCGGCGGCCAGCGCGCGATCGGTCAAGCCGGTCAGGGTGGACTCCACCGAGCGCTGCGCGCAGGTGGTGCCCTGGGCAGTGACCACGCACGGAGTGTTCTCGGCGAGCCCGTACTCGATGAGCGAACGGGCGGCGTCGGGCAGATGTGAGGCGGTCGCGGTGAGGATCAGCGGGCCGGGCGCGGCGGCCAGCGCCGCCCAGTCCACCCCGGTGCGCACATCGGCGACGGTGTGGGTGGAGCCCAGCGGCAGCCCCGCGTACGTCGGAACCGCAACGGTGGACGGCAGACCGGGAACGATCTCGAACGGCAGGTGGGTCTTGGACACCGCCGTCACCTCGGTGGTCACCGAATCCACCGACAACGGGTCACCAGCGACGAGCCGGACCACGTCATGGCCGACCTTGGCCTCGGCCACCAGTGTCTTGGCCACTTCCGCCGGCTCGCCCAGGGCGGGCCGGATATCGGGGCCGACAGTGACGACCGGCGGGGCGGTCTGGTCGCCACCGGGGGCCGCATCGCCTTCCGGCGCGGGTCCCACCGCGGGCGGCAGGTCGGTGCCGACCAGCTTGAGCACCGCCTCCGGCACGTCGGGGTCGGTGAACACACACGCGGCGTTGGCCAGAACCGCGCGGGCCCGCGTCGTCAGCAGTCCCGGGTCACCGGGGCCGGAGCCGACGAACGTGATGCGTCCCGGCTTCTTACGCCCTCGCGCAGTCGCGTGACCAGTCATAGTCTCTCCCGATCCACCGCTGTTCACGGCAGTTCCCGCTGTGTGGACATGACCTCGCGCGCACCGAGATCGAACAACTCCGCAGCGACCGCGAGCCCAAGCTCGGCGGCCCGGTCGGGAGTGCCGATGCCGGACGCACGGATCACATCGGATCCGTCTACCGCCGCCACGCAGGCGCGTAGCGACAGCTCCTCAAAAACACGGCCGTCGTCATCCATGGACTCGACCACCTCAGCGATCGCGCCCACGGGTGCCGAACAACCCGCCTCCAAGTCGGCCAGCAGGGCTCGCTCCGCAGTGACCGCGGCGCGGGTGTCGGCATCGTCCAACTCCGCCAACAGCGCCGCCAGCTCGGTGTCGCCGGCGCGGCATTCCACCGCTAGCGCACCTTGAGCCGGCGCTGGCAACATCTGCACCGGCTCCAGCGTCTCGGTGACATCGCCGAGTCGTCCCAGGCGGGCCAAGCCCGCGCGAGCGACAACGATGGCGTCGAGATCACCGCTGCTTACCCTGTTCAACCTGGTGTCAAGGTTGCCTCGTAGGGGGCGGATTTCCAAACCGAGACCCAGTGCTCTAAGCTGTGCCGCCCGGCGCACCGATGACGTTCCGATGACTGACCCGGTCGGCAATTCGCCCAGCACAAGGCCGTCCCGGGCCACCAGCGCGTCGCGTGCGTCAGCGCGCGGCGGAATGGCGGCGATGACGAGTCGAGGCTCGGCAGCGGTGGGAAGGTCCTTGTACGAGTGCACGGCCATGTCAACCCGACCGTCGGCGATCGCCTCGCGCAGCGCGGCGGTGAACACCCCGACGCCGATCTCGGCCACCGGTCGGTCAGAGCGGTCACCCTCGGTGCTGATGATCACCAACTCGGCGTCGTGCCCGAGCGCAATCAGCTGATCCCGGATGGTGCCGGCCTGGGTGGTGGCCAGCAGGCTGCCGCGGGTGCCTATCCGGATCAAGCGTCGGAATCCGTTGGGGAAAGAGCGATTTCACCGGCGGCCACCGCGTCGACGGCGTGCGGGTCGAGTTCAAAGAGTTCCCGCAGCGCCTCGGCGTAGGTGTCGGCGCCGGGAGCTCCGGCCAGCTGCTTGACCCGGACGGTGGGAGCGTGCAGCAGCTTGTCGACCACCCGTCGCACGGTCCGGGCGACCTCCTCGCGCATGCCGTCGTCGAGTCCGGGCAGGCGGTTCTCCAACCGAAGCAACTCGGCCTCGACCACCTCGGCGGCGCGCTGCCGCAGTGCGGTGACGGTCGGGGTTACCTCGGCAATCCGCTGGCTGGCCAGGTATGCGGCGACCTCGGCGGCGACGATTCGCCGGGCAGCTTCGGCGTCGGCCGCGGCGGCCCGCGCCGACGGTTCCCGCTGCACCCGTTCCATATCGACCACCCACACCCCCGGCAGACCGGCGACGGCCGGGTCGATGTCACGCGGCATGCCCAGATCGCAGAGCACCAGCGGTTCGGCGAACTCGTCGCGGTGCGAGGCGGCCAGGGCGTGGTGCACGTCGGCAAGCGACACCACCGGCCGTACCGCTCCGGTGCAGCTGACCACGACGTCGGCGCCGGTCAGCGCCGACGGAAGGTCCTCCAGCGTCATCGCCCGGGCGGTAACACCCTGTTCGGAAATGGTGGCCGCCAGCCGTTCGGCCCGCTGCAGCGACCGATTCACGATGTTGACCTGGCACACGCCGGCCCGGATCAGGTGCGCGGCGGCCAGGCTGCCCATCGAGCCGGCTCCGATCACAGTGGCGGTGCGCCCGGCCAGCGCGGTGTACGACGGGCCCCGCTCGGGCCGGTAGAGCCGCTCTGCCGCGACGTGGAGTGCGACCGACACCACACTGCCGCCGGCGGCGTCGATGGAGGTCTCGCTGTGCACCCGTTTGCCGACCGCCAGCGCCCGCTGGGACAGATCATGCAGAACCCGCCCGACGGTGCGGTTGGCCTCGGCGGTGGCGTAGGCGCGGCGTACCTGGCCGAGCACCTGCTGCTCACCGACCACCGCGCTGTCCAGGCCGCTGGCCACCGCGAACAGATGCTCGACGGCGGCCTCGCTGTAGCGCACGTAGGCGTGCTTGGTGAGGTCGCCCATGGACAGACCGGAGTGCTCGGCCAGCACCTGCCCGATGGCCGAGAGGCCGCCGTGGAAGGCGTCGACGACGGCGTAGACCTCAACCCGGTTGCAGGTCGACAGAATCATCGCCTCGGTCACCAGCGGCGACTGCAGAACCTGCTGAATCAGTTTGATCTGGTCGGGCTCGTCGGTGGAAAGCTGCTCCAGAATCGAAACCGGAGCGCTGCGGTGAGACACCCCGAACAAAAGGACGCTCACGGCATGATCACCTGGCTTGCTCCCTCGGGCGGCGAATGCTCCTGGGTTATTCCGGGAGGAAAACTACTCGCAACGGTAATGGCTTCGCAGCAGCCCGGCCAAATTAAGCAGGGCTTTTCACCGGTTCGTGATGTCGGCCCGCAGCCGATCCTCGTCGATGTCCCAGTAACTGTGCTCGCGTCCGTCGAGCAGGACTACCGGCAGCCGATCTCCGTATTCCGACCGCAGGGCGGCGTCGCCGGCGGCCGCGGCGGCGTCGACGTCGACGTCCGACAGCTCGAAGTCCAGTTCGGCCGCCAGCTCGGCCAACCGGTTCATGACCCGCTCGCAGATTCCGCAGCCGGCACGAGTCAGCAGCTGGACATGAGGTCTGCTGCGCGGTACGCGGTCGGGCTCATCGGTGTCTGCGCTCATCGGGGGCCAGTCT
>JAULZA010000015.1:0-15017 GCA_032117575.1 Mycolicibacterium sp.
CATCCGGATGCACACCGTAGGACCGCCACAACGCGGTCAACGCCAACTGCACCCCCACCAGCACCGGCTGAATCCGGGCGATACCCACCACCGGCTCACCAGACTGCAACACCTCACGCAGCGAAAACCCAACCTGCTCAACGAAAGCCGACTCCAACTCATCGACAGCCACCGCAAACGCCGGCTCCTCGGCCAGCAACCGCCGACCCATCCCCGCCCACTGCGAACCCTGACCGGAGTACACGAACACCGTGCCCGGACGGCAGGAACCCTCGTGCGGCGCGACCACTCCCGGGGCAGACTGACCGGCCGCCAACGCCGCTAATCCCGCGATCGCCTGCTGTTGATCGCGGGCCACCACGGTGGCGAACTTCGGATACCGGCTGCGATGGTGATTGAGGGTGTGCGCCACGTGCTCCATCCCCGCGCCCGCACCGGGGCCCTGCCACCAGTCGGCCAACGCACCGGCCAACGACGCAACCCGCGCCGGTGTCTTCCCCGACACGACCAGTGTGCTCACCGACGAAGCCTGCGGGGCCTCAACGGCATCGGCCACCGGCGCCGGGGCTTGCTCCAACACCACATGGGCGTTGGTGCCGCCGAACCCGAACGATGACACCCCGGCAATCCTGGGCCGGCCCCGATCCGGCCATTCGATCTGGGCGTCAACGACTTTGAGTCGCAGATTCTCGAAGGGGATATGCGGGTTGGGGTTTTCATAACCCACCGTCGCCGGAATCGAGCCGCGGTCCAACGCCAGCACCGCCTTGGCCAACCCCGCCACCCCGGCCGCCGCCTCCAGATGGCCCAGATTCGATTTCACCGACCCGATCAACAACGGGGCGTCCACACCACGCCCCCGACCCAGCACCGTGCCCAACGCACGCGCCTCGATCGGATCTCCCAGCAACGTCCCGGTGCCATGCGCTTCGACATAGTCGACCGCACGTACATCCACCCCCGCATCGGCATACGCCGAGCGCAACACCGCCATCTGCGCCGCCGGATTCGGCGCCATCAGCCCATTGGACCGACCATCCTGGTTGACCGCCGACCCCCGCACCACGGCCAGCACCCGATCGCCGTCACGACGGGCATCCGAGAGCCGCTTGAGGACCACTACTCCAGCACCCTCGGACCGCACGAAGCCATCCGCCGACGCGTCGAAGGAGTGGCACGCGCCGGAAGCGGACATGGCTTCCACCACATCGAAACTGCGTGTCGGAGCGGGCGACAGCAGCACGTTGACCCCGGCCGCCAAAGCCACGTCGGACTCTCCCGACCGCAGACTCTGACACGCCAGATGCACCGCCATCAACGATGACGAACACGCCGTATCCACCGTCACCGACGGACCACGCAGATCAAAGAAATACGAGACCCGATTTGCGATGATGCTCAGCGCTCCACCGGTCCCCGAGAAGGGGTCCATCTGCGACAGGTCCGAGGCGGCCAGGTAGCCGTACTCCCCCAGGCACGCTCCGGCGAACACTCCGGTCTGGGTCTGACGAAGTGTCTGTGGCGGGATCCCGGCGTGTTCGAGGGCCTCGTGCGTGACCTCCAGCAGCAGCCGCTGCTGGGGGTCCATCTTGTCGGCCTCGCCCGGTGAGATCTCGAAGAACTCGGCGTCGAACGCGGCAACGTCGTCGAGGTAGCCACCCCAGCGGGTGGTCGAGGCCAACGCCGCCGCGGTCGACGGCGAACCGTCGTCGAACCGCTGCCAGCGCTCCGCCGGCACTTCGACGACACCGGATCCGCCGTCAGCGAGGAAGTCCCACAAGGCGTCAGGGCCGCAAACTCCGCCCGGTAATCGGCACCCCACCCCGATCACCGCGATGGGATCGCGCGCGTCCACCACCGCACCGCCGCCGGCGACGCCGGAGACCTCGACGGGTTCGACCTCTCCGCCGGTGAGATACCGCGCCATCGCATTGACCGTCGGGTATTGCCACAGATCGACCGGGGACAACTGCCGCCCCAGTAATTCCGACAACTCGCCGATCATCACCACCGCGTCGGCCGATCCGACGGCAAGGTCTTTCAGCGGTGCGTCGCAGTCGATGTCGTCGCGGCTCAGACCAATAGTGCCGACGAGATAATCAACAAACCACTCTCTTAAGCCGTCCTCGTCCAGCGCGGCCGTCACGGAGCATCCAAACGGCTGAACTCACCCAGCCGGTACTGCTCCGCACTCGAGTTCCGACGTACCTTGCCACTTGTGGTGATCGGCAGCGAGCCCTGTCCCACCAGCAGGAGCTCGCCGATCCGGACGCCGTGGACGTTGTTGACGGCCGCGAGGACTCGCCGTTTGATGTCGCGCAGTTTCTCGGCGGCCTCATCGGCGGAGCCGCCGGGCTGCTTGACCTCGGCGATCACGACGAGCTTTTCGGTGGCCTCGTCGGGGATCGACACCGCGGCCACCCGGCCTGCGGTGATCTCGCTGACGGTGAACTCGATGTCGTCGGGATAGTGGTTACGCCCGTCGATGATCAGCAGGTCCTTGATGCGGCCGATGATGTAGAGCTCGCCGTCGTACAGCACGCCCAGGTCGCCGGTACGCAGCCACGGCCCGGTGGGGGTGCCCGGTGAGGGCTCGGTCAGCTGGCCGTTGAAGGTCCGCTCCGACAGTTCCGGGTTGTGCCAGTAGCCGAGCGCCACCTGGTCGCCGTGCACCCAGACCTCGCCGACTTCCCCGGCCGACTTCTCCAGCAGCGTCTCCGGATCGACGATGCGCACGTCGCACGACCGCGGCGCACCACAACCGACCAGTTCCGTTCCTCCGGTAGTGCACAACTCGGCACGGCCCGCTGCCAGCTTCTCGGAGTCGAAACGCACCTCGGTCGGAGGCTGACCGCCGGGTGAGGACACCACGTACACCACCGCCTCAGCCAATCCGTACGACGACCGCATCGCCGAATCGGGAAGACCGAACTGCCCGAACCTGCCGTTGAAGCGGTGCAATGTGCCGGGGTGCACCCGCTCGGCGCCGCTGATGATCCCGATGACGCCGCTGAGGTCCAATCCGTCCATATCCGCGTCGGAAGTGCGGCGGGCGGACAGTTCGAACCCGAAGTTGGGCGCACCACTGAACACGTTGTTGTTACGCGCGAGATGCTGAATCCAGCGGGAAGGCTTCTGGAGAAACGCCATCGGAGTCATCAGGGCGGCAGCGTCACGAACGATCAGCGGGGTCAGCACGCCCACGATCAGACCCATGTCGTGGTAGAACGGCAGCCACGACACGATGGTGGTCTGGTCGACGGTGCCGGGCGGGAAGTGCTCGGAGTAGTCGCCGATGCTCTGTCCAAGGTTGGTGATGACGTTCTTGTGGGTCAGCACCACCCCGGCCGGCTGCCGGGTCGAACCGGAGGTGTATTGCACATAGGCGACCTCAGAGACAGTCGGATCAGGTTCCAGCGCCAAGGCCTGCGGGTAGTTCCCCGCGTCCACCGCGTCGACCTCGATCACGGTCGGCAGGGAACCGCCGGACGGCATGTTGGCGTACGGCAGCACATCGCCGACGACAGTCGAGGTGGTGAGGACCGCAACGGGCGCACTGTCGCGCAGCGCACCGACAACGCGCTCGTCCAGACCGCCAGGAGCGGGCACCGGTAGCGGGATAGCAATAAAGCCGGCGTGCATGACAGCAAAGAAAGCGACGATGTAGTCAAGCCCTTGCGGAGCTAGGATCGCGGCCCGGTCCCCGGGGGAACCACAAAGACGAACCTGCCCCGCAACGGCCTGAACCCGCCTGTACAGGTCCGACCAGGTCAGTGTTTCGGCAAATCCCGAGGGGTCGATTTCGTAGTCGTAGAAGGTATACGCGGGCTGGTCGGGCCGCTCGTCGGCTCTGCGTTTCAGCAGTTCAGGAATAGACAACTGGAATCTCCGGCATCGTTACTTGACGACCCGGGGCCACCGCCGCTCGGCCCCAGAACGCTAACAGACTATTGGTCCACACTCGAAAGCGGGCATTTCCTGAGAGGAAGCTTACACGCTCCCTGGGTAAACCTTAAGTTCCGGCTGCCGCCTCAACCGCAATACGCGTCGATCTTAGCCTCTATGTCTGCGACCAATTCCGGCAAATTGTTATCGAGGTAAAAATGGTGTCCGGGGAAAATCCGGTGGGTGAAGTCCGATGTCGTCCGCTTGGACCATGGCTTCACCTTCTCCTCGGTGGCGATCTGGTCGTCGTCGGCGAAGTATGCCGCGATCGGACACGACACCATAGCGTCGGCTGGGCATTCATAATTCATGATGGCCTTGAACCCGCGCAGCGTAGGGAGGATCCGGGCCGCGAATTCCTCGTTCTCCAGGAATTCCGGGTTGATCCCGGTCAACTCGCCGACCACCTCGAGCAGTCCCCGATCGGACTCTGGGATGTATTCCTCGCCAAGCAACCCGGGCGCGGGCGAGGCCGACACGAAGAGGGCAGATATCGACCTGCCCGCAGCCTCAAATCGCCGTGCGACCTCGAACGCCACCAGGGCCCCCATGCTGTGGCCGAAGAAGGCCACCGGACCGTCGGTCTGTTCGGGCAGCAGTCTAACCACCCGGTCGGCGAGGTCGGTGACGCTCCGGAAGGCGCCGAGGTCGTGGGTGCCACCCTTGCCCGGGTACTGCACCGCGATGCGTTTGACGTCGGTGCTGAACGTCTTGGCGAACGGCACGTAGTAAGTCGGCGACCCACCGGCGTGCGGAAAGATGAAGAGTGTCGTCGGCGCAGCCACGTGCCACAGATTACCGGTCAGCCCGTTGCGCGCCGACCTCGCTAATCAGTGGCAAATGCCGCCTCCGCATCACGTTGGAGGTCGACGTAGGCCTTCTCGCTGACGTCGATGGCCACACCCTGGATCTCACCGCCGGTGAACGTGCCCGGGCTCTTGTACTGCTGGGAGACGTTGTCCCCGCTGTCGTAGCCCACGCACAGCCCGTCCCCGCACAGGGTGAATTTGCCGATCTGTGCCTTCATCGGACCTTTGGCCACTTCCTTGCCGTCCACATACAGCGTGGTGGTGCCCAGCGATTCGCCGTACTTCCCGGCCCGTTCCCGCTTGAACTCCATGCCCAGCGAGTGCTTGCCGGGGCTCAGCGGCGGGGAGGCGAAATCCTGCTCCGGTTTGATGCCCAGGAAGTTGTACACGTAATGCAGCCGGCCATCCTTGATGAACAGGGAGTGACCGCCGAACCGCGAACCGTGCGCGAAGATCACGCCTTGAGCGTCGGGCTGAAGATCGACGTTGGCCACGATCTTGTAGGACCGGCCCCGGATGCTGGCCGCAACACCCTCGGGCACCGGCGCGGTCTCGGGGTAGTAGACGTAGCGATCCCGCGGCGGCTCGGACTGCGGTCGCGGGTTGGCCGCCTGTTCGACCGCAACGCGGTCGTCCAGGGGCAGCACGAAGTTGTTCTTGGCCTCCTCGAACCAGGCGTCGATCAACTCCTTGAGCTTCTCGGGGTTCTGCTCGGCGAGATCCGTCGACTCCGAACGGTCCTCCTCCACGTGGTAAAGAGCCCACTTGTCCTCGTCGAACTTGCCCCGGCCGGTGATCGGCGCGTGCAGGGCGGCGGCCTTCCAGCCGTCCTGCCAGATCCCGCGGGTGCCCAGCATCGCGAAGTACTGCCGCTTGCGGGTGGTCGGGGCGTTGGCGTCGTCGAAGCTGTACCGCATCGACACCCCATTGAGCGGATACTGCTTGATGCCCCTGAACTCCTTGGGCATCTCCAGCCCCGCCACATCCAGAATCGTGGCGGCCACATCGGTGGCGTAGTGGTACTGGTTGCGCACCTCACCCTTGGCTTTGATGCCCTTGGGCCAGGAGATCACCATCGGATCGCACGTCCCGCCGGCGTACTGGGCGTAGCGCTTGAACATCTGGAACGGTGTCGAGAACGCCGTCGCCCACCCGGTCGGATAGTGGTTGTAGGTGTCCGGGCTGCCCAGGGTCTCCAGATACTTCAAATTCTCCGACAGCTCATCCGGGTAGCCGTTGAAGAACTTGTTCTCATTCACCGAACCGTTGGGCGAACCCTCACCGGAGGCCCCGTTGTCGGCGCAGTAGAAGACGATGGTGTTCTCCAACTGGCCCGTGCGCTCCAGATAGTCGACGATCCGGCCCACCTGCATATCGGTGTACTCGGAGAAACCTGCATACACCTCGGCCATCCGCGCGAACAGCTTCTTCTCATCGGCGTTGAGCGAATTCCACGGCCGCACAGCGTCATTGGGTGCCGCGACATCCTCCGGCATCGGATTGATCGGCGTCATCTTGGTGCCTGCGGGGAAAATCCCCTTCTCGATCATCCGCGGCAGCACCCAGTCCCGGTAGGCCTCATAGCCGTCGTCGAACTTGCCCTTGTACTTGTCGATGTACTCCTGCGGCGCATGGTGCGGAGCATGGTTGGCCCCCGGGCAGAACCACATGTACCAGGGCTTGGACGGATTGGACGACTTCTGATCGCGGATCATCCGGATCGCCTGATCCGTCAGGTCTTTGGAGAGGTGGTAGCCCTCCTCCGGTGTGGCGGGCGGCTCGATGAACCGGTTGTCCTCGATCAGGTCGGGGTACCACTGGTTGGTCTCACCGCCGATGAACCCGTAGAACCGGTCGAAGCCTTTCTGCATCGGCCACTCCGACTTGCTGCCACCGCTTGACACGTCCTCTTCGGGAATGTTGTGGTTCTTGCCGAGGAAGAAGGTGCTGTAGCCGTTGTCCTGCAGCAGCTGCCCGACCGTCGCGCACTGCGCGGGAAGGCGGCACGCCGCGCCTGGAAATCCGTTGGAGCCCTCGGTGATCACGCCGCTCCGGTTGACGTGGTGGTTACGCCCGGTGAGGAAACACGACCGGGTCGGCGAGCACAGCGCGGTGGTGTGCCACTGGGTGTAGGTCAGGCCGTTGTCGGCCAGCTTCTGCAGCACCGGCATGTTGATCCGCCCGCCGTACGGCGACCAGGCGGCCATGCCGGTGTCGTCGTAGAGCACCACCAATATGTTCGGCGCGCCCTCGGGCGCCTTCTTCAACTCGAACGGCTTCCAGTCCGGGGTGGAATCCCGGACGTCGAGTTCGATCTTGCCCTCGAACCCTTCGTTGATGCCGGTGCCGTACCCCGGCGGACCGTCACCACCGCTACCGGCCACACCCCCGCCACCGCCGCCGTCCTTCGAGCAGCCCGCAGCGAAGGCTGACGCTGCCGCCACCCCAGCCCCGGCGGCCAAGCCGCCGAGGACCTTTCGCCGATTGACCCGATGGTCGGCGTTGTCCTCGGGTGTCGGTTCTGGAGTGGCGGAAGCGTCAGTCATGGTCATCCCCTGTTAGTCGATCGGATTGGCTAGTCGGTCGAGAACGCCGCGGCGGCGTCTCGTTGCAGATCGACGTAGGCCTTGTCGCTGACGTCGATGGCCACCCCCTGGATCTCACCACCGGTGAACGTGCCGGGGTTCTTGTACTGCTGGGAGACGTTGTCGGCGCTGTCGTAGCCCACGGTCAGGCCGTCGCCGGCGAGGGTGAACTTACCGATCTGGGCCTTCATCGGCCCCTTGGTCACCTCTTTACCGTCCACATAGAGCGTGGTGGTGCCCAACGACTCGCCGTACTCACCGGCGCGCTCCCGCTTGAACTCCATGCCCAACGTGTGCTTGCCCGGGCTCAGCGGCGGGGACACGAAAACCTGCTCCGGCTTGATACCCAGGAAGTTGTACACGTAGTGCAACCGGCCGTCCTTGATGAACAACGAGTGACCGCCGAACCGCGAGCCGTGGGCGAAGAGCACACCCTCGGCCTCCGGCGTCATGTCGACATTGGCCGCGATCTTGTAGGACCGGCCCCGGATGTTGGCTGCCACACCCTCGGGCACCGGCGCGGTGTCGGGGTAGTAGACGTAACGGTCCCGCGGCGGCTCGGCCTGCGGCCGCGCGTTGCCGAGCTGTTCGACCGCGACGCGGTCATCCAGGGGCAGCACGAAGTTGTTCTTGGCTTCCTCGAACCAGGCGTCGATCAGCTCCTTGAGCTTGTCCGGGTTCTGCTCGGCGAGGTTGGTCGACTCCGACCGGTCCTCGGCGACGTTGTAGAGCTCCCACTTGTCTTCGTCGAACTTGCCCTGACCGCTGATCGGGGCGTGCAGGGCGGCGGCCTTCCAGCCGTCCTGCCAGATACCGCGGGTGCCCAGCATCGCGAAGTACTGCCGCTTGCGGGTGGTCGGGGCGTCCTTGGCATCGAAGCTGTAACGCATCGACACCCCGTTGAGCGGGTACTGCTTGATGCCCTTGTACTCCTTGGGCATCTCCAGGCCCGCGACGTCGAGGACGGTGGCCGCCACATCGGTGGCGTGGTGGAACTGATCGCGCACCTCGCCACGGGCCTTGATGCCCTTGGGCCAGGAGATCACCATCGGATCACACGTCCCGCCGGCGAACTGGGCGTAGCGCTTGAACATCTGGAACGGCGTCGAGAACGCCGTCGCCCACCCGGTCGGATAGTGCTCGTAGGTGTCCGGGCCGCCCAGAGTGTCGATGTACTTCATGTTCTCGCTGAGCTCATCGGGGTAACCGTTGAAGAACTTGTTCTCGTTCACCGACCCGTTGGGCGAACCCTCACCCGAGGCGCCGTTGTCGGCGCAATAGAAGACGATCGTGTTCTCCAACTGACCGGTCTGCTCCAGATAGTCGACGATCCGGCCCACCTGCGCATCGGTGTACTCGGAGAACCCGGCATACACCTCGGCCATCTTCGAGAACAGCTTCTTCTCATCGGCATTGAGCGAATTCCACGGCCGCACATTGTCGTTGGCCACTTCGATGTCGTCAGGCAGCGGGTTGATCGGCGTCATCTTGGTGCCCGCGGGGAAGATGCCCTTCTCGATCATCCGCGGCAGCACCCAGTCCCGGTAGGCCTCGTAACCGTCGTCGAACTTGCCCTTGTACTTGGCGATGTAGTCCTCCGGCGCATGATGCGGAGCATGGTTGGCCCCCGGGCAGAACCACATGTACCAAGGCTTGGACGGATTGGACGACTTCTGATCCCGAATCATCCGGATCGCCTGATCGGCAAGGTCTTTGGAGAGGTGGTAACCCTCTTCCGGGCTGTACGGCTGCTCGATGAACCGGTTGTCCTCGATCAGGTCGGGATACCAGTTGTTGGTCTCGCCGCCGATGAATCCGTAGAACCGGTCGAAACCCTTCTGCAACGGCCACTCCGACTTGCTGCCGCCGCTGGACACATCCTCCTCGGGCACGTTGTGGTTCTTGCCGAGCCAGAACGTGCTGTAGCCGTTGTCCTGCAACACCTGTGCCACGGTGGCGCACTGCGCCGGAGTGCGGGCGGCAGCGCCCGGGAATCCGTTGGAACCCTCCGTGATCGCGGCGAACCGGTTGACGTGATGGTTGCGCCCGGTGAGGAAACACGACCGGGTCGGCGAGCACAGCGCGGTGGTGTGCCACTGGGTGTAGGTCAGGCCGTTGTCGGCCAGCTTCTGCATCACCGGCATATTGATCCGCCCGCCATACGGCGACCACGCCGCCATACCGGTGTCGTCGTAGAGCACCACCAAAATGTTCGGCGCACCCTCGGGCGCCTTCTTCAACTCGAACGGCTTCCAGTCCGGGGTGGAATCCCGGACATCGAGTTCGATCTTGCCCTCGAACCCCTCGTTGATCCCGGTGCCGTACCCAGGCGGACCGTCACCACCGCTACCGGCCACACCCCCGCCACCGCCGCCGTCCTTGGAGCAGCCCGCAACGAAGGCACCCGCGGCCGCCACACCGGCGCCGGCAGCCATGCCGCCGAGGATCTTGCGTCGCGAGAGATTCCCTCCCTCCGCTTGCTCTACTGGCTTATCAGCGCCGTTGGCACCGGCATCAGTCATGAATCAGTCCCTTTTCTTGTTTGCTGTTTCCGTCCCGCACGGTGAATTTACTCAAGTTCCTGCAGGCTGTCCTCAAGATAGTCCAGGATCGTCTGCATTTCGGGAACGGCAAGCCGGCAACCGACGAGTCCGAACTCAAGATGGTCGGCGTAGCTCAGGCAGGTGATGTTCAACGCCTGGTACTCGGTGGGGATCGAAATCGGGAAGATCGCCTCGAGTTCAGCGCCGTTCCAGTACAACCGGGTACGCGGGCCCGGCACGTTGGAGATCAGGATGTTGTACGGCGGCTTCATCGCAGACGCCCCGGGAAGCCGGGTTAGCGCGGCGGGTCCGACGGTCGTGAGGACGCCCATCGCGGACAACTGCAGCCCCGGCCGGTCTGCCATAACCGCCTTGGTGGCACGCATCGAGGAGGTGATCGCCTCCAATCGGGCCTGCGGGTCTTCCAGGTCGGTCGCCAGGTTGCACAGCACGAACGTGATTGCGTTGCCCTCGTCGCCGTCGCCGGCTCGCAGCGACACCGGCACCGAACAGATCAACGGCTCTTCCGGCAGCCCGTCATTGGCGATGAGGTAGCGGCGCAGCGCTCCGGCGCACATTGCCAGCACCATGTCGTTGAGGGTGATTCCGCGAGCCTTGGCGGCTTTCAGAATCCGGCTGAGGTCCCAGGACCGAACCGCGACCCGACGCGCTCCGCTGATCGACTGGTTGAACATGGTCGTCGGCGCGTCGTACGGAAGGACGGCCGTCTGGTCTTGCATGGCTGCCCGTCCGTAATCGGCCAACATCGCGCCCATGCCCTTGACGCCCTTCAGCGTTCGTCCGGCATGACGGAATGTTTCCAGCGGACCGCCGACATGGCGTTTGGCCTCGATCTTCTTGGCCTCGTCGACCGGGCTCCACATCGGGGGCGTACCACGCACATCGGGGTCGGGGGTGCAGGACCGCAGAATCTTGCGAGTCAAGCCGATACCATCCGACAGGGCGTGGTGGGCCTTGACGTAGACGGCGAACCGGCCGTCTTCCAGGCCCTCGATCAGGTGGAACTCCCACAGCGGATGGTGCCGGTCGAGCAGCGTCCCGTGCAGCCGCGACACGTGATCGAGCAGGTCGTCCATCGACCCGGGCCGCGGCAGTGCCGACCGTCGGACGTGGTAGCCCATGTCGACGTTCGTCTCATCTGTCCACCAGAAGTTGCCCAGCTGTTCGCGCGGGTGCCGCCCGAACATCGGCGCCACATCCTTGTAGCTCTGCAACTCCTGAAAGAGATCGCCGACATAGTTCTCGCTCGCCCCCGACGGCGGCGTGAAAATCAGAAGCCCGGCGACATGCGCCGGTTGGTCCCGGGACTCCTGTAATAGGAACATGGAGTCCATCGGCGCAATCATTCCCATGGCACGTTTGCCCTTCCCTCGCCGTCACGTCTGGTAGATAAGGGTGTATCGCGCTGCCGCCGGTGTCTTGCAAACCCAGAAAAAGGATTTCGACGGCCTTGTTCACCGGAACAACCCTGGGGGTGCTTGTGGCGGAGAACGAGGCTCTGGCCGTCAAACTGTGGCTCGACGAATTTGCCCGCGCTTCGGAGAGCAGCGGCGCGCTGGACCATCTGGTCGATGTGATCGACGACCAAATCGTCGCGTCGTTGCCGGAGTTCCTCGATCCCACGTTGCGTGCCGAATTGCACGCCAGTACCCGTTCCCACTGGAAGGGCTTTCTGGCGGTGGTGACCCGCGACACGATCGAGGTCCAGCCGGCCCCACAGGTCTACGACCTGGCGCGCACGTTGGCGCGCCGGGGGTTCGAACTGCCCCTGCTGCTCTCTGTCTACCGCATCGCGCAGCGCGCAACGTGGCAGTTCATCACCGCAACACTGCAGACGGAAGTGTCCGACCCGGCCGTACGTTCAGCCGTCTTGATGCAGTTCTGGTCGCACGCCGCCCACTGGCTGGACACCACCGTGGAATCGCTGATCGTGATGTTCACCGAGGAGCGAGAAAGATGGCAGCGCGGGAATCTCGCCCGACGCGCAGCGCTGGTGAGCTCGATCGTCGCCGGCCAGGTAGTCGATGTCGACACCGCCATCGCGACGCTGGCGTATCCGCTACGCCAGAACCACACCGCCTTCACCTTGCGGGTGGCCGACAGCGTGCCCGATATCGACGTGCAGCGACTGCTTGAGTCCAGCGCACGATCGATGGTCACCGCAGTCGGCGGCAGTCGGCCGCTGATGATCTCCAGCGGCGCTCGGGCCGCCTGGTGCTGGACCTCGACTCCTGGCCTGATCCAGCCGGTTCCCACAACGCCGCCCCGGCTGCCGCGGTTCGTCTACGCGACGGTGGGCACCTGCCAGAACGGCATTGACGGGTTTCGCCTGAGCCATATCGAAGCCGTCGCCGCGCTGTCTGTGACCGAAGGCGATGACCAACCCGACAAACCCTTGGTGTTGTTCCAGGATGTCGAGTTGGCTTGTCTGGCAACCGGCATTCTGGGCGCCGAAGCGCGTGCGGCGTTCGTGCGACGGGAACTGGCCGGCCTTGCCGCCGCCGACGAATCGGCGAACCGCTTACGCGAAACACTCCGGATCTATCTTCGCCGTGGCGGTGACGCGGCAGTCACCGGTGAACTGCTGCAGTTACATCCCAACACGGTCCGATACCGCGTGCGCCAGGCCGAGAAGTTACTGGGTCATTCGGTCCAGCAACGCCGCGTCCAGATCGAACTGGCACTGGAGATCATCGGTGTCGTCGGCCGGCACCCTTAGCTACCCGCCACCCACCAAGAAGCGGGGTCTTTATTGTCCGCGGCAACATTGACCCCTCTCGATGCCGCGTGTTGGACCGCAATTGTCGGAAAAGACAGTTTGCCAAATCTGAGCATTTCCGCCCGCGCGGCTCCTCAGAGGGCCAATCTTTCCCAAGGCGAGTTGACGCCGGACCTGTTGACCGCGAAGCACTGCTCAGGAGGATGCATGACCGAAATCACCGACAACCACCGCGCTTGTCTACGCGCTCTGGCCGACACTGTCGTGCCGTCGATGCCGCGCGAGGACGACCCGACCGGTTTCTGGGCGGCCAGCGGGAGCACCCTGGGCGCCGACGTGGCTGTCGCCCAGGTGATCTCGACCCTGCCCGAGGAGCAGCAACACGGTCTGCTGAGCCTGCTCGACGGCATGCATGTGTTCGGATTCGCCACCGGCTCGCAGCGCTCCCGCGAGCAGGTGATCCGCAACGTCGCGCTGATGGGCGCCGCCCCGGCTGCCGGGATGAAGGCGCTGACCTCGCTGACCGCCGCCATGGCGTATGCCGTCCCGGACCCGAACACCGGTGTCAATCCGGCCTGGACGGTGTTCGGCTACGACGGGTTGCCGCGGATAGCGCCTGGCGGACCTGAACCGCTGCCGACCTTCACGCCCACCGACTCCACGTGCGCGGCCGACGTCTGCATCGTGGGCTCCGGCGCGGGCGGCGGTCTGATCGCCGGTGTCCTGGCGAAGGCCGGGCTGAACGTCATCGTGCTCGAAGCCGGCCAGGCCCGCAACGAGGCCGACTTCCTGGGCTACGAGATGCAGGCTTACCAGCAACTGTTCTGGCGCGGCGGCCCCAATGCCACCGCCGACGGGAACGTCAGCATGCTTGCCGCCTCCACTTTGGGCGGCGGCCCGACGGTGAACTGGACCAACTGCCTGCGCACGCCGGAATGGGTACGCGACCACTGGGCCGAGGAATTCGGGCTCAAGGATGTCGCCACACCCGACTACGACGCGCACATCGACGCGGTCTGGGAGCGGCTGGGCGTCAACGGCGACTGCTCCGACCTCAACGGTCCGCATCAGCGGATGCGCGCCGGCGCGGAAGCCTTGGGCTGGTCGTTCACCACCCTGACCCGCAACGCCGACCCGCAGGCTTATTCGCCGGACTCTGCCGGGCACATCGGTTTCGGTGACCGGTCCGGGGGCAAGCGCGACATGCGCCACACCTACCTACGCGACCTCGTCGACGCCGGCGGGAAGGTGATCGTCGGCTGTGCGGCCAAGCGGGTGCTGGTGGAGAACGGCCGCGCCGCCGGGGTGGAAGCCACCTACACCGACCCGGCCACCGGCGCCACGAGGGAACTGACCATCACGGCTCCCCGCGTGGTCGTCGCGTGCGGTTCGCTGGAATCTCCCGCGCTGCTGCTGCGCTCCGGCATCGGCGGCCCGGCGGTGGGCAAGTACCTGCACCTTCATCCGGCGATGGGCTTCCTCGGCATTTATCCGGAGGAGACCACCCCGTGGTGGGGCGCACCGATGACCGCCATGGTCGACGAGTTCGCCGACGTCAAAGACGGGTACGGCTTCCTGATTCAGAACGCGCAATTCTCGCCGTCGCTGATCGTCGCGGGGATCGCCCGGGCCTCCGGCGCCGAGCACAAGGAAACCATCGCCCAACTCGGCCATGCGGCCTTCCTGGTGGCGTTCCCCCGTGACCGCGGGCACGGCACGGTCACCATCGACGCCGACGGCAACGCGGTGATCAACTACTCGATGACCGACGAGGTCGACCTACTGGTCGCCCAGACCTCCATCGAGAAGCAGATCCGGCTGCACCACGCCGCTGGCGCCGAGCAGATCATCCCGTTAGGGTCGCTCACCCAGCGCTGGCGCCGCGGCGACGACCTGGAGGCGTTCATCAAGGCGGTACAGAACACGCCGCTGCGGGCCGGGGGCGTGCAACTCTTCTCGGCGCACCAGATGAGCAGTTGCCGGCTGGGCAGCGATCCGCAAACCTCGGTGGCCAACACGTCAGGCGAATTGCACGACACACCGGGGGTTTACATCGGCGACGCCAGCGGCATGCCGACCGCCAGCGGCACCAATCCGATGATCTCGGCGATGTCGCTGGCGCACCGCACCGCCACGAACATCGCCAACGAAGCCAAGCCCGCCGTCAACGCCTGAGAAGGGTAGTTCCGCACTCCGTCGCAGGACGGTGGTGGCCCCCGCGGAACGGTCGCGGGGTGCGGAACCGCCGCTGAAAGAAGAGTTGAGACCGCCTAGCCTCGATTTTTCGTGCCGGTGGGGTTCGGGGGTGCTGAGCCGCGGAAGGCGCTGAGCTACAGCGATTTTGGGCTTGGGGTTTGTTCGCCCTGCCCGTGTCGCCGGGGTGGGCGGGCGTTCC
>JAULZA010000016.1:0-23634 GCA_032117575.1 Mycolicibacterium sp.
CCATGCGGGTTTCGGCCGGCTTCTTGGTCAGCGGACGGTCCGGGAAGATGTTGATCCACACCTTGCCGCCACGCTTGATGTGGCGGTTGATGGCGATACGGGCGGACTCGATCTGCCGGTTGGTGACATAGGCGTGCTCCAGAGCCTGGATGCCGTAGTCACCGAAGGTCACGCTGGTGCCACCGCTGGCAATACCACGCTGCCTGGGGTGGTGTTGCTTGCGGTGCTTGACCCTGCGGGGAATCAACATGATGTGTGCTTCCTTAACTCTTTACTCGGCGCTCTCGACGGGCGCGGCCTCGACGACGGCCACCGGGGCCTCCTCGGTGGCGGCGCGGCCGGCCTCGGTGCTGGTCGCGGTGGTGCCCGACGAGCCGCTGCGGCGCGGACGGGTGGCCGACGACGGACGGTCCCGACGCGGCCGATCACCGGCGGGCACGGCGGCGGTCAGCTCACGCTTACCACCGACCACGTCGCCCTTGTAGATCCACACCTTCACGCCGATCCGCCCGAAGGTGGTCTTGGCCTCATAGAGGCCGTAGTCGATGTCGGCGCGCAGCGTGTGCAGGGGCACGCGGCCCTCGCGGTAGAACTCCGAGCGGCTCATCTCCGCACCGCCGAGACGGCCGGAGCACTGCACCCGGATGCCCTTGACGTTGGGCTGGCGCATGGCCGACTGGATGGCCTTGCGCATCGCGCGACGGAACGCCACGCGGTTACTCAGCTGCTCGGCGACGCCTTGGGCCACCAGCTGGGCCACCGACTCGGGGCTCTTGACCTCAAGGATGTTCAGCTGCACCTGCTTGCCGGTGAGCTTCTCCAGGTCGGCTCGGATGCGGTCGGCCTCGGTGCCGCGGCGGCCGATGACGATGCCCGGACGAGCGGTGTGGATGTCGACGCGCACCCGGTCACGGGTCCGCTCGATCTCGACGTCGGCGATGCCGGCGCGCTCCAGGCCGCTGGCCAGCAACCGGCGGATGGCCACGTCTTCTTTGACGTAGTCGGCGTACTGCTTATCGGCATACCACCGGGACTTCCAGTCGGTGGTGATACCGAGGCGGAAGCCGTGGGGATTGATTTTCTGGCCCACTACTGCGAGCCTCCCTTCTTCTTCGCGGTCGCCTTGCTGCCTTCAGCACGACGCGAACGCGTCGACTGTCCGACGCGCTGGTCGCGCGGCGGACGGCTTTCCACGACCACGGTGATGTGGGTGGTCCGCTTGCGGATTCGGTAGGCGCGGCCCTGGGCACGCGGCCGGATGCGCTTGGCGGTCGGGCCCTCGTCGGCGTAGACGGTGGCGACCACCAGGGTGCGCGGGTCGAGGCCGTTGTTGTTCTGGGCGTTGGCCGCCGCGCTGGCGATCACCTTGGCGACCGGCTCGCTGGCGCCTTGCGGTGCCCAGCGCAGGATGTCGAGGGCATCCTCGACCGACTTGCCGCGGACCAGGTTGATCACCCGGCGCGCCTTGCTGGCCGAGAACGGCAGGTACCGCGCGACGGCGGTCGCCGAGGGGTATTCAGTGGTGGTCGTCATCTCTACCGCCGCTTCGCTTTCCGGTCGTCCTTGATGTGGCCCTTGAACGTCCGCGTCGGGGCGAACTCGCCCAGCTTGTGGCCGACCATCGCCTCGGTGACGAACACCGGCACATGCTTGCGACCGTCATGGACGGCGAAGGTGTGGCCGATGAAATCCGGGATGATGGTCGAACGACGCGACCAGGTCTTGATGACCTGCTTGGTGTTCTTGTCGTTCTGGACGTCGACCTTCTTGAGCAGATGGTCGTCGACGAACGGACCCTTCTTGAGGCTGCGTGGCATTTCTACTCCCGCCTAGCGCTTGTTCTTGCCGGTGCGACGGCGTCGGACGATGAGCTTGTCGCTCGGCTTGTTCGGCTTGCGGGTGCGACCCTCCGGCTTGCCCCAGGGGCTGACCGGGTGACGACCGCCAGAGGTCTTACCCTCACCACCACCATGCGGGTGGTCGACCGGGTTCATCACCACACCGCGGACGGTCGGGCGCTTGCCCTTCCACCGCATCCGGCCGGCCTTGCCCCAGTTGATGTTCGCCTGCTCGGCGTTGCCCACCTCGCCGACGGTGGCGCGGCAGCGCACGTCGACGCGGCGGATTTCACCGGAGGGCATCCGCAGTGCGGCGTAGGTGCCTTCCTTGCCCAGCAGCTGGATGCTGGCGCCGGCCGAGCGGGCCAGCTTGGCGCCGCCGCCCGGGCGCAGTTCCACGGCGTGCACCAGGGTGCCGGCCGGGATGTTGCGCAGCGGCAGGTTGTTGCCGGGCTTGATGTCGGCGTTCGGGCCGGACTCAACGACGTCGCCCTGCTTGAGCCCCTGCGGCGCGATGATGTAGCGCTTGGTGCCGTCCAGGAAATGCAGCAGCGCGATGTTGGCGGTGCGGTTCGGGTCGTATTCGATGTGCGCGACCTTGGCGTTGACGCCGTCCTTGTCGTTGCGACGGAAGTCGATGACTCGGTAGGCGCGCTTGTGGCCGCCGCCCTTGTGCCGGGTGGTGATACGGCCGTGGGCGTTACGTCCACCGGTGCTGTGCAGCGGGCGCAGCAGCGACTTCTCCGGGGTCGTGCGGGTGATCTCAGCGAAGTCGGAGACGCTGGCACCGCGGCGACCGGGGGTCGTCGGCTTGTACTTGCGAATTCCCATGATGTGTCCTTCAGGTGCTTTCTCACCGGCTAGGCCGGTGCTCCGAAGATGTCGATCGGCTTGCTGCCAGGAGCCAGGGTCACGATCGCGCGCTTGGTGTCCTTGCGCTTGCCGTAGCCGTACCGGGTGCGCTTGCGCTTGCCCTGCCGGTTGGCCGTGTTCACCGACTCCACCTTGACCGCGAAGATCTTCTCGATCGCGATCTTGATCTGCGTCTTGTTCGAGTCCGGATGGACGAAGAACGTGTAGACGTTGTCCTCGATCAGCCCGTAGGACTTCTCTGAGATCACCGGCGCCAGGATGATGTCGCGCGGGTCAGTCACTGTCGCCATCAGGCCGACACCTCCTGCTGCTTAGCCGTCTTTGAGTCAGAAGCGTGCTCGATGTAGGCGTTGAGCGCCTCGACGCTGAAGATCACGTCGTCGGCATTGAGCACGTCGCGGGTGTTCAACTGGTCCGGGGACAGCACGTGCACGCCCGGGAGGTTGCGCACGCTCTTGGCACCCACCTCGTCGCTGCGGCCGATGACGACCAGCACCTTGCGACGATCGGTCAGAGTGCCGAGAAACGACTTGGCGCTCTTGGTGGACGGGATCTGGCCGCCGACCAGTTCGGTGACCGCGTGAATCCGCTCGTTGCGGGCCCGGTCGGAGAGCGCACCGCGCAGCGCGGCGGCGATCATCTTCTTCGGGGTCCGCTGGCTGTAGTCACGCGGCTGCGGGCCGTGAACGACGCCGCCGCCGGTGAACTGCGGAGCGCGGGTGGAACCCTGACGGGCGCGGCCGGTGCCCTTCTGCCGGTACGGCTTCTTGCCGCCGCCGGAGACCATGGCGCGAGTCTTGGTGGCGTGGGTGCCCTGCCGCTTGGCGGCCAGCTGCGCCGTCACCACCTGGTGCATCAGCGCGATGTTGGGCTCCACGTCGAACAGCTCCGCGGGCAGCTCTACGCTGCCGCGAATGGTGCCGTCCGGGCTCTGCACGTTAATCGTCGTTGCCATTACTTCTCACCTCGTTTGACCGCGGTGCGAACCATCACCAGGCCGCCGGTGCGGCCGGGGACCGCACCCTTGATCAACAGCACGCCGTTCTCGGCGTCGACCTTGTGCACCACCAGGTTCTGGGTGGTGACGCGCTCGTTACCCATCCGGCCAGACATCCGGGTGCCCTTGAAGACACGACCGGGGGTTGAGCAGCCACCGATCGAACCGGGCCGGCGGTGCACCGCCTGGGCGCCGTGCGCGGCGCCCTGGCCGCTGAAGCCGTGCCGCTTCATGGTGCCGGCGAAGCCCTTGCCCTTGGAGGTACCGGTGACGTCGACGTAGCTGCCCTCGGCGAAGACGTCAGCGCCCAGCTCCTGGCCCACCTGGTACTCGGCGGCGGCGGCTTCGTCGTCCAGACGAAGCTCAGCCAGATGCCGGCGCGGGTTGATCCCGGCCGCCGCGAACTGGCCGGTGACCGGCTTGGTGACCTTGCGCGGGTTGATCTCGCCGTAGGCCAGCTGGACGGCGCTGTAACCGTCTTGCTCCGGCGTACGGATGCGGGTTACGACATTCGGCCCGGCCTTGACGACCGTGACCGGAACGACGCGGTTGTTCTCGTCGAACACCTGGGTCATGCCCAGCTTGGTTCCGAGGATTCCCCGCCGTGGCTTGTTAGAGGCTGCCATTTCTCTGTCAATCCCCTACTGGATGTTCACGTCGACGCTGGCCGGCAGGTCGATGCGCATCAGCGCGTCAACCGTCTTCGGCGTCGGGTCGAGGATGTCGATGAGCCGCTTGTGAGTACGCATCTCAAAGTGCTCCCGCGAATCCTTGTACTTATGCGGGGACCGGATGACGCAGTACACGTTCTTCTCGGTGGGCAGCGGCACAGGACCGACGACACTCGCGCCGGTACGGGTGACCGTTTCCACGATCTTGCGCGCCGAGGCGTCAATGGCCTCATGGTCGTAGGCCTTGAGCCTGATGCGGATCTTCTGTCCCGCCACGCTTCTCCTACCTCACTCTTGATCGCAGCGCCCGGATTCCCGAGGCGCTGGCTGTCGCCGCCGCTGTTTACCTGTCCTGGTTCACCGGCCCCCGCGGTCGGGTGTGTCACCCGCACGCAGACCCGCTCAGGGGAAAAATCCCGTTGCGAGGTGGGGACCGGATGCGCCGGTGTTGGGCGCTGGTCGGATGTCCTGGGCGGCACGCACCCGAAGGCTGCGAACCCGGCTCAAGACAACCGGGACAGTATGCCTGACGATCGGGGCAGGCTCCAAATCCATGGACAGCTGCCCGGTCCGGCCGCGGAAGCGGCCCGCGTCAGGACGCCAGCCCGCCTTGCGGGACCGGCGCGGGCGGCCCGGCGCACGGTAGACTTTGGCTGTCGTGCGGTTGGGCGACAACTCTTCCGTTCTGGTATCCTTAGCCTTGCTCTCAATGTCAAGAAGCGGCATCGGTCGAGTAGAACTGCTTTAATAGACCGTCTTAGTTTATTGCGGGGCGCGCGGGGTCAACTTTCAGGGAAAGACATGATCACCACAGTCGAGGCGGCCTTTCGCCGGATCGGAACAGGCTTCGGAGCAACCACCGCCGCAAACGCCGCGCGGATGCTGCGGGCCGCTGCCGACAGTCGCGACATTCGTCGCCAGGTCGCCCAGCTCGCCGGCTTACTCGACGAACTCGACGTCGGCCTGGTGTCGGTGGACTCGACCATCGATTTCGCTCACGTGAACGCCTCGGCCGCGGAGCTTCTGAAGATCCCGGCCGGCCCTACCCCCGCAACCGCATTCACCGATTTCATGCGGCGCCTGGCCGGCGGGACGATCAACAATGCCGACACCCTCGCCGCACTGCGCCAGTTGGAGCGCGATCCGACCGCCCAGTTGAGAACCACGTGGCTGTTTCCGCATTCACCGACTCACCTGGGTGTTGTGTGTAAACCCGCGCCCTATCCCGGGTTCACCGGGCGGATCTGGGCGTTCTACGACAATTCGGCGCTGGCGCGGGCCATGGCCGCCTCCGACCGCGCTAATGCCCTCTGGCGCGCGAACACCGAGTCGATGCTCGATCCGCAAGTCCTGATGGAGGGCATCTGGCAGGACGGGCAGGTGGTGGACCTGGTGCACCGCGACGTCAACCGGGCCGCCTGCGAGTACCTCGGTCTGAGCCGCGACCAGATCATCGGCCGCAGCGTGCTGGAAACCCAGCCCGGCATCGCCGTGATGCTCCCGGAATTCCTGCGCTGCGCCGAGACCGGCGCACCGGTGATCCTCGACGACCTGCCGCTGAACAACAGCCACCTGGGAGAAGTGCGGTACTACGACACCCGAGCCTCCCAGCCGATACCCGGATGGATCACCGTCACCTGGCGGGACGTCACCGACCGCTCCGAACTCACCCGGCGCATCGCGGCATCCGAGGAACAGTTCCGGTTGCTCGCCGAGAACGTCGCCGATGTGGTGCTCCGACTCGACGACGACAGCACGATCACCTGGGTGTCGAAGTCGGTGGAGAAGGCTCTCGGCGCCGGTCCCGAGTACTGGGTCGGTAAGCGCGTCCTGGACTTCCCCGCACCGGAACGGTACTTCCCGCAACAGGAACGCTGGGCGGAGATCACCGGCGGCGGAAACACCATCGGTCGCGCCTGTCTTTTAGATGCCAACGGCAATCCGCACTCGGTCCACTTTCATTCAAAGCCGTACTACGGAGCGGACGGCACGCGCGACGGATTGGTGGCGTCGTTCCGGGTCATCGACGAGGAAGTGGCGGCCGAGGAGCGCGCGCAACGGCACATCGCCGATCGGGACCGCCAGAATCAGGCATTGACCAGGCTCCTTAGAGAGCAGACCGACCGGCTGATGTCCGACATCAAGAGCGCGGCGAACTACGTGGCGTCGATCCTGCCCGGCGACCTCGACGGCGAGGTGGCGGTGACCTCGCGCTACGTGTCGACGCGCGAACTCGGCGGGGACAGTTACGACTACCGCTGGATCGATGACGACCATCTGATCGTCTACCTGCTCGACGTTTCCGGGCACGGCGTGGAACCCGCCATGGTTTCGGTTTCCGCGCACAACCTCATCCGGTCGGGAACGCTCTCGCCGGCCACCATGCGGGAGCCCGGGCGGGTGCTGACCGAACTCAACCGGCTGTTCCAGATGGAACAGCACGGCGGAAACTACTTCACCATCTGGTACGGGGTGTACCAGGCGTCCACCCGCACGCTGCGCTACGCAAGTGCGGGCCATCCCCCCGCGTTGATGTTCAGCAGCCGACCCGGTGCGCTGGAGGTCACCGAGTTGGCCACCGCGGCGGTACCCGTGGGGATGTTCGACGACACCACCTTCGAAGCCGGCAGCTATGTGGTCCCACCCGATACGGAGATGCTGATCTACAGCGACGGTGCGTTCGAGCTGACCCTGCCCGACGGAACGCTCTGGTCGCTCACCGAATTCATCGAACTATGCCGCGGCATGGTCGGCACCGCGCAGTGGTCGCTGGACGTGCTGACCACCAGACTCAAAGCCGTGGCGACATCAGGGTTGTTCGAGGACGACTGCACCCTGGTTCAGCTCAGCCTGCCCTGATCGGCGCTAACCGCGCGACGACCAGAAACCGCAGCGGTGCCGCGTGTCGAAGTCGCCGGTGAGTAATGGCATGCCGGTTTGCAACGACAGTTGTTGCGGCTGATCGGGATTCAGCGCCGGCCACTGCGGTTGACCCTCGACGTCCGGGGCACCGCTGCTCACGAACCGGCTCCAGTACGCGATCATCCGGTCGGCCAGTGCCCGTTGCGGCCGGTTGAGCGGCGGCGCGCCGCCCATGTCGAACAGGTAGCGCAGTTCCAGCGCATGGGCCGCACCGACCGCGAAGGGAACCGAGCGCAACGGCTCCGGCGCCGGCGCGGTGCGGTCGCTGAACTCATAGGCGTAGACCGGCTGCCGCCGGGCCAGCGTGGTGGCCAGTGCGGCGATCGGGCAGGCGAATACTCCGTCGGTGACCGCGGCGGAGTAGGCCAGCGCGGCGCTGCCGTCGTAGCGGTCCAGCGCGTACTGGGCGGCGACCGTCGGCGCCTCGGCGCCGAACGTGTCGTCGAGCAGGCGGCGGTAGACGGGTAGTCCGCCGCGACGCAGATACGTCATCGCGACGAAAAGCGTGAACTCGTCGGCGGTGCTGCCGATCAGCACCGGCACCCGGGCGGTCTTGCCGGTGCCGGCCACCGACGGCGGCGCGGCCGGCAACCGCTGGGTTCCGGTCACCGGGCCGGTCAGGACGTTGGCTCCGATCCGCACGTACGGTGGCCCGGTCTCCAGCCGGTCGGCGGGCAGGTCGCGCAGACACCGTGCCGCCGCCGCCATGTCGGCACAGCCGACGCGGCGGGCGTAGTCGACGCTGATCCGCTCGGCCGCCGGCAGTGCGGCTTGGGCTTGGCACGGCCCGCTCTGCATGATGGCCGCCCGGAACAGCCCGGTGGACTCCGGGGCGATCAGGTGGTCGCACACCGACATCGCCCCGGCCGACTCACCGGCGATGGTGACCTTGCCGGGATCGCCGCCGAACGCGGCGATGTTGTCGCGGACCCAGCGCAGCGCGGCCTGCTGGTCGGCCAATCCGTAGTTGCCGGGGTCCTCCCCCACCGGGCCGGTCAGTGCGGGATGGGCCAGGAACCCCAGCGCGCCGAGCCGGTAGTTGATGGTGACCACCACGATGTCGCCCTGGGTGGCCAGCCAGCGGGAGTTGTAGATGTCCGAACTGCCGTTGAGGAAGCCGCCGCCGTGAATCCACACCATCACCGCACGACGGGACTTCGGCGTGGCGCCGTCCGGGGTCCAGACGGTGAGGTTGAGACAATCCTCGCTGGTCGGCCGTCCGAAATCGGGATCAACGCGAATGTCCTGAATGCAGCGCAGCCCGGGTTTGGTGGCGTCGCGCACGGACTTCCACCGCGGCGGCGGAATCGGCGGCTGCCAGCGCAGCGGCCCGACCGGGGCCGCTGCATAGGGAATGCCCTGGAAAACTCTGACGCCGTCGCCGGCCAGGCCGCGAACCGGTCCGTCGGCGAGCCGGACGACCGTCGGGTGCCCGGTGCCGGAGAGAGCATCCGTCGCGCATCCGACGAGAACCATGATCAGCGCCAGCACGGCGACGGCGCACCGGATCACGGCGCCGACGAGACGATGCGGCACGGGTGCAGAGCCTACGCGCGAACTGAACCCGCCAGTCCATAAGTGTCCTTATGCTGGATGGGAAGTAGTTCGTCTTCCGCGGCAGGAGGAACCGATGGGCGCACGAATCACCGACGAGGAAGCCGGCGTGCTGGCCAATCCACAGGCCTACACCGACGAGACGAGGCTGCACGCCGCGCTGACGCATCTGCGCAGAAACGCCCCGGTGTCCTGGGTCGAGTCACCCGCCTACAAACCGTTCTGGGCGATCACCAAGCACGCCGACATCATGGAGATCGAGCGGCAGAACGATCTGTTCACCAACGAACCGCGGCCGCTGCTGCAGTACTCCGGCATGGAGGACGTCTTGCGCGAGCAGCGCGAGGCCGGCATCGGGCTTCGCACCCTGATCCACATGGACGATCCACACCATCGCGACATGCGCAAGATCGGGGCCGACTGGTTCCGCCCGAAGGCCATGCGCGACCTCAAGGTCCGCGTCGACGAATTGGCCAAGATCTACGTCGACAAAATGGCCGCGACCGGTCAGGAGTGCGACTTCGTCCAGGAAGTGGCCGTCAACTACCCGCTCTACGTCATCCTGTCGCTGCTGGGCCTGCCGGAGTCGGACTTCCCCCGCATGCTCAAACTCACCCAGGAGTTGTTCGGTGCCGACGACTCGGAGTTCCAGCGCGGCTCCAACTCGCTGGAGGACGTGCTCGCGGTGCTGATGGACTTCTTCACCTATTTCGCCGGGCTGACGGCGTCGCGCCGCGAGCACCCCACCGCCGATCTCACGTCGGCGATCGCCAACGCCACGATCAACGGTCAGCCGCTGTCGGACATGGATACCGCGTCGTACTACGTGATCGTGGCCAGCGCTGGTCACGACACCACCAGCGCAGGCATCGCCGGCGGAATGCTGGCGCTGCTGCAGAACCCCGACCAACTGGACCGGCTGCGCAACGACATGACGTTGATGGGCACCGCGGTGGAGGAGATGATTCGCTGGGTGGTGCCGGTCAAGGAGTTCATGCGCACCGCCCAGGCCGATACCGAGGTGCGCGGCGTGCCGATCGCCAAGGGTGAGTCCGTACTGCTGAGCTATGTCTCGGCCAATCGCGACGAGGACGTCTTCGCCGACCCGTTCCGGTTCGACGTCGGCCGCGACCCCAACAAGCACCTGTCCTTCGGTTACGGCGTGCACTTCTGCCTGGGTGCGGCGCTGGCCCGAATGGAGATGAACAGCTTCTTCACCGAACTGGTGCCCCGGTTGGCATCGGTCGAATTGGCCGGTGAACCGGAATTCATGGCCACCACCTTCGTGGGCGGCCTCAAGCACCTGCCGATCCGCTACTCGCTGCGGTGACATCCCGGGCGAGCCCCCGAGTCAGGGCGACCCCCCGGGACGAAGATCACTCACATGTGTGAGGCTGACACCCGTCAACTCTCGTCGACGCACGCTAGGGAGCCGCAATGAACACACGGATCATCGACGAAGCAGCACGGGTCCTGGCCGATCCTGCGGCCTACGCCGACGAGACGAGACTGCACGCTGCCCTGGCGCATTGCCGCAAGCACGCGCCGGTGGCCTGGGTGGACGTCCCCGGTTACCGGCCGTTCTGGGCGATCACCAAGCACGCCGACATCATGGAGATCGAACGGCAGAACGATCTGTTCACCAACGATCCGCGCCCACTGCTGACCATCGCGGACGCGGACGATGCGCTTCGCCGCGACATGGAGGCCGGCCGTGGCCTGCGCACCTTGATCCACATGGACGACCCGCACCACCGCGACATGCGCAAGATCGGGGTGGACTGGTTCCGCCCGAAGGCGATGCGCGCGCTGAAGGACCGCTGCGACGAACTGGCCAAGATCTACGTCGACAAGATGGCCGCCGCGGGTCCGGAGTTCGACTTCGTCACCGAGGTGGCCGTCAACTACCCGCTCTACGTCATCCTGACCATGCTGGGACTGCCGGAGTCGGACTTCCCCCGGATGCTCAAACTCACCCAGGAGATGTTCGGCGGCAACGACGAGGAGTTTCAGCGCGGCGGTGACGTCGACGACATGCTGGCGGTGCTGATCGACTTCTTCAACTACTTCACCGCGCTGACCAACTCGCGCCGGGAGCACCCCACCGAAGACCTGTCGTCGGCGATCGCCAATGCCACGATCAACGGCCAGCCGCTGACCGACATGGACACCCTGTCCTACTACGTGATCGTGGCCAGCGCCGGCCACGACACCACCAGCGCCGGCATCGCCGGGGGCATGCTGGCGCTGCTGCAGAACCCGGACGAGCTGGCGCGACTGCAGAAGGACCCCGCACTGATGGGCACCGCGGTGGAGGAGATGATCCGCTGGGTGGTGCCGGTGAAGGAGTTCATGCGCACCGCCCAGGCCGACACCGAGGTGCGCGGCGTGCCGATCGCCAAGGGTGAGGCGGTGCTGCTGAGCTATGTCTCGGCCAACCGCGACGAGGACGCCTTCACCGACCCGATGCGCTTCGACGTCGGCCGCGACCCCAACAAGCACCTGTCCTTTGGGTACGGGGTGCACTTCTGCCTGGGTGCGGCGCTGGCCCGGATGGAGATCAACAGCTTCTTCACCGAGCTGGTGCCCCGGATCAAGTCCATCGAGCTGGCCGGCAACCCCGAGCACATGGCGACCACTTTCGTGGGCGGCCTCAAGCACCTGCCGATCCGCTGCGAACTGAGCTAACGCGGACAGCGGCGACACCCTTCGGGGCGAGCGTGCGCGAACCGCACGCCGCGGCGGCGTGTCGGTGTACCGACACGCACGCTCGCGGTGAGGCGGGCTAGAAGAACTCCGCGGCGTGGTGCGCCAGCATCGCGATGGTGGCGTGCGGGCCGCGTCCGGGAACCGTCGGCAGTATCGAGCCGTCGACCACCGACAGCGCGTCCACACCGAGCACCCGGCACTGCGGATCGACGACCTCCCCTATCGGGGCGGTGCCGCAGAGGTGTTGGGAGGTCGACCAGACCGCTGCGCCGAGTTCAGTTGCCCCGCGGGTAATTTCAGCCACCAAGTCGGCACCACGCCACAGGTCGGCGACGTCGGCGGGTTCGCTGTCGTAGCGGTGCTCGATACGGGGTGCGATGTCGGGGTCGGCCGACACCAGTGAAAGCCGCCCCCGGGCCCGCGGACGCATCAGAGCGACACCGATATTCGGGGACGCCGATCCGAACCCGGTGGTGTAGGGCCGGACCTCCAGCACGTCGGTCACCAGCACGGCCTCCAGCACCGGGTGGCCGCCGACGGCATCCCAACCGGTGCTCAGCAGCCACTCCGGGTGGTCGGAGAACCGTTGGCCCACCGGCAGATCGGCGACCACCGGGATGCCGAGATCCGCCAAGTCCCGCGCCGGTCCGATCCCGGAACCCAGCAGCAGACGCGCGGTGTCCACCGCACCGGCGCAGAGCACCACCCGATCGGCGTGCAGCCGCACCGGCCCGTGCGGCCCTACGGCGTGCACCCCGGCGACGCGGTGACCCGCCAACAGCAGGCGGGTCACCCGAACGCCGGTGAGCGCGGTGAGGTTGGGCCGGTCCAGGGCCGGCTCCAGGAAGACCGCCCCCGGACCGCGGCGGACACCGTCGCCGATGTTCAGCGGCACCGCAGCGAGGCCCGGTGGGGTGTTGTCGCCGCCCGGGTCGGCGTTCAGGTCGGGCAGCCAGCGGAATCCGGCGCGACCGGCAGCGGCAAGGAAATCCGCTGTCGGGCCGGTGAATTCACTCACCCGGCGAATGGCGATCCGGCGTTCGACGGCCCGGAAGTGCGGTTCGACGTCGGCCCAGGACCAGCCCGGCCCCACGTGGCCGAAGTCGGCGGCCGGCGGCCGGCAGAAGTAGCCGCCGTTGACCGCTCCCGAGCCGCCCAGGCAGCAGCCGCGCACGATCTCGGCCAACCGCTGCGGGTCGCCGGTGAGCGCGGTCGGATAACGGCGGACCACCGGGCTGTCCGGCCCGATCGGCAGCACCGCCGCAGGGTCGGTCAGGGCCCGGATCCCGACGTCGCGGCGGTCCGGGCCGGCCTCCAGCACCGTCACGCGTCGCGACGGGTCCGCCGAAAGGCGCTCGGCCAGAATCGAACCCGCGCTACCGGCGCCGACGATCAGGACGTCCGCCGCGGCGCTCACCGCTTGATGTCGGGGCGCAGCGGCGCGACGGTGCGCTGCCGGATCACCCCTGCCCACAGCCCGGCGCCGTAGGCGAGGTCGTCGAGCCGTTTGAGCGCCATGTAGCCGACCGGACCGATCGGTTTGCCGCCCTCGTCGAGCAGGCGACGGCGGGTCGTCCAGCCGTGCACCGCGTCGATCACCGCCGCGGCCGCCACCGCCCGACGGCATCGCTTGGACACCACCGCGCCGGCCACGGCGGCCGGCCAATAGTGCCGGCACGCCGCCGTGGACAGTTGCACCGCGCCGTAACCCAAGCCGCGCGCGGCCAGCGCCGCGGCGTCGGGCGCGGTGACCCCGGTGCTGCCGACGGTCTTGCTCACCTTGCGCGCGTACATCCCGGCGAACACCGTCCCGGCCAGCGCGCCGGCGGCCGAGCCGGTGGCCAGCGAGGCCCAGGCCAGCAGCGAAAACAGCGGAATGACCACCGGTGCGATGTTGTCCGGGTGGCGCTGCGCCAGCGGTGCGGCCGAGCCGCCGTAGAACGACCTGCGCGCCAGCCACTGTCGCAGATCGGTCCGGTGCTCATGGGCCACCAGAGCCACCGGTTCATAACGCAGCCGCGAGCCGCTCTCCAGCAGCCGCCAGCACAGGTCCACGTCCTCGCCCGCCCGCAGACCCTCGTCGAAGCCGCCGATGTCGACCACCTCGGAGCGACGGCAGACGATCGCCGCACTGGGCACGTAGGACACCGGCCCGTAGGGCACCACCGGCGCCTCCCGCTCGCCGAGGTCCAGCGCCGACCGCACCGCCTCGTAGCGGGACACCACGCCGTCGTCGGCGTGCAGTGCCACGATGCGCGGGGCCACCAGAGCCACGGTGGGATCGCAGAAGTGCCCGAGCAGCGCCTCCATCCAGCCCCGCCGGGGCAGCACGTCGGCGTCGAGGAACGCCACGAACTCGGTGTGCGACCACGCCAACCCGGTGTTGCGGGCTGCCGAGGGTCCGCGACTCGTCGGGTGCCGCAGGATCTCGATCTCGCACAGGGCACCGTCGAACACGCTGTGGGTCAGCGGCTCGGCGGAACCGTCGTCGACCACGATGACCCGCAGCCCGCGTAGCGCCATCACCAGACGCTGCACCCCGGCGGCGTTGTCGCGCACCGGAATCACCACGGTGACGTCGCGGTAGGACGGGCCGCCGGCGGGTCTGGGGTGGGCGACGGTGGCGTCGAGCAGGGCGCGGGCCAGATCCGCGCTGGCGGCATCGCGAACCTGAAGCCTGCCGTCGTCGAGCATGCTTTGGGCGGCCGGCGCCAGCCGCAGCAGCCGGGTCGGCGACCCGCCCAGCAGTGCCGAACCGGAGCCCAGCTTTTTCACCCGCCGGTCCACCTGGACGGCGAAGCCGTCGGGCAGCCGGGTCATCCCAGCATCCCGTCCGGTCCGGGCCGCCACTGGCGCACTCGGCGCAGGCAGTCGGCGACCATATCGGCGAAGATCCGGGACCCCGCCGCAGCGGTAGCGGTGGTCGGGTCGCCCAGGACACCGGACGGGCTGACCGCCGCGACGCCACCACTGCGCAGGGCCGGCAGCAGCTCGGCCAGCGGCGCGGTGTTACCCCGGACGTAGCGCTCGCGGCGCACCACCTGCGGACAAAGATGCAGCAACAGCGAGGTTTCGGTATGCCCGGCATGAAAATCAGCGGGCGAATCGCCGGGCTCCTGCGCACGCACGCTGACCCAGCCGGTGTCACGCCCCTCGCGGCGCAACGTCGCGGTGGCCGACCGCAGCGCGTCGAGGTTGCCGCCGTGGCCGTTGACGAATACCAGTCGCGGCGCCCAGTCGCAGGCCGAGCGGGCGTATTCCACCAGCACCGCGGTCAGGGCCGCGGTGCCGATCGAGATGGTGCCGGGGAAACTCTGGTGCTCCCCCGATGCGCCGTACGGGATCGCCGGGGCGAGCAGGTGACCGAGTCCGGCGGCCACGCTGCGGGCAACTGCCGTCGCGATGCGGGTGTCGGTATCCAGGGGCAGGTGCGGACCGTGCTGTTCGGTCGAACCGACCGGCACCATCAGCGTCGGCGCCGTGCCGTCGAACTGGGAGTATGTGCACTCCCCCAGTTCGGTCCCGGCGATCACTCCGCGATGGTAGACCGCGGCGCGCCGAGGGTTCGGGCAAATCCGGGCGGAATCAGAACGTCTTCGCGGGTGATGTCGTGGACCGACGATTTGCCCAGTCCGCGCAGCGCGGAGTCGATGCCGCCGCTGAAGATGTCGAGCACGTTCTCCACGCCGGCCTGCCCGGCCGCCCCCAGCCCCCACAGGTAGGCCCGGCCGATCATCACCGCCCGCGCACCGAGGGCCAGCGCCTTCACCACGTCACTGCCCCGGCGGACGCCGCCGTCGAGCAGCACCTCCACCTGGTCGGCGACGGCGTCGACAATCGCCGGCAGCGCCCGGATGGTGGCGGGGGTGCCGTCGAGGTTGTTGCCGCCGTGGTTGGACACCGAGATGGCCGTGACGCCGGCGTCCACCGCACGTCGGGCGTCGTCGACGCGCATCACGCCCTTGAGCATGAACGGTCCCCCCCAGAACTCGCGCAGCCAGGCGATGTCCTCCCAGGTGGGCGGTGGCGTACCCATCCACTCGCCGTAGGCGGCGAAGAACGGCGGGCCGGCCGCTCCGCGCGGGCCCTGGTTGGGTGCGGTCAGCGTCGGGGGTTTGAGCGTCTTGGCCCATTCCAGGAACCAGCTGGGCCGCACCAGGCCCTGCGGGGACATCTTGATGGCGGTCTTGATGTCCATCTTCTCCGGGATCTTGGGGCTGCCCCAGTCCCGGCCGTGCGAGAAGCTCCAGTCGGTAGTGACGATCAGACCCACCGCCCCGGCCGCGCGAGCCCGCTCGGCGCGCTCGGCGATGGCGTCGCGCCCGCCCAGCCAGTAGATCTGGAAGAAGGTCTTCGGATTGGCCGCGACGACCTCTTCGATGGGCTTGCTGGCGAACGACGACAACCCCATCGCGGTGCCGCGGGCAGCGGCGGCCCGGGCTACCGCCACCTCACCGTCGGGGTGCACCGCCTGCACACCGGTGGGTGAGATCAGCACCGGCAGGGCGATGTCCTGGCCCATCACCGTGGTGGCCAGGTCACGCTTCTCGGTGGCGCCGATGACGTGCGGCGCGAAGCCCAGCTCGGAGAACGCCTCGACGTTGTCGGAGTAGGTCAAGCCCTTCTCGCTGCCGGCCAGCAGGGCAGAATAGACAGCCTTGGGCAGCCGCTTCTTGGCGCGTTCCTGCGCGACGGCGACGGTTTCGAACCAGAGATCACGAGCCATTAGACGGGGCTTTCGTTGCAGGGCTTGCTGGGGGCTTTGGCGGGCGGGCGGGCCAGGGTCAGCAGCACGGTGCGGGAGTGGTCGACCCGCGGCCGAGGGGTCTCCCGGTCGGCGGCCAGCGCCGGGGCGCCGTAGCCCTGCACGCACTCGGGATCCGGGCCGTCCATCGGCAGGCCGGTGAAAAACTTCGCCGCCATGCAGCCGCCGCGGCAGCTGTCGTAGTGACCGCAGCTGCCGCACGCCCCGGCCGACTGCGGGCGGCGCAGCTCGGTGAACAGTTCCGAATCCCGCCAGACCGGGCCGAAACCGCCGTCGGAGACGACGTTGCCGGCCAGGAAGCGGTCGTGAATGGCGAACGGACAGGCGTAGACGTCGCCCACCGGGTCGATCAGGCAGACCACCCGGCCGGCTCCGCACATGTTCAGCCCGGCCAGCGCACCGGGCTCGCCGAGGCCGGACAGGTGGAAGAACGAGTCGCCGGTGAGCACTCCCTCACCGTGGGCGACGAGCCAGTCGTACAGCTGGACCTGCTGGGCGGCGGTGGGGTGCAGTTCGTCCCACACATCGGCGCCCCGGCCCGAGGGCCGCAGCCGGGTGATCCGCAGCGTCGCGCCGTAACGGTCGGCCAGGGCTTTGAAGTCATCGAGCTGATCGACGTTGTGCCGGGTGACGACCACCGAGATCTTGGGATTCGAATAGCCTGCTGCGGCAAGGTTTTCCAGCGCCCGCACCGCCATCGCGAAGGAACCCGTTCCTCGCACAGCGTCGTTGACGTCGGCGGTGGCGCCGTCCACCGAGATCTGGACATCCACATAGTCGCTGGCGGCCAGCCGGGCGGCCACCGCAGGGCTGATCCGCACCCCGTTGGTGGAGAACTTCACTCCGACGTGGTGGGCGGTGGCGTAGTCCACCAGTTCCCAGAAGTCGGGCCGCACGGTGGGCTCGCCGCCGCCGATGTTGACGTAGAACACCTGCATACGCATCAGCTCGTCGATGATCGCCTTGCACTGCTCGGTGGACAGCTCACGCGGGTCGCGCCGGCCCGACGAGGACAGGCAGTGCACGCACGCCAGATTGCAGGCGTAGGTGAGCTCCCAGGTCAGGCAGATGGGGGCGTCGAGGCCGCGCTCGAACTGAGCGATGAGTCCGGACGTCATGGGGCCTCTCCATTCACGGATACCAGCATGTGGGAATCGGCGAGTACGCCGAGGGCGTGCAGGTAGGGCCCCTCGTCACCCGCACCGACACCCGCTGCCGACAGTGCTGAGCCGACGTCGGGGTGATCGGCCAGCGATTGGACGACGGCCAGGATGGTGCGGTTTTTGAGGAACGACAGCTTGCGGGTGCCGAAGTGGTAGAGCAGCGCCCCGAACGGCTCAGGGCGGATCGCCACCTGCGGGTGCAGTCGCAGGGTCAGCGCGCGGTCGATCAGTAGACCCCGCACATCCCGTCGATGGAGACCTCTTCGACCAGGCTCTCGGCCACCAGCTCGGTGGCGGACCCGGTCTCGTTCTGGGTGTGCTCCATGCGGCGCTCCTTTTCGGTTGGGCGTTCTTCATCGTTCGGCGCGAATTGTCGACATTCGCCCGTCGAGACGGTCAGAATATGGCATCAGGTGCCGTAAAGGGAAGGTTTTTGTCGATGATGGGTACTGCACGGGTCGGGAGGCGTCGCTCCACCACGCCCGAGCAGATCGCCGACATCGCCCTGGACCTGTTCGTCGCCTATGGATTCGGTGAGGTCAGCGTCGACGATGTCGCGCTCGGGGCGGGGATCTCGCGCCGGACGCTGTTCCGCTACTACGCATCGAAGAACGCGATCCCGTGGGGCGACTTCGACGCACACCTGCGGCATTTCACGGCGCTGCTGGACGGTACCGACCCGGATCTGCCACTGGGAACGGCACTGCGGTCGGCGCTGCTGGACTTCAACACCTTCGACGACTCGGAGACCGAGCGGCACCGCCAGCGGATGCGAGTGATCCTGCAGACCCCGGAACTGCAGGCGTACTCGATGACGATGTACGCCGGCTGGCGTGAGGTGGTGGCCAGCTTCGTGGCTCGGCGCACCGGCACCCGCCCGCAGGACCTGACGCCGCAAACCATCGCCTGGCTGATGCTCGGGGTGGCGCTGGCCGCCTACGAGCACTGGCTGGGCGACGAGACGGTGTCGCTGCGGCATGCCCTCGGCGGCGCGTTCGACGCCGTGGCGGGCGGGCTCTAGCCGAGCACCTCGCCGATGGGCGCGCGAGCGGCGATCTTGGCGCGCGCCTTCATCACCTTGCCGGGCATGCCGCCGCCGACCACGCCGGTCAGCATGCCGTCGCGTTCGTAGTAGGCCAGGAACTTGCGGCCGTCGTCCTCGACGACATGCACCACGTCACCGGACTCCGGTTCGCCGAGGCACTGAATCTTGACGTCGTACTGGTCGCTCCAGAAGTAGGGCACCACGGTCAGCGTCGGCACGTCGGCACCCAGCATCGCCGGCACCAGCACGCGGGCCTGATCGGCGACGTTGCTCCAATGCTCCACCCGCACCTGGTGGCCAGCCGCGTCGCGCCATGACGCGACATCGCCGAGCGCCCAGACGTGCGGCTCGCTGGTGCGGCCGACTTCGTCGCACATCACCCCGTTGTCCAGCGCCACCCCGCTGCCCACCAGCCAGTCGGTGGCCGGCCGGGACCCGATGCCGACGAGGACGAGGTCGGCGTCGAGCATGGTGCCGTCGGTCAGTTCCACGGCGGTGACGTGGCCCTCAACAGAACCGCGCACCTCGGCCACACCCACGCCGGTGCGAATGTCCACGCCCTCGTCGCGGTGCAGCCGGGCCACCAGCTGTCCGATCTGCTCCCCCAGCACGCCGGCCAGCGGGGTCGGCTGCGGCTCGACGAGAACCACATCCACCCCGAGACTGCGCAGGCTCGCGGCGACCTCGCAGCCGATGAAACCGCCGCCGACGATGACGGCCCGGCGCGCCGAGCCGGCGTGCTCGCGCAAGTCCATGGCGTCGTCGAAGGAGCGCAGCACCCGGATACCGGGCAGATCGGGGAAGGACGGGATGCGCCTGGGCACCAGACCGGTGGCGATCACGAGCTGGTCGTAGTCCAGCACGGTGCCGTCGGTCAGGGTCAGGGTCCGCGCGGCGGTGTCCAGCGACTGTGCCGCGGCCCCGAGCCGCAGCGTGATGTCGTTGTCGGCATAGAACTCGGCCGGCTTAAGGAGAACGTCGTCGAGCGCCTTTGCGGATTGCTGCAACACGTCCTTGGACAGCGGCGGGCGGTCGTAAGGCAGGTGCGGCTCGTCGCTGACGATGACGACCGGGCCGGTGTAGCCGGCCTTGCGCAGCTGCTCGGCGGTCCGTGCCGCCGCCAATCCACCCCCGACGATCACGATCCCGCTGGCATTGCCCACGAGGCTTTTCATACACGATGGCGGGCTAACCCGGGTGGGCGCGCTCCCACACTTAATTTAGCTTCCGCGATGGTTAGCGAGCGCGCTGGCCGAAGCAGGCCCATAATCTGCCTAGTTCCGAAAATTCAAAGGACCCGCGATGACGGCCCCGATATCTCTAACCGAACAGATGCTGCGCCGGCGACCCGTGATCGGCGCACCGGTGGCCCACGGCGCCTCGGAGAATCTCAAGCGGTCGATCGGCGTTTTCCAGCTGACCATGTTCGGCGTCGGCGCGACGGTCGGCACCGGCATCTTCTTCGTTCTGTCGCAAGCGGTTCCGAAAGCCGGACCGAGCGTCATAGTCTCGTTCATGATCGCCGGGCTGGCCGCCGGGCTGGCCGCGATCTGCTACGCGGAGCTGGCCTCGGCGGTGCCGGTGTCCGGCTCCACCTACTCCTACGCCTACACCACTCTTGGTGAGGTGGTGGCGATGGGCGTGGCGGCCTGTCTGCTGCTGGAATACGGAGTGTCGACGGCAGCGGTGGCGGTGGGCTGGAGCCAGTACGTCAACAAACTGCTGGAGAACTTCACCGGATTCCAGCTGCCCGACGCGGTATCGGCCGCACCCTGGGACGCCGAGCCCGGCATCGTCAATCTCCCCGCCATGATTCTGGTGGGCTTGTGCGCCTTGCTGCTGATCCGGGGCGCCAGCGAATCGGCAAAAGTCAACGCCATCATGGTCATCATCAAGCTCAGCGTTCTGGTGATGTTCGCGGTGATCGCCTTCACCGCCTTCGACACCGATCGATTCGCCGAATTCGCGCCATTCGGCGTCGCGGGCGTCGGTGCCGCCGCGGGCACCATTTTCTTCTCCTACATCGGCCTGGATGCGGTCTCCACCGCCGGCGATGAGGTCAAGGACCCACAGAAGACCATGCCCAAGGCCATCATCGCTGCCCTGCTCACGGTGACGACGGTTTATCTGCTGGTCGCGTTCGCCGCCCTCGGTGCGCAGGACTGGCGGGACTTCGAAGGCCAGAAAGCCGGCCTGGCCACCATCCTGGATATCGTCACAGGGGCGAACTACTGGGGCACCGTGCTGGCCGCCGGTGCTGTGATCTCGATCTTCTCGGTGACACTGGTGACCCTCTATGGCCAGACCCGCATCCTGTTCGCGATGGGCCGCGACGGCCTGCTGCCGTCGATGTTCGCCAAGGTCGATCCACGCTCGATGACACCGGTGAACAACACCATCGTCGTGGCGACCGTGGTGGCCATACTGGCCGGCTTCGTCCCGCTGGACTACCTGGCCGATCTGGTGTCGATCGGCACCCTGACGGCGTTCATCGTGGTGGCTGTCGGCGTGGTGCTGTTGCGTCGCCGCGAACCGGATCTTCCCCGCGGGTTCAAGGTGCCCGGCTACCCGGTGACACCAGCGCTGGCGATCATCTCCTGCGGCTACCTGCTGTACAGCCTGCCCTGGTACACCTGGCTGGCATTCGCGCTGTGGGTGTCGCTGTTCCTGACCTTCTACTTCGTCTGGGGCCGCCACCACAGCGCGCTGAACCGTCGTTCGGCTCTCGACGCCGCGGTGCCCGGCGTCGAAATCATCCACCCGCCGCGGGACGTGCCGTGACCGTCATCGTCGGCTACCTGGCCGGCAAGAGTGGGCCGGCGCCTCTGCATCTCGCGGTGGGGGCCGCGCGGACGCTACGCACCTCTCTGACCGTGGCGACGATCGTGCCCAAGCCGTGGACGTTCCCGTCGCCCGCCCGGGTGGACGCCGAGTACGCGGCCTGGGCCGACCAGCTCGCCGCCGACTCGGCCCGGGAGGCGCAGCGCGAGCTCGCCGCACTCGGTGAGCCCCTCGAAGTCACCTTCCACAGCCACGCCCACCGCTCGGCGTCCGGCGGCCTTACCGAGGTGGTCAGCGAACTCGATGCCGAGGTACTGGTGCTGGGCTCGTCGGCCAGCGGGGCGCTCGGTCAGGTCGTGGTGGGCACCACCGCCGACCACCTGCTCCACTCGTGCCCGGTGCCTATCGCGATCGCGACGCGCGGCTACCGGATTCCCCGTGGCGGACGGCTGACCCGCGTCACGTGCGGGTACCCCGGCACCTCGGATGCGGTCGAGGTGGTCCGGCAAATAGATGAGCTGGCGAAACGGCTCGAGGTGCCAATGCGAGTCATCACATTCGCGGTTCGAGGCCGCACCATGTACCCACCGGAAGTCGGCCTGCACGCCGAGGATTCGATCCTCTCGGCCTGGGAGAACCAGGCCGCCGAGCTGCTGGCACAACTGCGCACCGACGGCGTCGTGAGCGACGACGCCGTGCTGCAGGTAGTCAGCGGAAACGGCTGGGATCAGGCGCTCGACGACGCCGAGTGGCAGGAAGGCGAGATTCTTGCGCTGGGCACCTCCCCGCGGGACGGCATCGCCCGGGTGTTCCTGGGCTCGCGCGGGGCCAAGATCCTGCGGGTGAGCCCGGTGCCGGTGCTGGTGCTGCCGGGGTAGTGGTCAGTACTTCATCACGCCCAACCCAATGGCGTGATTGGAGTACTTCATCACGCCCAACCCAATGGCGTGATTGGAGTACTTCATCACGCCCAACCCAATGGCGTGATTGGAGTACTTCATCACGCCCAACCCAATGGCGTGATTCAGTACTTCATCACGCCGCGGTCAATCGCGATCTGCGACCCCGACACCAGAGCCGACCGGTCCCCCGCCAGCCACAGCACCACCTCGGCAGCCTGCTCTGGTGACATGAAATCGGTCAGCTTGGACTGCTTGTTCGTCGTCACCGGCCGGTACGGCATCGGCGCGAAACTGTGCAGGAAGCTGGGGTGTTTGCCGAGCACGGCCAACATCGCGTCGTTCTGGATCATCGGTGTGGCAATGGAATACGGGTGAATCGAATTGACCCGAATCCCGAACTCGCCGAGTTCCAGCGCCAGCGTGTTGGTGATCGACGTCAATCCGTGCTTGGACGCGGCGTAGTGGCCGTTACCCGGTGTTGCCTTGAGCCCCGCCGATGAGCTGACGACGATGATCGACCCGCCGTTGCCGGCGTCGATCATCGCCGGGATCACCGCCCGCAGAGTGCGCCAGGTGCCGGTCAGATTCACGTCGATGACGGTGTTCCACTGCTCGTCGCTGAGCTCCCACAGCCTTCCCCAGCTGAGCACACCGGCGTTGGCCACCAGGATGTCGAGCCGGCCGAATTGCGCGACGCCGTCGGTGACCAGTTGGCGCACCGCCGCGTCGTCGCGGATATCGACGACACGGGCCAGCGCGGTGCGTCCTTCGGCTTCGATCAGCCGGACGGTTTCGGCCAGATCATCCGGGGTGGATGCGGCATACGGGACGGTGTCGGAGACCCGTGCGCAGATGTCGGAGACGATGACGTCGGCGCCCTCCCGGGCGAACCGCACCGCGTACGCGCGGCCCTGGCCGCGAGCCGCCCCCGTCACGAATGCGACTCGTCCCGTCAGCTCACCCATTCCGCCATCCTTTCGCCTGCCCCGGCCCTGCTGACTCGCACCCGCGGCCAGGCTAGCAAGGAAACTGGAACGTGTTTCAGAGCTCACCGAGGATATCTCTGACAGCCCCGGTGGCGTACGGGGTGTCCAGTCGCTGCAGCCGCTCGGGGACGGTCGGGCGGCAGCGCTGCACGTCGACGAAGACCGGACACGGACGACGAAAGCGGCGCCCGTCTTGTGACGGACGCCGCTTTCGGCGAAAGGCCAGAAGGCGCTCTGACCTTTTGGGTCCTACTTGACGATCTTGGTAACCCGGCCGGCGCCGACGGTGCGGCCACCCTCGCGGATCGCGAAACGCAGACCCTCATCCATGGCGACCGGCTGGATCAGCTTCACCGAGATGTCGGTGTTGTCGCCGGGCATGACCATCTCCGTACCCTCCGGCAGCGTGACCACACCGGTCACGTCGG
>JAULZA010000017.1:0-53574 GCA_032117575.1 Mycolicibacterium sp.
CCATCCCGAACCCGGAAGCTAAGCCTACCAGCGCCGATGATACTACCCAACAGGGTGGAAAAGTAGGACACCGCCGAACACACATTAAAACCTGAGCCCCCCGAGAAATCGGGGGGCTCAGGCATTTTTATAGCGACCCCCGGATCGGGGGGCGCTTTTTTAATTGCTGAACATCCGCCGCGAAATTGATTTCAGTCGAAGAGTGCCGCGTTGGCCGGCGCACGGTATTTCTCACTGGTATTTCTCACCGTATTTCTCACCGTATTTCTCAATGGCCAACAGATCGCGTTTGCGATCCAGGCCGCCGCCGTACCCCGTCAAACCGCCGGTCGACCCGATGACCCGATGGCAGGGAACTATGATGCCGATCGGGTTGCGCCCGTTGGCCAGGCCCACCGCGCGGGACGCTCCGGGCGAGCCAATCTGGGCGGCGATCTCCCCATAGGAGCGGGTCTGTCCGTAGGGGATCGTCCGCAATGCGGCCCACACCCGTCGCTGGAAATCGGTACCTGCCAGGTGCAAGTCAACGTCGAAGTCGGTTAGTTCCCCGGCGAAGTAGTCATTCAATTGTTCGACCACGCCGGGAAAGGCGTGGTCGTCCGTTTCCCAGCCCGACCGGTCCGGCTCGTGGCGCTGCCCGGCCATCCGCAGATGCATCAGCGTCGGCCCGTCGCCGGCAAGGGTGAGGGGCCCGACCGGGCTGTCGACCGTGCGGCACGTCAACGACGTCATGCCGTCGATCGTCGCACGACACGATTCGGGTTAGAAAAGGCGACACTTCGAGTATCCGGTACCGTCGGTATTGACATCACCGCCATCGCGGCTTACCTTCTCTTCCCACGGGGGCGGACACCGAAAGGGGCATCGCAGATGACCACGTCGATTTCGCCCGCCCAGAACCGGGGTCGAACCCGCGAAGAGTTCTCCGAGCGCCTGTTGAACGGTTCGATCAAACGGTCCTACGAACCGGCCGTCGATATCGACTGGGACGCCCCGTTAGACCCCGATAAATTCTTCCTTCCCCCGCAGATGGTGACCGTGTACGGCACACCGGAGTGGGAGGCGATGACCCGCGAGCAGCAGCGGGAGCTGTCGCGGCAGCAACTGGTCAACATGCTCTCGGCCGGAATCTGGTTCGAGAACATCCTCAACCAGGCGCTGCTGCGCAGCATCATGCACACCAATCCCACCGCCAAGGCGACGCAGTACATGCTCACCGAGCTCGGTGACGAGACCCGCCATATGGTGATGTTCGGCAAGACCATCGACCGCGTCGGCGGGATCCCGGTGCGTCCCAGCCTGTTCCAGCGAATGATCATCAATGCGCTGCCGTTCACCTTCCGAGGCCCGGTGCTGTGGGGTGCCGCCCTGGTCGGGGAGGAGATCTTCGACGCGTTGCAGCGCCAGATCCTCGACGACCCTGATCTGCAGCCGATCGTCCGGCGTTTGATGCGCATCCACGTCACCGAGGAAGCGCGCCACATCCAGTTCGCGCGAGAAGGTCTGCGAAAGATGGCCCCGGGCATGCCGTGGCACCGCAAGTTCCTCATGGCCAACATCCACGGCGTCGGCGGCCCGTTCTACCGGATGCTGTTCACCCTCCCGGTGTACTACAACCGGGCCGGGCTGGACGGCCGGCAGATGCAGGAGGTCGCGCGCACCAATCCGCACTTCCAGCAGAAGTGCCGCGAGTCGTTCGCCCCACTTGCCAACTTCTTCGAGGAGGTCGGATTGATGGGCCGGTTCAGCCGGCGGCTCTGGCGTCGGGCCGGATTCCTATGAGCGTCATCGTGATCGGGGCCGTACCCCCCGGGTTGGAGTTGGCGGATAGCACCGTACTGGCCGACAAGGCGGCGGCGCATTTCGACACCGCTACTGAGACCTGGACGGTCAGCGACTCCCACGGTACGACCGCGACCGCGCGGATTGTGGTGGACGCCCGGCTGTCGGACTTCGCGGCCGTGGCCCGCCATGGCACCCCGAATCATTTCCGCATCCCCGGTCCGGACATCCGGCGGCAGGCCCGTTACGTCAGCCGTTGCCTGCGGCTGGTTGAACGTTCCGGCGCCGCCCGCATCGAGGCGAAGGCCACCATCGTGCTGCGCCGCTGGCGTCCGCAGCCCGTCGAGCCGTGCTTCTATCTGACCGGCTCCCAACCCGAGTCGGACGATCTGTACGACGGCCCGGCGACGGTGACCGTCGATGGACAGTCGATCGCCAGCAGGGTCCGGCTGATCGGCCACCTTGATGCCATCGATGGCCGGTACCACTGGCAGGGAACGGTCTTCGAGAACCTGCCCGATGCTGGACGGGGCCGTTCGCCGGGACTCACGCTGACGATCGCGGATCGGACCGCGGCGGCCCGTGTCGTCGAGCAAACACCCTGGGGCACCCACATGATCTCTGGAGTCGGTGACCCGCCCTTCGCGTAGGGCTGGCCGGCGTTTCCCGCCGATAGTTCTTTTTTGCCCATGTGTCTTTGCTCCGAATCCGACCGGTCGGGGTTGCGAACCGGAAAGCCGGTCCTCAAGCCGTTGTCGCGCCTAGAGAGAGTGGACCGCATCCGGATTGCCACATTCGGGCCCGGTGAACCGGCGGTTACGACAGGTTGTGTCATGTTCTCCCGAATGGTCGTGAAACGCGTCATGAGCTCGTACGCTCTGCGCACGACAGTGACCACGACAGTGTTTGAGGAGGGCTTTTATGGCGAACGAGCGCGAGGCAGTGGTGCCCGGTGTGGCTGGCAAGCTGGAGTGGCTGCGCGACTCGGTGAAGGCCCACCCCCAGGGTGCCGGTGACTCCACCTGGGCGTGGATTGACGAGCTGTCCAAGCGGGGCAGCAGCGATGCGGACGGCGCCGATGCCGATCTCAACGAGTTGTTCCGGCTGGGAACCGCGCCGACCGATCTGCACGGGGCCACCGAGGGAATGCTGGTGATGACCACCACCAACCCGAAGTTCGACACCGTGGTCCGCGCGATCACCGCGCTGTGGATGCCCTGGCAGGGCAAGCGCTTCGACAACGAAGCCGCCACCGGCGACAACCGCCTGACCAAGAGCACCGGATTGGTCGGCAAGCTGCTGTGGCCGCTGTACTCGATGCGCGACCACACCGACGGCAAGCTCGCCTTCGACTTCAAGACCTACGTCGAGCCGGGTAAAGAAGACCCGGACGTCGACGTCATGGTGATCGACTACGCCGACATCGAGAAGAACCCGAAGCTGATCATCCGCAAGATCCGGGACGAGCTGGTGGAACTCGTGCCGGGCGTCTACCTTGGAAAAATCCTGTACAACACCGGTTCGGGCTACTACAAGCTTGGCTATTTCGCCCTGCGTATCCCGCGCTGAGCCGTCACCCCGTTGTCCACCTCCACACCAGTTCACATAGCGAGAAGGTCAGAAAACTCATGAGCGACAGGCAGTGGTACGAGTACCCGTCGTTGGTTCTGCAGATCAAGGAACTCGCGGACCTACGCGACGAGCTCCGTGAAAAGAATCTCTTCGAGGCATCTGATGTCAGGCCGAAGGACGACTTGGGCGAGCCGTCCCAGGAGGCAAAGCAGGGACGCACGCCTGACGGCACCTTCAACGACCTGTCGGATCCCTGGATGGGCGCTGCCGGAACGGGTTTCGGTCGCAACGCTCCGCTGAACAAGACCATCACCCACACCAAGAAGCTGCTCGATCCGGATCCGCGCCTCATCAGCCGCAAATTGATGGCCCGCGACTCGTTTAAGCCGGCCGGCATCATCAACACCATCGCCGCGGCGTGGATCCAGTTCGAGAACCACAACTGGTTCTTCCACGGCAACGGCGACCCCGACAAGGTCATCGACATCCCGCTGCGCGACGGTGACGACTTCCCGGTCAACCCGATGAAGATCCGCCGGACCACCCCGATGAACGGCCACGAGATCGTCGACGGGGAGCCTGCGCCGCCCTTCGCCAACGTCGAGGCGCACTGGTGGGACGGCTCGCAGATCTACGGGACCGGCAACGACAAGCAGTCCGAGATGCGCACCTTCAAGGACGGCAAGATCAAGGTCCAGGACGACGGCCGGCTGTACGGGAGCGCCAAGAACGAGGGCATCGACCAGACCGGTTTCGAGGAGAACTACTGGGCAGGCGTCGGCATCCTGCACACGATGTTCTCGCGGGAGCACAACGCCGTCTGCGACGCATTGAAGAAGGCGTATCCCAGTCTCACCGATCAGCAGCTGTTCCAGCTCGGTGTGCTGGTGGTTTCGGCGCTGATCGCCAAGATCCACACCGTCGAGTGGACGCCCTGCATCCTGCGGCACCCGGCCCTGCAGATCGGCATGAACGCCAACTGGTACGGCGCACTCGGTGAGACGTTTAAGGAGAAGATCGGGCGCGTTGGCGACAGCGAGGCGCTGTCGGGCATCGTCGGATCGGCGACGGATCATCACACCGCCCCGTTCTCGCTGACCGAAGAGTTCGTCACCGTCTACCGGCTGCATCCGCTCATCCCGGACGACTGGAACTTCTTCTCCCTGGAGTCCGGCGAACATCTCTACAACAAGACGTTCACCGAGATCCAGGGCAAGTACACCCGCGACTTCATGCACAGCCTCGAGATGAGCGACCTGTGGTACTCGATGGGTATGGCCAGCGCCGGCGCGGTGTGCCTGCACAACTACCCCAACGCCCTGCGCAAGTTGGAGCGCCTGGACGGCCAGGTCACCGACCTGGCCACCCTGGACCTGGTCCGCGACCGTGAGCGCGGTATCCCGCGGTACAACGACTTCCGCGAGATGCTGCGCATGCCGCGCCGCAAGAGCATCGACGAGATCACCCCGAACAAGGAGTGGGCCAAGGAGATCAACGAGATCTACAACGGCGACGTCGATCTGGTCGACGTGCAGGTCGGTATGCAGGCCGAGCAGCCGCCGAAGGGTTTCGGCTTCTCCGACACCGCATTCCGGATCTTCATCCTGATGGCCTCGCGCCGGCTCAAGAGCGACCGTTTCTTCACCAAAGATTTCAACGCCGACACCTACACCCAGGTCGGCTTCGACTGGGTGAACAACACCTCGATGAAGGACGTCATCCTGCGGCACTACCCCGAACTCACCGAGGCCATCGGCGACGTCGAACGGGTCTTCGCCCCGTGGCCCAAGCTGGGGGCGCCCGCCCCGGGCAAGACGCACCGCATCGTGCAGCTGGCCGACACGGTCCGCGCCTACCTGCCCTGGGGCTAGCCGACTGTGCCACAGGACTTTCCGCACGCATCGGCAGTTGAGGGCATTCGGTTCACCGCCCAGATCGGCATTCCCAATATCGTGCAGGGCTTGTTCAACAAGCGGGAACTGCCGACCAAGGTGGCAGCGAAGGTCGGGGCCGACCACTTCGGCTACGAACTGGTCGAAGGCATGGTCAAGAGCTACGGGCCCGGCCCGTTCTACGTTCGCGTCGCCAAGGACGAAGCGCTGCTGGTGCACCACCCGGACGACTTGAAGTTCGTGCTGGGTGGATCGCCGGACCCGTTCGCCTCCGACCCGGAGCCGAAGCTGAAGGGAATGTCGGCGTTCCAGCCGGACGCGCTGACGATCTCGCGGGGTGATCTCTGGGCCCAGCGGCGCTCGTTCGCCGATGCCGTTCTGGAACCGGGCACCCCGGTGCACCGCTTGGCGTCGTCGTTCCTGGGTGTGGCCGCCGATACCGCCCGCGAGTTGACGGGGCATGCCGTCGACTACCACGCGATCGACAGCGCGTTCCAGCGGATGACACGTCGGGTGGTGTTCGGCGACTGCGCCGCCGACGACACCCGTCTGATGGACGTGCTCGGGGAGTTGATGTCACAGGGCAACAAGATGCCCGGCGAGCCGGGGCCGGAGTACCCCGAGTTGATCACGATCATCGAGGGGCACCTGGCCAAGGCCGAGCCGGGCAGCCTGGCGGCCGAGATCGCCGCGACGCCCGCTCCGCCGGGAGGTGCGGCGGGACAGGTGATCCACTGGCTGTTCGCGATGGGTGACACTTTGGCGGCCAACACCCTGCGCGCACTGGCCGCGCTGGCCACGCACAACGCGGAGCAGTCCGAGGTGCGCACCGAGATCGCCGCGGCCGACATCACCACGCCGCAGGGTGTGGCGTCGCTGAAGTATCTGGCGGGCTGTCTGCTTGAGGCGATGCGGCTGTGGCCGACCACCGGCATGTTTGCGCGGGTGTCCACCCGGGAGGTTGAATTCCCCAGCGGCGCTGTGCTGCCAGAGGGACGGCAGGTGTTGATTTACAACGTTTTCAACCACCGCAACCGTTCTCTCATTCCGTACGCCGACCGGTTCTCTCCGGGAGAGTGGGCCAGTGGATCGGCGGGAGAGGATTGGTCCTTCAACTTCTTCAGCCACGGGCCTCAGGGCTGCCCGGGTGCGGGTCTGTCGGTGTTCCTCGGCCAGGCAGTGATGGCGAACATGCTCAGTGCCGGAGCGCTGTCGGCCAGCGGTGTCCGCCTCGACCCCGGCAAGCCGCTGCCGCACAGCCTGGACCTGTTCGGCTTCGAGGTGCAGATCACCGGAGCGGTGTAGCGCGGATGACGACCACCAGCGAGAACCTGCAGAGGGCTCTCGACGGTCGCTGGCGGGACACCAAGAACATGATCCGCGAGAAGTTCTCGAAAGAGATCTTCCGACCGCACTACGTCCCGTCGAAATCCGTTGCCCGGGCACGGGTGAACGAGCAGTTGAAGATCATCGCCGCAGCGGGCGCCGCCGAGGACGGCTTCGCCAAGGGCCACGGGGGCACCGGTGACGTCGGCGCGGCTGTCACCAAGATCGAGATGCTGGCGATGTCCGATCTGTCGCTGATGGTCAAGGCCGGCGTGCTGTGGGGCCTGTTCGGTGGCGCCATCGACAACCTCGGCACCGAGCGTCACCACGAAGCCTATGTTCGGCCGTTGATCACCCTGGATCTGCTGGGCTGCTTCGCGATGACCGAGACCGGCCACGGCAGCGACGTTCAGCACCTTGAGACCACCGCCACCTACGATCCGCAGACCCAGGAGTTCGTCGTGAACTCCCCGACGCCGACGTCGCGAAAGGACTACATCGGCGGTGCGGCCGAGAGCGCCACGGTGGCAGCGGTTTTCGCGCAATTGATCACCGACGGTTGCAATCACGGCGTGCACTGCCTGGTGGTTCCGATCCGCGACGCCGAAGGCCGCGACCTGCCCGGCGTCACCACCTCGGATTGCGACTACAAAGGTGGGCTGCTCGGAGTCGACAACGGCCGGATCATGTTCGACCATGTCCGGGTGCCGCGGGTGAACCTGTTGAACAGGTTCGCCGACGTCGCGCCGGACGGCACCTACACCTCTGCGATCGACAACCCGAACCGGCGGTTCTTCACCATGCTGGGCACGCTGGTGCGCGGTCGGGTGACCGTCGGGGGCAGCGCCGCTACCGCGGCCCGGGTGGCACTGGACATTGCGGTGCGGTACGCCCTGCAGCGCAAGCAGTTCCGCGCGCCGGGCGAAGACGGAGAGTCCCTCGTCATGGACTACCTGGTGCACCAGCGCCGGCTGCTGCCGTTTGTGGCGCACGCCTATGCGCTGCAGTTCGCGCAGAACGATCTGGTGTCCCGGCTCCACGACCTGGAGGCCAGTGAGGTCCGCGATCCGGAGGAGCAGCGCGAACTGGAGGCCCACGCGGCCGGACTCAAGGCCATGAGCACCTGGCACGCCAGTGCGGCCATCCAGGAGGCGCGCGAGGCCTGCGGCGGCGCCGGCTACCTGGCCGAGAATCGGCTGGTCGGACTGCGCGCCGACAGCGACGTGTTCACCACCTTCGAGGGCGACAATCACGTTCTGCTGCAACTGGTCGCCAAGCATCTGCTCACCAGCTACAACGACGACATCAAGAGCATGAGCCCGGTGGAGTGGGTGCGGTTCGCCGCGAACTTCGCCGGTGACCGGGTGGTGAAAAGAACCGCGGCCGAGACGATCATGCAGACCATCCTGGACACCCGTCAGGACAACGAGGAAGAGGGCAGCCTCTTCAACCGGGGCACGCAGGTCTCAATGTTCGAGGACCGCGAGGAATACCTGTTGGCCTCCCTGGCGCGCCGGCTGCAACGCCGCTCGAAGTCCATGCCGGCCGCCGAGGCGTTCAACTCCGTGCAGGACCACGTTATGCACCTGGCGCGCGCCCATGTCGAGCGGATCGTGCTGGAGTCGTTCATCACCGGAATCGACGGCTGCGCGGACGCCGACGCTCGCGAGATCCTCGGCGAGGTCTGCGATCTGTACGCGCTCACCGTGATCGAGAAGGACAAAGCCTGGTTCATGGAGCATCGGCTGTTGTCTACCGAGCGCGCGAAAGCGGTCACTCGCGGTATCAACGAACGCTGCCGCACCCTGCGCCCGCACGCCCAGACATTGGTCGACGCCTTCGGAATTCCGGAGCAACTGCGCTACGCCGAAATGCTGCATCCCGAACATATCCCCGCACCCGGAGGCTGACCACTGCTGTGAACGTCGCTGAGGACACCATCGACTGGCTCCGCACCGAACATCTACAGGCACCCGAACAGTGGTCCTACCTGCTGCCGACTGGCTTCTCCTGGTGGGCCGACCGGTACCTGCAGACCATCGAGATCATCGGTGAGGAAACCGGGCCCGCCGGTGAGTCCGGGTACCTGGTATGTGTGCGCACCGAACTGCTGCGCGACGTGGAACTGACCGAGTCCGCACTGACCGAGATCAACGCGCTGCCGATGCGGTGCGCATCGATGGCCGGCCCGGTGTACGACGTGCCGGCCCGCAGGCTGGACCTGTGGTCGCTGGTTCGGGTGACCGACGACAACGGCGGCTGGATCCGATTCCTGCTGGGGGCCGCGGCGGTGGCGCAACTGGCCGAGGCGCGGATGCTGGCGCCGGTGCTCGCCAAGGCCCTCGGCGCGCTTCCTGCCACTAGTGACCATCCGGAGAGCGGCCCGCGCACCGTACCCGACCAGATGGCCTTCGCGGCAGGGACTTTCGTCGACTCCGGGGACCGCCCGTCGGCCTGGTCCGAGGACGAATTCGCCGACGCCGTCAGCCAGTACATGAACAGCCCGGCGGCGACGGCCACCGTCGAGGGACAGGGCGTGTCCGTCGAGTTCCCGTTCGGCGAGCAGACCTCGCGGTGTCGGTTGATGGCCGACCAGCCGCATCCCCTATACGGCAACGGGCTGCTGGTGCTGCAGCGCTTCCCGGTGAAGGCTTCCTGCGACGACGAGGGAATCCGGATGGCACTGTCGCTCAACGCCGCTGACCTCACCCGGCAGGTGAACGGCTACGGACTGGGCAGCTATGTCTACGCCGACGGCGCGCTGCACTACACCGGCTTCGTTCCCAATGCGCTGCACAAGCCCGGCCTGCTGGGCAACCTCTACTCGTCATGCGCAGCCCGCGCGCAGATGATGGCGGCACGGTTCACCGAGGGCACCTGGGATGCTGACGCCTTCTCGCTGGATCCGATGGCTCTGGCCCGTAGGCTGAACCGGCAGCGCGCCGCTGCGCCAGTGTTCGAACGGCCGCTGCGGGGTTGCCCGATGATGCGAGCCAAAGCAGGAGGGAACTGACCTGTGCTCAACCCCATCGTGCTTACCGGCACGTCGGTCGTCATCACGGGAGCCGCTCGGGGGATCGGATACGCGACGGCCCGGGCTTTTATCGCCGAGGGTGCGCGGGTGTTCATCGGCGACCTCGACGGTGAACTGGCCAAAACCGCCGCGGATGAACTCGGTTGCATCGGTGCGCAGGTCGACGTGCGGTCCAGGGAGTCGCTGGCGGAATTCCTCGCCGGTGTCGAACCGCCCATCGGGGTGCTGGTGAACAACGCCGGCATCATGCCGGCGGGCCCGTTCGCCGACGAGTCCGACGCCGTCACCGACGCCATCATCGACGTCAACCTCAACGGCGTTCTGCGGGCGACCAAACTGGTACTGCCGGGAATGGTGCAGCGCGGTCGCGGACACATCGTCAACGTGGCGTCCTACCTGGGCGAGGTCCCGGCCGCCGGGCTGGCCACCTACTGCGCCAGCAAGCATGCGGTGGTGGGGTTCAGCGAGGCGCTGCGCGACGAACTCGACGGGTCCGGTGTGACGGTGACGTGTGTGCTGCCTTCGGCGGTGCGCACCGATCTGGTGTCGGGGGTCAAACTCGGCGGGGTGCTGCCGACCGTCGACCCCGAGGACATCGCCGAGGCGATCGTCGCGACCTGCCGGACCCGCCCCTCGATCGTCGCGGTTCCCGGATGGATGCGCAGCTATGAGGCCGTCGCCGCCCTGGTGCCCGACCGGCTGGTCGGCGCGGTCCGCGGCAGGCTGACCCGGCAACGGGTGCTGCGCACGCTGGACACCGGGGCGCGCGCCGGGTACGAGAACCGGATCCGGCGCGACGTCGCATCTGGGTAACCTGGCCCGATGGCGGAGCTGGTTCAGCGGTATCTCGACCAGTTGGTCGCCGAGTTCGCTTGTGTCGACGATGGGACGCTGGCCGACTACATCCCCGAACTCGCCGAGGTAGACCCCACGGGTTTCGGGCTCGCGGTCTCGTCGGCTGATGGGTTTGTCTACGAATCCGGCCGCGCCCGAACGGAATTCACTATCCAGTCCATCTCGAAGCCATTCACGTATGCGCTGGCGCTGGCTGAAGCCGGTCAGCAGGCCGTCGACGCCAGGATCGGCGTCGAGCCCTCCGGGGACGCTTTCAACGAGATCAGCGTCGACGAGCGCACCAAGACGCCGAAGAACGCGATGATCAATGCGGGGGCCATCGCCGCGGTCTCGCTGGTTCCCGGGGCGAGCACTGAGGAGCGGTTCGCCAGGATCCAGGACTTCTACTCGGCTTGCGCGGGGCGCCCCCTGGAACTCGATGACGACGTGTACCGCTCGGAGAAGGCGACCGGCAACCGGAACCGGGCGATCGCCTACATGCTGACCAGCTTCGGCGTCTTCGACGATCCCGACGACGTGCTCGACGTCTACTTCCGGCAGTGCTCGCTGCGCGTGACCAGTGTGGATCTGGCGCGGATGGGCGCAACGCTGGCGCGCGGCGGCATCAACCCGCAGACCGGGAGGCGGGTCATCAGCGCCGAGGTGGTGCGGCGGACGCTGAGCGTGATGGTCACCTGCGGGATGTACAACGGCGCCGGTGACTGGGTGAGTGCTGTTGGTATGCCCGCGAAAAGCGGTGTGGGAGGGGGAATCACCGCTGTGCTGCCCGGCCAGTTGGGCATCGGGGTGTATTCGCCGCTGTTGGACGGCCGCGGCAACAGTGTGCGCGGTGTTCTGGTGTGCCGAGCGCTCTCTCAGCGTCTTGGGCTGCATTTCCTGACGGTGAGCCGCGAGTCGCGGGCCACCATCCGCGCGGTCTACGGTGCGTGTGACGGGGTGCAGGTCTACGAGATGCACGGCGACCTGATGTTCGCCGGGGCGGAGAAGGTTCTGCGCACCGTGGACCGCGACAGCGATCGATTCTCGGTGGCCATCCTCGACGTCACCCGGGTGGACACCATCAACGACCCGGCCCGAGCTCTGCTGGCCGGCATGAGCGCGACTCTTCGCGACGCGGGTAAGAAGGGGTTCCTGGTCGACCCGGACGCCGCGGTGATCCGGCCGGGCCGCGGTTTCGACGACGTGGTGTTCAGCACGCTCGACGGTGCGGTGGCCGCAGCGCAAGAATGGCTTCGCTCCCAGTCGATTCGCTAGGCCGGGGCCCCTAGCGGCCGCCGATGAGGCTGGCGATGGGGACGCGCTCGTCGTAGCCGCGTAGCCGCACCGGTTTGCCGATCCGCCAGAACCGCTGTTCGCGTTCCGAGGCGGCCGTCACCGTCCCGGCCGAGGCGATCGCCCGGCTCGGTTCGGAGCGGGCGAGTTCGGCCAGCCGCGCCGCCTCGTTCACCGGCTCGCCGATGACGGTGTACTCGAAACGTTCGCGGGCGCCGACGTTTCCGGCCACCACCTCGCCGGAGCCCACACCGATTCGGGCCGGGCACTCGGGGACTTCCCGGCGCAGCCGCCGCGCGATGGTGCGGGTGGCGGCCAGCGCGTTGTCCTCGGGGCACTCCAGCGGCACGGGCGCGCCGAAGATGGCCAGCGCGGCGTCGCCCTCGAATTTGTTGACCAGGCCTTCGTGATTGTCCACCTCTTCGACGATCACGGCGAAGAAGCGGTTGAGCAGTTCCACGACCTCGATGGGCGGCCGGCTGGTGACCATCTTGGTGGAGCCGACGATGTCGATGAACAACACCGCCACATGGCGCTCCTCGCCGCCGAGTCGGGGCATTTCCAGTTCGGCGGCGGCGGCCACCTCCCGGCCGACGTGGCGGCCGAACAGGTCGCGCACCCTTTCCCGCTCGCGCAGACCGTCGACCATGGTGTTGAAGCCGCGCTGCAGTTCGCCCAGTTCGGTGCCGTCGAAAACCACGACGTTGGCGTCCAGATCGCCGCGCTCCACCCGTTTGAGTGCCGCTCGCACCAGTCGCACCGGCGTGGCGGTGAGCCAGGCCGAGACCCACATCAGGACGAACCCCACGACGATGCTGACCACCGATGCGACCAGGACGGCGATCGCCAGTTGGCGGGCGCTGAGATTGCTGAGGAGGAGTGAGAACACCGCGATGAAGCAGATACCCAGCATGGGAACGCCGGAGCCGAGCATCCATACCGTCATCAGCCTGCCCATGATGCCCGGGGCCAGTCCGCGGGGCGGTTTGCCGGCGGCCAGGGCCGCGGCGGCCACTGGACGCAGAGCGAACTCGGCGACCAGGTAGCTCGTGGTCGCGACGACCATGCCGCAGAAGGCCAGCACAAGGCCGACCCGGGGGATGAACGCCGGATCCTGAAGGCCGTAAAGCGTGGTGAACAGCACGGTGGCCACGCCCCACAACACCAAATGGGTCAACGCGATCCGCCACGGCGTCAGCATGGTGTTGCGTTGATCGTCGCGGTCGGGCTGGCGGCCCTCCGTCGCCCATCGCAGATCATCGAGGGTGCGGATGTGCAACCGCCAGGTTCCCAGCGCCACCGCGATGACGACGTACAACGGCGCCACCAGTATGGGCAGCCACCACGGCACGTCGGCGAAGACGCTCGGATCCGGAAAGGCGACCAGGGCGAACAGCAACGCCAGGGCGAGGCCGATGGCGTTGACCGCCAGGATGAACGTCGTCAGGATCGTCTGGACCCTGGCCCTGCGCTGCGCCGGGCTCTCGGTACGGCGGCCGAGAAGCAACGATCCGTAAACCGGTGTGCGCGACAACCGCCCGCTCTGGCGGGTGAGGCGTTCGAGTACGCGGCCCAACCGCTGTGCCAGGTTCGAGTCGGTACTCGGTGCCGGATTCGAGTCGGTACTCATGGTGGCGCAAGCCTAGTTGCCGTGCCCGCCCCCTAAGCTGAACCGGTGCGACTCGTGATCGCCCAGTGCACCGTCGACTACCTGGGCCGGCTGACCGCCCATCTGCCCTCCGCGCGGCGCTTGCTGCTGGTCAAAGCGGACGGGTCGGTGAGCATCCATGCCGACGACCGCGCCTACAAGCCGCTGAACTGGATGAGCCCGCCGTGCTGGCTCACCGAGACCGTCGACGGCGAGGTCGCGATGTGGGTGGTGCAGAACAAGGCCGGCGAGCAGTTGCGCATCACGATCTCCGAGATCGAGCACGACTCCAGCCATGAGCTGGGCACCGACCCGGGGTTGGTGAAGGACGGTGTGGAGGCCCACCTGCAGGAATTGCTGGCAGAGCACATCGACCTGCTGGGGGAGGGCTACACCCTGGTGCGGCGCGAGTACATGACTGCCATCGGCCCGGTGGACATTCTCTGTCGTGACGCCCACGGCCGTTCGGTGGCTGTGGAGATCAAGCGCCGCGGCGACATCGACGGGGTCGAGCAGCTGACCCGTTACCTGGAACTGCTCAACCGCGACAGCCTGCTGGCCCCGGTCGCCGGGGTGTTCGCGGCGCAGCAGATCAAGCCGCAGGCCCGCACCCTCGCCGAGGACCGCGGAATTCGTTGTCTGACTTTAGATTACGACGTGATGCGTGGAATGGACAGCGACGAGTTCCGGCTGTTCTGATGCGCAGGATCGAGACCGGGCCCGACGGATACGACTACGAGGTGGTTCCGATCCCGGGCGCCCGGGCGGTCAAGGCCTATCGATGCCCAGGTTGTGACCATGAGATCCGCAGCCGCACACCGCATGTGGTGGTGTGGCGTACCGACGACGAAACCGGCGAGGACCGTCGGCACTGGCACACCCAGTGCTGGGCCAACCGGGCCACCCGCGGCCCCACCCGCAGGTGGACCTAGCTCAGCGAAGAGCGCTGGGGACTTCAGTGCTCGCGGGGCTCGACGAGTTCCACGAGAACGCCGCCGGCGTCCTTGGGGTGGATGAAGTTGATCCGTGAATCCGACGTGCCGCGGAGGGGAGCGTCGTACAGCAGCCGAACGCCCTGGCTGCGTAGACGGTCGGACAGGGTGTCGAGATCGCTGACCCGGAAGGCCAACTGCTGGATGCCCGGACCCCGCTTGTCGATGAACTTGGCGATGGTCGACGTCTCGTCCAGCGGGGCCATCAGCTGAAGCTGGGCGCTGCCGCGAGGAGCGCCACGCACTTCCAGCATCGCCTCGCGCACACCTTGCTCGGCGTTGATCTCCTCGTGCACGACGATCATGCCGAGGTGGTCGTGGTACCACGTGATGGCGGCGTCCAGATCGGGCACCGCGATGCCCACATGGTCCAGCCCAGTCACCAGAGCGCTCGCCAGCAGTCGGCGGGTATCGATGTGCTCGGTCGTCATAACAACACGGTAACCTTTCAACCGGATGGTTGGTCAGTGTGTTGGCTGGATCACATTCGACGACCGCTCTTGGTCGAGTCTGGAGGAGGCAGGAATGACGACGTCGGTGATCGTTGCCGGGGCACGCACCCCGATCGGTCGGCTGATGGGTTCGCTGAAGGACTTCTCCGGCAGTGATCTTGGTGCCGTGGCGATCAAGGCGGCGCTGGAGAAGGCCGGCGTGGAGCCGTCGATGGTCGAGTACGTGATCATGGGCCAGGTGCTCACCGCCGGCGCCGGCCAGATGCCCGCCCGCCAGTCCGCGGTGGACGCAGGCATCGGCTGGGACGTGCCGGCGCTGACGATCAACAAGATGTGCCTGTCCGGCATCGACTCGATCGCCTTGGCCGACCAGCTGATCCGGGCCGGCGAGTTCGATGTCGTGGTGGCCGGTGGCCAGGAATCCATGACGAGAGCCCCGCACCTGTTGATGGACAGCAGGTCCGGATACAAGTACGGCGACGTGTCGGTGCGCGACCACATGGCCTACGACGGCCTGCATGACGTGTTCACCGACCAGCCGATGGGCGCGCTGACCGAACAGCGCAACGACACCGATAAGTTCACCCGTCTCGAACAGGACGAGTTCGCCGCGGGCTCCCACCGGAAGGCGGCCGCGGCATGGAAAGACGGCGTGTTCGCCGACGAGGTTGTGCCCGTGCAGATTCCGCAGCGCAAGGGCGACCCGATCGAATTCGCCGAGGATGAAGGAATCCGGGCCAACACCACTGCCGAGTCGCTCGCCGGGCTCAAGCCGGCGTTCCGCAAGGACGGCACTATCACCGCCGGCTCGGCATCCCAGATTTCCGACGGCGCCTGCGCCGTCGTGGTGATGAATAAGGCCAAGGCGCAAGAGCTCGGACTTACCTGGCTGTGCGAGATCGGCGCGCACGGCAACGTCGCCGGCCCCGACTCAACGCTGCAGTCCCAGCCGGCCAATGCGATCAAGAAGGCCGTCGCCCGGGAGGGCATCACCGTCGACCAGCTCGACGTAATCGAGATCAACGAGGCGTTCGCCGCGGTCGCGCTGGCCTCGACCCGTGAATTGGGCGTCGACCCGGAGAAGGTCAACCGCAGCGGTGGCGCCATTGCCATGGGCCACCCCATTGGGATGTCCGGGGCACGCATCACCCTGCACGCGGCGCTGGAGTTGTCCCGCCGGGGCAGCGGCTACGCCGTCGCCGCACTCTGCGGCGCCGGTGGCCAGGGTGACGCGCTGATCCTGCGTCGCTGAGCGGTGATGTCGGTGTTTCGGGCGTTCATGACAAACTGGCAGGCGTGACCCGTCCCCGCCCGAGAATCGCACCGGTGATGACCGGTGCGGTCGATCTGTCCGGTCTTAAGCAGCGCAGCCAGAGCGGTGATTCCGGCTCAGCGCCCAGCCGTCGCGCAGTGGAGATCACCGAGGTCAACTTCGAAGCCGAGGTGCTGGTCCGCTCCAGCGAAGTGCCGGTGGTGGTGCTGCTGTGGTCCCCGCGCAGCCAAGCCTGCGTGAAGTTGCTCGACGCTCTCGACGCGCTGGCCGGCGCCGACGCCGGAAAATGGTCCCTGGCGACGGTCAACGTCGATTCCTCACCCCGGGTGGGCGCCATCTTCGGCGTCGAGGCGGTGCCCACCGTGGTGGCACTGGCCGGCGGCCAGCCGCTGGCCAGCTTCGAGGGTCCCCAACCGCCCGAACAGTTGCGTCGCTGGATTGACTCGCTGCTGTCGGCGACCGCGGGACAACGCGGCGGCAACGAGGACCAGGCGCCGGTGGACCCGGCCCTCGCGGACGCCAGGGAGAAGCTGGACACCGGCGACTTCGTCGGTGCCGCGGCGGCCTATCAGGCCATCCTCGATGCCGATCCCGGGCACGCCGAGGCCCAGGGCGCGCTGCGCCAGATCGTGTTCCTCCAGCGCTCAGCCGCCCATCCGCCGACCGCGGTCGCGGACGCCGATGCCGCGCCTGACGACATCGACGCGGCCTTCGCGGCCGCCGACGTCCAGGTGCTCACCCAGGACGTGCCCGGGGCATTCGGCCGGCTGACCGCGCTGTTGAAGCGCACTTCCGGGGACGACCGCACCCGGGTACGGACGCGGCTGGTCGAACTGTTCGAGTTGTTCGACCCCGCCGACCCGGACGTCATCGCCGGGCGACGCAACCTCGCCAACGCTCTGTACTAGGCGGGCTCCAGCCAGATCGCCGAGGTCGGCGGCAACACCAGCTGTGCCGACGCCGGCCGTCCGTGCCACGGCTCGTCGGTGGCTTCGACAGCCCCCATATTCCCGATGCCCGACCCGTTGTAGACCGCCGCGTCGCTGTTGAGCACCTCACGCCAGTTGCCGGACTTCGGCAGTCCCAACCGGTAGCGGCTGTGCTCGTTGCCGGCGAAGTTGAACACACACGCCAGCATTGAACCGTCGGCACCGAAACGCAGGAAGCTCAGCACATTGCTGGCCGAGTCGTTGGCGTCGATCCAGGAGTAACCTTCCGGCCGGGTGTCCAGGCTCCACAGCGCGGGGCGACTGCGGTAGAGCTCGTTCACGTCGGCCATGAACCGCTGGATGCCGCCGGAGAAGCCGTTCTCGGCCAGCTGGAACCAGTCCAGCCCGCGCTCCTCCGACCATTCGGCGCGCTGCCCGAAATCCTGACCCATGAACAGCAGCTTCTTGCCGGGGTGCGCCCACTGGTAGGCCAGCAGGCTGCGCAGGCCGGCGGCCTTGACGTGGTCGTTGCCGGGCAGCCGTCCCCACAGCGTGCCCTTGCCGTGCACCACTTCGTCGTGACTGATCGGCAGCACGTAGTTCTCGCTGTAGGCGTACAGCATGGAGAACGTCATCTCGTGGTGGTGATAGCTGCGGTAGATCGGATCGCGGCTGATGTAGTCCAGGGTGTCGTGCATCCAACCCATGTTCCACTTCATCGAAAAGCCAAGGCCGCCAAGATTTGTCGCACGGGTGACGCCAGGCCAGGAGGTGGACTCCTCGGCGATGGTGACGACGCCCGGCGCGCTTTTGTGCACCGTGGCGTTCATCTCCTGCAGAAACTGCACCGCTTCGAGGTTCTCGCGCCCGCCGTAGGCGTTGGTGGTCCAGCCGCCGGCCGGGCGCGAATAGTCCAGGTACAGCATGGATGCCACCGCATCAACCCGCAGGCCGTCGATGTGGAACTCGGTGAGCCAGTACAAGGCGTTGGCCACCAGGAAGTTGCGCACCTCAGGCCGGCCGAAGTCGAAGACGTAGGTGCCCCAGTCCAGCTGCTCACCACGGCGCGGATCGGAGTGTTCATACAGTGCGGTCCCGTCGAAGCGGCCCAGCGCCCAGGCGTCTTTCGGGAAGTGGGCGGGCACCCAGTCCACGATCACGCCGATCCCGGCGGCATGCAGCCGGTCCACCAGGTACCTAAAGTCGTCGGGTGTGCCGAACCGCGACGTCGGCGCGTAGTACGAGGTGACTTGGTAACCCCAGGACCCACCGAACGGGTGCTCGGCGACCGGCAGCAGCTCCACATGTGTGAACCCCTGGGCCACAACGTATTCGGTGAGCTGCTGCGCCAGTTCGCGGTAGCTCAGGCCGGGCCGCCAGGAACCGAGGTGGACCTCGTAGGTGCTCATCGGCTCGAACACCGGGTTGGCGTCCGCCCGGGCGGCCATCCATTGGTCGTCGTCCCAGGTGTAGTCGGAGACGAACACCCGCGAAGCCGTCAGCGGTGGAACCTCGGTGGCGAAGGCCATCGGGTCGGCCCGGTCGGTGACCGCCCCGTCCACTCCGTGCACCCGGAACTTGTAGAGGCCGTCGGCGGAGAACCCCGGCCAGAACAGCTCCCAGACCCCCGAGGAGCCCAGCACCCGCATCGGTGCGTCGTTGCCGACCCAGCCGTTGAACTCGCCGATCAGGTTGACGCCCTTGGCGTTCGGCGCCCACACCGCGAAGGACACCCCGTCCACCACCCCGTCCGGGGTGGTGAACGAGCGGGGCTGCGCGCCGAGGATCTCCCAGAGCCGTTCATGGCGGCCCTCGGCGAACAGATGCAGGTCCACCTCGCCCAGTGTCGGCAGGAACCGGTAGCCGTCGGCGACGGTGATCACGTGCGGGCTGCCGTCGGCACCCGGGTAGCTGACCTCCAGCCGGTAGTCGGCCAGGTCGGTGAACGGCAGCGCCACCGCGAACAACCCCGAGTCGATATGGGTCATCGGATACCGGGTGCCGCCCACCAGGGCGGCCACCTCGACGGCGTGCGGTCGCAGTGTGCGGATGACGGTGTGCCCGGGACCGGTTGGCGCTGGGTACTCATGCGCCCCGAGAATGCTGTGCGGGTCGTGGTGCACCCCGCCGACCAACCGGGCCAGATCCGCCGGAGCAGGCGCCAGTTGGGGGCTGGCCGCCGCGCCCTCGCGGTCAGGGGTTCGTGTCATTTGCTCACTCCCGCCTTCATTCCCGGCGCAGCAAAGCGGCCCGCTGGTCCTGCGGGATGACCGGCATATTCAACACGTGCGCCACCGCCTTGACCGGCTCCAGGCGCACATAGTTGGACTGGCCCCACTGGTATTCCTCCCCGGTGATCTCATCGCGCACCCAGAAGCGGTCGTACGGCTGCATACCCAGCGCGGCCATGTCGAGCCACAGCGTGCCGTCCTCGGCGCCGAACGGGTTCAACGTCACGACCGTCAGGACACAGTCTCCGCTCACCGGGTCGTGCTTGCTGTAGGCCAGCAGGGCGTCGTTGGAGACCTGATGGAACCGGATGGTGCGCTGCTGGCACAGGGCCGGGTGGATCCGGCGGATTTCGTTGAGGCGGGTCAGGAACGGCTCCAGCGAACGGCCCTGCGCCAGTGCCAGGGCGAAGTCGCGGGGCCGCAGTTCGTACTTCTCCGAGTCCAGGTATTCCTCACTGCCCGGCTTCACCGCGACGTGCTCGAACAACTCGTAACCGGAGTACACCCCCCAAGCGGCGCCCATCGTGGCGGCCAGTACGGCGCGGATGGCGAACATGCCGGGACCGCCGTTCTGCAGGCTCTCGTGCAGGATGTCGGGGGTGTTGACGAACAGGTTCGGACGCGCATAGTCGGCGTGCTCGGCGATCTGGCGGCCGAACTCCTCAAGCTCCCATTTCGCGGTGCGCCAAGTGAAGTACGAGTACGACTGCGTGAAGCCCAGTTTGGCCAGGCCGTACATCCGGGCCGGCCTGGTGAACGCTTCGGCCAGGAAGAGCACGTCGGGGTCGGTGCTCTTGACCTCGCCGATCAGCCAGGCCCAGAAGTCGGGCGGCTTGGTGTGCGGGTTGTCAACCCGGAAAATCTTGACACCGTGGTCGATCCAGTGCCGGACTACCCGTAGCACCTCGTGGTAGAGGCCGTCCGGGTCGTTGTCGAAGTTCAGTGGGTAGATGTCCTGGTACTTCTTCGGCGGGTTCTCCGCGTAGGCGATGGTGCCGTCGGGCAGTTCGGTGAACCAGTGCCGGTGCGCCCGCGCCCAGGGATGATCCGGTGCGCACTGCAGAGCCAGGTCCAACGCCACCTCGAGACCGTGGCCACGGGCGGCGGCGACGAAGGAGTCGAAGTCCTCGATCGTGCCGAGGTCCGGATGCACCGCGTCGTGCCCGCCCTCGGTGCTGCCGATGGCCCACGGTGATCCGACGTCGCCGTCATCGGCGGTCACCGCGTTGTTGCGGCCCTTGCGGTGCACGTGGCCGATCGGGTGGATCGGCGGCAGGTACACCACGTCGAACCCCATGGCCGCGATGCGGGGCAGGGCGGCGGTGGCCGTGGCGAAGGTGCCATGCACCGGGTTGCCGTCGGCGTCCCAGCCGCCGGTGGAGCGGGGGAAGAATTCATACCAGGAGCTGCACCGGGCCACCGGCCGGTCTACCCAGACGCCGTAGGGGCGACCGCGGGTGACCAGATCACGCAGGGGGTAGCGGTCCAGCAGGTCGGTCACGTGATGGGACAGCGCGTGAGCGGCGCGGGACAGCGGGTCACCGGGCCGGCGCAACTCCGCGGCGGCTTGCAACAGAGGTGCCCGGTCATCGCGTGGCATCCCGGTCGCGGCTCGCTCCAACAGGTCCGCGCCCACCAGCAGGTCGTTGTGCAGGTCCTCCTCGCCCTGGCCGGCGTCGAGCTTGGCGACCACGGCATGGCGCCAGCTGGTGATCGGATCACCCCAGCCGTCGACCCGGAAGACCCACAGCCCGACTTGGTCGGGGCAGAACTGGCCGTGGAACATATCCGGCGTGACCCCCGGTGTCATCCGGTACTTCGTGGGTTTCACCCGGGACGTTTCCTGCGCGGTAGGGCTGGTCGCGACTTTGCCGCCGTGACCGACGGGGTAGGACGTTCCCAGGTGGCGCACCACCAGGGTGGCGGCCACCGCCTCGTGGCCCTCCCGCCAGACCGTCGCCGACACCGGCACGACCTCGCCGACGACCGCTTTCGCCGGATAAACCCCACCGGATACCACGGGAGCGATGTCGTCGACTTCGATACGACCCGGCACCCGAGTACCTCATTTCCGTTGCAGCCCGACACGCTTCCGACACCCACGGTTAACCGCAGCACCGTCGGTTCACACCGTAACGGGCACCGACGGCAAGCGAACCCAAACCTCAGTAAGGTCATATCGGTGAAGGCTCTCCGCAGGTTCACCGTTCGCGCTCACCTCCCCGACCGCATCGCCGCACTCGGTCGGCTGGCGACCAACCTCCGATGGTCGTGGGATGTCGGGGTCCAGGAACTGTTCGCCGGCATCGACCCGCAGGCGTGGGCGCGGATCGGCCGCGATCCGGTGGCGATGCTCGGCGAGGTCAGCACGGCGCGGCTCGACGAGCTCGCCGAAGACCACGCCTTCACCGAGCGTTTGGACTTCCTCGCCGCCGACCTCGATCAGTACCTCACCCAGCCGCGGTGGTACCAGGAGCTGCAGTCGCACAACGGCTCTGTCCTCCCCAACGGCATCGGCTACTTCTCGATGGAGTTCGGCGTCGCCGAGGTGCTGCCGATCTACTCCGGCGGCCTGGGCATCCTCGCCGGCGATCACCTCAAGGCGGCCTCCGACCTCGGTCTGCCGCTGATCGGCGTCGGCCTGAACTACCGGTCGGGGTACTTCCGCCAGTCGCTGACCGCGGACGGCTGGCAGCACGAGAACTACCCGGCGCTGGACCCGCAGGGTCTGCCGTTGCGGCTGCTGACCCACCCCAGTGGCGAGCCGGTGCTCATCGAGCTGGCCATGCCCGAGTCGCGGGTGCTGCGCGCGCGGGTGTGGATCGCCCAGGTGGGCCGGATCCCGCTGCTACTTCTGGATGCCGACATCCCGGAGAACGATCACGACCTGCGTCACGTCACCGACCGGCTGTACGGCGGCGACCAGGAGCACCGGATCAAGCAGGAACTGCTGGCCGGGATCGGCGGGGTGCGGGCCATCCGCGCGTTCTGTGCCATCGAGGGGCACCCAGCACCGGACGTCTTTCATATGAACGAGGGCCACGCGGGTTTCCTGGGTCTGGAGCGCATCCGCGAATTCATGGTCGCCGACCACCTCGACTTCGACACCGCGCTGGCGGTGGTGCGGGCCTCCACGGTGTTCACCACCCACACTCCGGTGCCGGCCGGCATCGACCGGTTCCCGGTGGAGATGGTCGAGCGGTACTTCGGCGACGAGGGCCACTACGGCCTGGTGCCCGGTGTGCCGCTGCGGCGGGTGCTCGGTTTCGGCGCAGAATCGGATCCGTCGAAGTTCAACATGGCTCACATGGGGCTGCGGCTGGGGCAGCGGTCCAACGGCGTATCGCAGTTGCACGGCCGGGTGAGCCGGGAGATGTTCGCCGAGCTGTGGCCCGGTTTCGACGCCGCCGAGGTGCCGATCGGTTCGATCACCAACGGGGTGCACGGACCTACCTGGGCGGCCCCGGAGTGGCTCGCGCTGGCCGCCGAGCTGGCCGGTTCGGCGGAAGCCTTGCAGGATGCCTCGGAGTGGCAGCGCCTGCAGCAGGTCGACACCGGCCACATCTGGGGAATCCGCTGTCAGCTGCGTGCCAAGCTGGTCGAGGACGTCCGCCGGCGGATCCGCAAATCCTGCCTCGAGCGCGGCGCCATCGAAGCCGAACTGGACTGGGTGGCAACCGCTTTCGATCCCGGCGTGTTGACCATCGGGTTCGCCCGGCGGGTACCCACCTACAAGCGGCTGACGTTGATGCTGCGCGACCCGGACCGTCTGGAAGCTCTGCTGCTCGACGAACAACGGCCCATTCAGCTGATTGTGGCCGGCAAGTCCCATCCCGCCGACGACGCCGGAAAGGCGCTCATCCAGCAGGTGGTCCGCTTCGCCGACCGGCCCGATCTGCGGCACCGGATCGTCTTCCTGCCCGACTACGACATCTCCATGGCCCGGTTGCTCTACTGGGGTTGCGATGTCTGGCTGAACAACCCGCTGCGCCCACTGGAGGCGTGCGGGACCTCCGGGATGAAGAGCGCGCTGAACGGCGGGCTGAACCTGTCCATCCGCGACGGCTGGTGGGACGAGTGGTTCGACGGGGAGAACGGCTGGGAGATCCCGAGCGCCGAGGTGCTCAGCGAGGAGCGCCGGGACGACCTAGAGGCCAGGGCGCTCTATGACCTGCTGCAGAAATCGGTGGCGCCGAAGTTCTACGACCGCGACGACAACGGGGTGCCGGGCCGTTGGGTCGAGATGGTGCGGCACACCCTGGTGTCGCTGGGGCCCAAGGTGCTGGCCTCGCGGATGGTGCGGGATTACACCGAGCAGTACTACGCCCCGGCGGCCGCCTCGCTGCGCCGGACCGTCGAGTCCATCGACGGGCTGCCGTTCGGGCAGGCCCGCGAGCTGGCCGCCTACCGGCAACGCGTCACTGACGCATGGCCGCAGGTGCGGATCACCGACGTCGACAGCACCGGTTTGCCGGACACCCCGGTGCTGGGGTCGGAGATGACCCTGACGGCTACCGTCGTCCTGCCCGGCCTGCGTCCGGACGACGTGGCGGTTCAGGCTGTACTCGGACGCGTCGATTCCGGTGACACCCTGAGCGACCCGCGCTACATCGACATGATCCACATCGGCGGCGGCGAAGGGGAGACGGCAACTTTCTCGGCGACTACCCCGCTGCCGCAGGCCGGCTCCATGGGCTATACGGTGCGAGTGCTGCCACGCCACCGACTGCTGGCCGAGGACGCTGAATTCGGCTTGGTCAAGCTTGCCGGCGACATTGATCTAGCGGACTCGGCGACCCCCGTTGAGGTCCACCTGTAGTTTGCCGGGGAAGCACTTTGGAGGTAATGAACTGTGCTCGGTAGAGCCATGCGTGACTCGGCATGCTTCGCCACAGTTGCCGTTGTAGGGGCGATGCTGATGACGGCGGCCCCGGCAGCGGCCGATCCCGATGCCATTGCTCCAGGCGGTCCCGCACCGGTGGCCGGCGCGGAAGGCGCTCCGGGGCCGGCTCCCGAGATAGTGCCCATTTCGGCCACCGGAGCGGCCCCCGGAGCCGCCGCCGGTGCCATTCCGGCTCGCGGACCTGCGGCCGCGCCCCCGGTGAATTCGGCGAAGGTGGAGTCGAGCCCGCCGGTGACCACGACGTCGCCGGACGGCTGGACGATGCAGGTTTCGGCCAAGGACGAAATGCAGGCGCCGATCGCTCCGCTGACCACCGCGATCTCGACGCGGGAGTATGAAGTTAGTGGAGTGTTCAATGGCGCGCTGGACGGCGGTGGTGACCAGACCGCCAAAGGCATCTTCGAGGTCGGTTACCAGATCGGCTGCGGCATCGACATGAGCACGGCCAACGGCGTCTCGATGACCGGCACTGCCGGTATCAATCCCTCTATCGGCCTCATCGGCCTGGACTTCACCAGCCTGCCGATCGAGGGCCTGCTTCCCGGTATCGGCGCCAACATCGGCGGCGGCATCACCGTCGGTCTCAAGCCGGGCATCATCAACACCGTCGCGGTGACCAAGAAGCAGTACGAGAGCAACGCCCCGTGGGTGTCGATCAACAAGCTGCGCATCAAGATCGATGGCTGTGTGGGTGAGTCGTTCATCCGCTCGTTCGCCGTGCTGGCCAAGTCCAACGCCGACGGCGACGCCATCCTGTCCTGGTACGGCGTCACCAAAAGGGTCTGAGGCCGGCGCGCGACTCCTGGTCGTCTACTGGAAGCGCTTGAAGCAGCGGTCCTGGTCGCCGAGTACACCGACCCGGAAGGCGTCGATGCGGGAGAACCCCGCGGGCACTGATTCGCCGTTGACGTCCCCGGCGGCCAGACCGTTGGTGAGCAGACCCGAGATGGCTTCGTCGATGTCGCCCGCTGTCAGCGCCACCGTGTCACCGTCGGGAGTGGTGATGGTCTGCGACAGCTTGGTGGTGGCCACCCCGGTCAGGCACGCGGTCCGCAGTCCGGCGTCCGCGGTGTCCAAGGAGACGCCGCGTTCGTGCTGCAGGGCGAGCATGAAGCGGGACACCACCAACGAGTAGGCGGTGTTATCGCCCTGGAGGGCCGGCCCGTCATATCCCTCGGTGGACGTGCCGAGGGCCTGTAGCGCGCCGAGGTCCGTGGCGATGGTGTTGGTGGCCGGGCAGTACGACACCGGCGGGCTGGGCCGGGCGTCGGCGCATGACGATGCCGAGGCGATGTCGAAGGTCAGCTTCGGCGGGTTCTTCGGTGTGAACAGGATGTTCAGTGCATCCACCACCGCCTTGACCGACTGCTCGGTCACCGGCAGTTCTCCGGTCTGATCCGCGGGCAGTTGCACCGGCAACTCGCCGCGGCGCTGGTTGATCTCTTTGAGGGTGATACCCGTACAGGCGGCCGGCCCGTCGGTGAACCCGAATTGGAACGCCGAGATCCGCTCGAAGGCCGAGCCGTGTTCGTCGCCGACGTCGTAGCCCTGGTCGCCGCCGTCCAGCAGCGGGTCGCGGAACGAGATCATTGCCGCGAGTAAGTTGTTCAGTCCCTCGCCGGTACTCAGCGTGAACCGCGGCGACTTGCCCTCAGCCACCCAGCGGAGGTAGGCGCCGGCGAAACAGTCCGCCTGCTGCTCGGCCACCAGCGTGGGCACTCCCCTGGGGTTGAGCGTGGCCATTTTCTGGATGGCGTGGCCGTACTCATGAGCCAGCACCATGGTGATCGCCATGTCGCCGTAGGCTTTTCGCAACGACGGCATCAGCACCGTGCGGTCCCAGCCGATGGTGCCGTCTACCTCGCAGAAGCCGGCGTTGACCAGACCCTCGGTGGTGTCGTCGCAGAAGGTGCCGTCGTAGGCGTCGGAGTCCCAGGAGAACACCTCCTTGACCGGCTCCAGTTCGCCTTCGAAGGTGTCCGGGTAGGCGAACTTCCAGTACTCCTCCAAGTCGCTGATCGACTGGCCGGCGAGTTTGTCGACCTGACCGCCGTCGGTGCCGGTGACCTGACGGGCCTCAGGCTTGGCATCGGGGCGCAGCCCGGTGGGGCCGTCCACGGACTCCAAGCCGCCGACCTTGAACGGATCCTCGTAGACCGACACCGCTTTGCCGGTGATCGCGGTACCGCAGCCCGCCAGCACCGCCGCCGTGCTCACCGCGGCGATCAGTCGTGCCAGCACTCCCATGGCGACCACAATAGTTCGCTCGCGACAATTGGGCTGTTCAGTCCGGTGGCGGCGTACGCAGCCGCCGCAGAGCATCCCTGACCACGAGCGGGTCGGTGGTGGTCCAGAACGGCGGCAGCGATGCGCGCAGGTAACCGCCGTACCGGGCGGTGGACATCCGGGAATCCAGCACCGCGACCACCCCGCGGTCGTCCGACCTGCGCAGCAGCCGACCCGCGCCCTGGGCCAGCAGGAGCGCGGCGTGGCTGGCGGCCACCGCCATGAATCCGTTGCCACCGCGGGCGGCCACGGCCCGCTGCCGCGCGGTCAGCAGCGGGTCGTCGGGGCGGGGGAACGGGATGCGGTCGATGATCACCAGCGAGCACGACGGGCCGGGGACGTCGACGCCCTGCCACAGCGACAGGGTGCCGAACAACGAGGTGCGCGGTTCGGCGGCGAACTGTTCCACCAACGCGGCGGTGCCATCGTCGCCCTGACAGAGCACCGGGGTGTCCAGTCGCTCCCGCATGGCCTCGGCCGCCGTCCGGGCGGCCCGCATCGAGGAGAACAACCCCAGCGTGCGGCCGTCGCAGGCCTCGACGAGCGCGGCGATCTCGTCGAGTTGCGCCGCGGAACCGGCCCCGTCGCGCCCCGGCGGCGGCAGATGCGCTGCGAGGTAAAGGATTCCGGACTTGGCGTGCTCGAACGGCGAGCCGACGTCCAGTCCGCGCCACCCGGTGTCCGGGGTGAGCCCCCACGATTGCGCCATCGCGTCGAAGGAGCCGCCGATGGTCAGCGTCGCAGAGGTCAGCACGGTGGTGGCGGTGCCGAAGATCCGCTCGGCCAGCAGGCCGGCCACCGACAGCGGCGCCACCCGAAGCACCGGGATGGTGGCGCCGGTTCGCTGTTCCTCTTTGTCCAGCCACACCACGTCGGTGCGGTCCGGGATGGCCGCGGCGTAGGAGTCCAGGATCCGTCCGGAGGTGTCGGCGATGTCGGTCAGTGCGGCGACGGCCTCGCTGCGGGCGGCCGCGGCCGCGGGGTCGGCGGGCTTGGGGTCGATGGCGGCGCGTGCCGCTGCCGCGGCGTCGCGCAGGGCGGTCAGGTAGGTGCCCAGTTCGGCGTCGAGGACGTCGACCCGGCCCGGTTCGGCGTCGTGGATGGCCGAGGAGAAGGTGGCGACGGCGGCCTCCAGTCGGGTGATGAGTTCGGGGCCGACGAGGCCGCCCACCCGGCGCAGCGTCACCCCCAACGGCCCGGGGGTGAGTTCACCCGTCGCCACCCCGGTGACCCGGTCGACGAGTTCGTGCGCCTCGTCGATCACCAGGAAGTCGTGCTCTGGCAGCACGTCGGCGTCGGCGATGGCGTCGATGGCCAGCAGAGCGTGGTTGGTGACCACGACGTCGGACAGGCCGGCCTGCGCCCGGGCCTTCTCGGCGAAGCAGTCCGTGCCGTACGGGCAGCGGGTGGCCCCGAGGCACTCCCGCGCCGAGACGCTGACCTGGGACCAGGACCGCTCCGGTACCCCGGGGCGCAGTTCGTCGCGGTCACCGGTCTCGGTGTCCGACGCCCACTGGGTGAGGCGCTGGATGTCGCGGCCCATCGCGCTCACTGCCGCCGCACCGGAGGGCAGGAGCGCAGCGACCCGGGAATCGGCGCTGAAGAGTTCCTCCTGGGGCGGCTCGTCGTCGCGGGGGCCTGAGTTGATCTTGTTCAGACACAGGTAGTTTCGTCTGCCCTTGAGCAGCGCGAAGGTGGGTTTGCGGGACAGTTCCGGCGCCAGCGCCTCGGCCAGCCGCGGCAGATCGCGGTCGACGAGTTGGCGCTGTAGGGCGATGGTCGCCGTGGAGACCACCACCGGCGTCTCGTCGTCCACCGCTCGGGCGATCGCCGGCACGAGGTAGGCCAGCGACTTGCCGGTGCCGGTGCCGGCCTGCACCGCCAGGTGCTCACCGCTTTCGAAGGCGTGCGCGACGGCCTCGGCCATCTGCACTTGCCCGGGGCGCTGCGCGCCGCCCAGCGCCGCAACGGCGCGGGCCAGCAGGTCAGCCACCGGGGGAGTCACAGCAGCCATCACATCAGCCAAGGTAACCCGAGGATGCTCATCGGGACTGCGCACAGATCGTTATTGCGGCCCTCAACGCGATCTGTGCGCAGTCTCGGCGCCGGGGGCTAGCCGCACCCCTGGCGGGTGGGGATCGCCGGCTTTCCGCTGGACAACGCGAGCCCCTCCCAGGGCAGACTGTGCAGCCCGGCGGCGACTAGATCCCGAGCGGCGGAGAGATCGGGCCCAGCCAGCACCTCGCCGTTGCGCACCAGCGGCGTGGTCAGCACGCGGGCCGGTTCGTCGGTCGGCGGCGCGGCGCCGAAGGGGTGCACCACCTCCTCGGTGATGACCCCGGAGGGCCGGGTCAGCCGTAGCGCCGCCTTCCGGCCGCCGTGGGACTCTTTGCGGCTGCTGCGTTTCTGCACCGGGATGCCGTCGACCTCGACCAACTTGTAGACCATGCTCGCGGTCGGCGCTCCAGAACCGGTGACCACCGAGGTACCCACCCCGTAGGTGTCGACCGGATCGGCGCGCAACGCCGCGATGGCGTACTCGTCGAGGTCCCCGGACACCACGATCCGGGTGTTCACCGCGCCGAGGCCGTCGAGCTGGTCGCGGACCTGGCGGGCCAGCACCCCGAGGTCACCGGAATCGATACGGACCGCGGCCAAACCGGTGCCGGCCGCGGCGATCGCGTTGGCCACGCCGCAGCGCACGTCGTAGGTGTCGACCAGCAGGGTGGTGCCGACACCGAGTGCGGCGACCTGCGCCCGGAACGCCGCCTGTTCCCAGTCGTCCGGGCCGCCTTCGGCGGTGGTGTGGAGCATGGTGAAGGCGTGCGCGGAGGTGCCCAGCGCCGGGATGCCATAGCGGTGGTGGGCCGCCAAGTTGGAGGTTCCGGTGAAGCCCGCGAGGTAGGCCGACCTCGCCGCGGCGACCGCGGCCTGCTCGTGGGTACGTCGCGATCCCATCTCGATGAGAGGTCGCCCGGCGGCGGCGCTGACCATGCGGGCGGCGGCCGAGGCGACCGCGGTGTCGTAGTTGAAGATCGACAGCACCAGCGTCTCCAGCACGCAGCACTCGGCGAAGGTGCCGGTGACCGAGAGCACCGGTGAGCCGGGGAAGTACAGCTCGCCCTCGGAGTAGCCGTCGATGTCGCCGCGGAACCGGAAGTTCTGCAGGTATTCCTGGGTGGCAGGGTCCAGGAAATCGGCCAGTGTCTCCAGGGCGGCGTCGTCGAAGGTGAAGTCGGCCAGTGCCTCCAGCAGGCGTCCGGTTCCGGCGAGCACGCCGTAGCGCCGGCCGTCCGGTAGCCGCCGGGCGAAGACCTCGAAGGTGGTCGGCCGGTCGGCGGTGCCGTCCCGCAAGGCCGCCGAGACCATGGTCAGCTCGTACTTGTCGGTCAGCAGGGCTGTCCGGGAAGCCGCAGTCACAGGGCAACCGTAGAGGGTTTGGCGAGGGCCGGTGGATTTTGCCAGCGCTCGCTATCCTGTTCGCATGGGCGCGTCATCAGCACCGACTCGGCCGGGGACCAGCAGTGTTTTGGAGACCGACGAACTTGAGGCCACGGATGCTCCGTGGGTGACGCTCGTCTGGGACGATCCAGTGAACTTGATGAATTATGTGACCTACGTGCTGCAGAAACTCTTCGGCTACAGCGAACCGCACGCCACCAAGCTCATGCTGCAGGTCCACAATGAGGGCAAGGCGGTGGTATCGGCCGGCAGTCGGGAGGCCATGGAGGTGGACGTGACCAAACTGCACGCCGCCGGGTTGTGGGCCACCATGCAGCAGGACCGCTGAGCCGCCCCGTGCGCAGGTGGAAGCGGGTAGACACCGTCGATGGTCCTCGGTTCGTCTCAGCACTGGAGCCGCATGAGGTGACGCTGCTGACCAACATGGCGACGTCGGTGCAGGAGATGCTCGACGACCGCCAATCGGCTGCACCGTCGGACCCGCTGGAGCAGCTCACCGGTATCCGAACCGGCAACTCCGCCCCGCCCAAGGACGGCACCATGAGCCGCCTGTTGCCCGATTTCCTCAAGGATCAGGGCAACGACGACGCCGCTTCCAACGCCGCGCTGCGCAGTCTGCACGAGCCGCAGATCATCGACGCGAAAATCGCTGCCGCCCAACGGCTGGTCGAAACCCTGCCGGCTGGCGGCGGCCCGGTGGAGCTGACTGCGGACGATGCGCAGGCCTGGATCAGCGCGATCAACGACATCCGGCTGGCGCTGGGCACCATTCTGGGTGTGGGTCCGGAGTTGCCGGACCAGCTGCCGTCCGGTCATCCGATGGCCGCCCATCTGGACGTCTACCAGTGGCTGACGGTGCTGCAGGAATTCCTGGTGCTGGGGTTGATGGGCAAGCCCATCCGGTGACTTCGGGATTCGGGTCGATCACCGACGTCGCCGGCATCCTCGTCGGCCACCACCATCGGTGTGACTCCGATGCCACCGTGGGCTCGGCCGATCAGCCCGGCAGCGGATGGGCCTGCGGCACAACGGTTGTGCTGGCGCCGCCCGGAACCGTCGGGTCGGTGGACGTCCGCGGCGGCGCCCCGGGCAGCCGGGAGACCGAAGTGCTGCACCCGTCCAACACCGTCCGCTACGTCGATGCCGTGGTGCTTACCGGCGGCAGTGCCTACGGCCTGGCGGCGGCCGACGGGGTGATGACCTGGCTGGCGGAGCAGTGCCGCGGGGTGGCGATGACCGGCGGCACGGTGCCGATCGTGCCGGCCGCAGTGATCTTCGACCTGCCGGTCGGGGCGGGCGTGGGGGCGCGGGCCGGAGTGCTCAAGGGCGGGGTGGGCACCGCCTCGACCGTCCTGGACAACGGTGTGACAGTCGGGGCGATCGTGGTGGTCAACTGCGCCGGTGAGGTGGCCGACACCGCCACGGGGCTGCCCTGGATGGCTGAGGCGGCCGCCGAATTGGGACTGAGCGCGCCGACGGCCGACCGGATCGCCGCCTATGCGGCCCGGCACCGCGAGTCCAGCCCGCTGAACACGACCATCGCGGTGATCGCCACCGACGCAGCGCTGAGCAAAGCCGCGTGCCACCGAGTGGCGATCGCGGCGCAGGACGGCCTGGCGCGCACCATCCAGCCGGTGCACACCCCCCTCGACGGCGACACGGTGTTCGCACTCGCCACCGGTGCGGTGCAGGTCCCGCCCTCCGACGACACCCCGGCGGCAATGTCGCCCGAGACCGCGCTCACCACCGCGGTCGGTATCGCGGCCGCCGACTGCCTGGCCCGCGCGGTGCTGACCGGAGTCCTGGCCGCCGAGCCGGTGGCCGGCATCCCCACCTACCGCGACGTGCTGGTCGGCGGCGAGCCGGCGTAGCACCTGCCCGGCCGCGCTGGCCGGTAGCCTGAGGTGCTATGGGCTTAGCAGGTCAGGCAGGTCAGCCTCCTCCGACGCGGGACGAGAAGTGGCCGGGATGGAAGGTCGGCGGCGCCACCATCCTGACTTTCGTCGCGCTGCTCTACCTGATCGAGCTCGTCGACCTGCTGACCGGGCATTCGCTGGACCGCAACGGAATCCGGCCACTGGAAACCGACGGGCTCAAGGGCATCCTGTTCGCTCCGCTGCTGCACGCCGACTGGGGACATCTGGTCGCCAACACGGTGCCCGCCCTGGTGCTCGGTTTCCTGGTGACACTCGCGGGCATGTCGCGGTTCGTCTGGGCCACGGCGATCATCTGGATCCTCGGCGGGCTGGGCACCTGGCTGCTCGGCAACATCGACCGCTGTCCGCTGGGCACCAACCACGTCGGCGCCTCCGGGCTGATCTTCGGCTGGCTGGGGTTCCTGCTGGTGTTCGGCTGGCTGACCCGCCACGTCTGGCAGATCCTCATCAGCCTCGCGGTGCTGTTCATCTACGGCGGCATCCTGTGGGGGGCGGTCCCGGCGCTCAGCGGCTGCGGCGGGGTGTCCTGGCAGGGCCACCTCAGCGGCGCCGTCGCCGGCGTGCTGGCCGCGTACTGGCTGTCCAAACCTGAACGGGAAGCGCGTCGTCGGCGCGGGGCGGCCACGCCGCCGGGGCCGCTCGGATGAGCGACCGGTACGCGCCGATCGGCATCTTCGACTCCGGGGTCGGCGGACTGACCGTCGCCCGCTCGATCATCGACCAACTGCCCGACGAGGACGTCGTCTACGTCGGCGACACCGCCAACGGTCCGTACGGGCCGCTGAGCATTTCCGAGGTTCGTGCCCATGCCCTGGCGATCGGCGACGACCTGGTGGCTCGCGGCGTCAAGGCGCTGGTGATCGCCTGCAATACCGCCTCCGCGGCCTGCCTTCGGGACGCCCGGGAGCGTTACGACGTCCCAGTGGTCGAGGTGATCTTGCCCGCGGTGCGCCGCGCGGTGTCCACCACCCGGTCGGGCCGCATCGGGGTGATCGGGACCGCCGCCACCATCGCCTCGGGGGCCTACCAGGACGCCTTCGCCGCCGCTCCGAGCGTTGCGGTGACGGCGGTGGCCTGCCCGCGGTTCGTCGATTTCGTCGAGCGGGGCGTCACCACCGGCCGGCAGGTGCTCGGTCTGGTCGAGGGCTACCTGGAGCCGCTGCAGCGTGCCGAAGTCGACACCCTGGTGCTCGGTTGCACGCACTACCCGTTGCTGTCCGGCGTGATCCAGCTGGTGATGGGGGATTCGGTCACCCTGGTCTCCAGTGCCGAGGAGACCGCCAAGGACGTGGTGCGGGTACTCACCGAAGCCGACCTGCTGCGCCCACATCAGGACAGCCCCGGCGCCGCCGCGGCGTCACGCGTCTTCGAGGCTACCGGAGACCCGGAGTCGTTCACCGCGTTGGCCGCCCGCTTCCTGGGACCGGTGATCACCGGCGTGCACGCGCCCAGCCGAACACCGCATTAAGCACCGCACTAACAGCAGGGAAGTACCAGTTTTCCCACCAGTAACGTGGCAAGCTGGATGGGTGCGAATCACCGTCCTCGGCTGCTCCGGCAGTGTCGTGGGCCCGGATTCGCCGGCGTCGGGCTACCTGCTCAGCGCACCGGATACCCCGCCGCTGGCCATCGACTTCGGTGGGGGAGTGCTCGGTGCGCTGCAGCGTCACGCCGACCCCAACCAGGTGCACGTGCTGCTCTCGCACCTGCATGCCGACCACTGCTTAGACCTGCCGGGCCTGTTCGTCTGGCGGCGCTACCACCCGACGCCCGCCCCCGAACGCGGAATACTGATCGGCCCCAGCGACACCTGGTCCCGGCTCGCGGCGGCGTCGTCTCCGCTGGGCGGCGACCTCGACGACTTCACCGACATCTTCGAGGTACAGGAGTGGGCCGACGGCGAGGCGGTTCAGATCGGCGCGCTGAGTGTGCTGCCCCGGCTGGTCTCGCACCCCACCGAGTCCTACGGGCTGCGGGTCACCGATCCCTCCGGTGCCACACTGGTCTACAGCGGCGACACCGGAGTGTGTGAGTCGCTGGTCCAATTAGCCAGCAGGGCTGATGTTTTCCTGTGCGAAGCGTCCTGGACCGATTCGCCGGAGCACCCGAAGCACCTGCACCTGTCCGGCACCGAGGCTGGGCGCATCGCCACCCGGGCCGGGGTGCGCGAACTGCTGCTGACCCATATCCCGCCGTGGACCTCGCGGGAGGACGTCATCAGCGAGGCCAAGGCCGAATTCGACGGGCCGGTGCACGCCGTGGTGCCCGGCGAAGTGATCGATATCCGCCGCCGCTGAGCGTTGCGGTTAGGGTTTGTCCCGTGACTTCACGACAGGACGGCCGGCTCGACGACGAATTGCGGCCGGTACGCATCACCCGCGGGTTCACTTCGCTGCCGGCCGGTTCGGTTTTGGTGGAATTCGGCGAGACTCGGGTGATGTGCACGGCCAGCGTCACTGAGGGGGTGCCGCGCTGGCGCAAAGGCTCCGGGCTGGGCTGGCTGACCGCCGAGTACGCGATGCTTCCCGCGGCCACCCATTCCCGCTCGGACCGCGAGTCGGTCAAGGGCCGGCTCGGCGGGCGGACCCAGGAGATCAGCCGACTGGTGGGCCGCTCGCTGCGGGCCTGCATCGACCTGGCGGCACTGGGGGAGAACACCATTGCCATCGACTGCGACGTCCTGCAGGCCGACGGCGGCACCCGGACCGCAGCGATCACCGGCGCTTACGTGGCGTTGTCCGATGCCGTCACCTACCTGGGCGCGGCGGGCAAGCTCACCGACCCCAAGCCGTTGTCGTGCGCTATCGCCGCCGTCAGCGTCGGGGTGGTCGACGGCCGGGTGCGGGTGGATCTGCCCTACGAGGAGGACTCCCGCGCCGAGGTGGACATGAACGTGGTGGCCACCGACACCGGCACGCTGGTGGAGGTTCAGGGCACCGGGGAGGGCGCCACGTTCCCACGGTCCACGCTGGACAAACTGCTCGACGCGGCGCTGGCTGCCTGCGACACCCTGTTCGCCGCTCAGCGCGAGGCGCTGGCGTTGCCGTATCCCGGTGAGTTGCCCGAGGGTCCGCCGCCGAAGAAAAGCTTCGGGAGCTAGCAATAGGGTCAGCGCCGGCGACGATGCAGAGCGAAGCGATGAGGAGGAGCGGCGCAATAGGGTCAGCTGCATGACACGCCTGCTGATCGCCAGCCGCAACCGCAAGAAGCTGACCGAACTTCACCGGGTCCTCGACGGTGCTGGTATCACCGGGCTGCAGTTGCTGACCCTCGATGACGTGCCGTCGTTCACCGAGGCGCCCGAGACCGGAGCGACCTTTGAGGAGAACGCGATCGCCAAAGCCCGGGATGCTTTCGCGGCGAGCGGGATTGCGGCGCTGGCCGACGATTCCGGCATCGCCGTGGCGGCACTCAACGGCATGCCCGGGGTGCTGTCGGCGCGGTGGTCCGGCGGCTATGGCGACTCCGACAAGGATGTCGCCAACTACTCATTGGTGCTGGCCCAGATGGGTGATGTGCCCGACGAGCGGCGCGACGCGGCGTTCGTCTCGGTGTGCGCGCTGGTGACCGGGCCCGGTGCGGACGAGGTGACCGTCGTTCGCGGCGAATGGCCCGGCGTGATCGCCCGGAAACCGTTGGGCGACGGCGGTTTCGGCTACGACCCGGTGTTCATCCCCGAAGGAGACACGCGCAGCGCGGCGCAGTTGAGCGCCGCCGAGAAGGATGCGGTGTCGCATCGCGGACGGGCCCTGGCGAAACTGGTCCCGGCGCTGCGCGAACTGGCTAGAGGTTGAACCGCTCTTTGATCTCGCGGGTCTGAACCTGCTCGACGATGATGCCCAGCAGCGGGACGGTGCCGGCGAGCAGCACCCCGATGGTCTTGGCGATTGGCCAGCGCACCTTGACGGCCAGGTTCGCGGTGAACAACAGATACACGAAATACACCCAGCCGTGCACCACGCCGATCCAGTTCGGCGGGTTGTCCACCTTGACGATGTACTTGAGCACCATCTCGTAGACCAGCGCGATCAGCCAGATGCCGGTCATCCAGGCCATCACCCGGTAGCCCTTCAGAGCCGAGCGAATCTTTTCGACCGGGATGATCGGGGACGTCTCGGTCATGCTGTGGTCCTGTTCTGGTCGGCGCTGCCGGCGGCTGGGGGGCCGCCCTGTTCGGACTTGGCAAGTTCGGCGAGATAGGCGTTGTACTCCCGCATGGTGGCATCCTGCGGCTGTGCCGACGGTGCGGGGCGCTCCGGCAGCAGCCCAGCGGGGAGTTCGGTCGGGCCGTCGGACTCGTTGGGTTGCGGCGGCGTCTCCTCGTAGCTGACGAATTTCCGGTAGGCGTAGACGCAGAACCCCGCGAACAGCGGCCACTGCAGGGCGTACCCGAGGTTCTGGAAGCTGCCGGTCGTCGATTCGAAGCGGCTCCACTGCCACCAGCCCAGTGCCAGGCAGCCGGCGGCGGCGACGATCACCAGCAGGATCAGCGCGACGCGGCGGCGGCGGGGCACGGACACACCAAAACGGTACCTGTGATCAGCCGCGATAGGATCGACGGGCTTGCGGGCGTGGTGAAATTGGCATACACGATGGCTTTAGGTGCCATTGCTCGAAAGAGCGTGAGGGTTCGAGTCCCTCCGCCCGCACTTTAGAAAACGCTGTACCCACCGTCGACCACGATGGTCTGGCCGGTGACGTACCCGGACCCGGGGCCGGCCAGCCACACCGCCAGCGCTTCGAAGTCCTGCGGAACGCCCCAGCGCCGCATCGGGACACGGGGCAGGATCTTGGTCTGCGCGGCGGGCGATTCCAGTAGATCCTCGGTCATCGCCGCCTTGGTCCAGCCCGGCACGATCGCGTTCGCGCGGATGCCGTCGCGCGCCAGCTCCACCGCCAGGCCGCGGGCCATCGCCGCCAGCGCGGCTTTTGATGCGGCGTAGTGCACGGCGAACGGCAGCCCGTCGGTCATCGACACACTGCTGGTGAACACGATCGAACCGGAGTGGCGCTGCTTCATGTGTCCGGCGACGGCGCGCACGGTGAAGAACTGGCCGTCGAGATTGACTCCCATCACCCGGCGCCACTCCGCGGTGGTCATGGTGTCGATCGGGGACGGCCGGCCGCTCACCCCGGCGTTGGCAAAACAGGAGTCGATGGCGCCGAAGGTCTCCAGCGTTCGTGCGACACCGTCGTTCACCGCGTCCTCGTCGCTCACGTCGACTCTGAAAGCGGCCACCGGCGCATCCGGGGAATCCGCGCTCAGTTCGGCGACGGCGGCGGCGTTGCGCTCGGCGTTGGTTCCCCAGATGACAACGGCCGCACCGGCTTTACGCAACCCGCGAGCCATGCCCAGGCCGATTCCGCTGTTTCCGCCGGTGACGAGAGCGACGTGTCCGGTGAGGTCCTGTAAGTCGGTCATGCGGCCGATTGTGTCACCGGCCCCGCCGCCCCCCGCGGTGACCGCGGTCTAGATTCGAGGTCATGACGCCGCCACCCTCCGTGTCCCCGTCGTCGCCGACCGTCTTCATCTCCGGCGCCGCCGCGGGCATCGGCAGGGCCACCGCGGTGGCCTTTGCCCGGCGCGGCTACCGGGTGGGCGCCTACGACGTCGACCTCGGCGGGCTGGCGTCGCTGCGCGAGGAGGTGATCGCCCACGGCGGCGACATCGCGATCGGGCATCTCGACGTCAGCGACGCCGGCGACTGGGCGCTGAAATTGCAGGAATTCGCCGGCAGTTCCGGCCGGCTGGACATCCTGGTGAACAACGCCGGGGTGCTCAATCACGGACGGTTCGAGGAGATCGGGCTGCAGACCCAGCGACGGATGGTCGACGTCAACGTCTACGGCGTCATGGCCGGGTTGCACACCGCTTTCCCGTACCTGCGGGACACCCGGGGGGCTCAGGTGGTGAACCTGTGCTCGGCCTCGGCGATCTACGGACAGCCCGAACTGGCCACCTACTCGGCCACCAAATTCGCCGTGCGCGGTCTCACCGAGGCCCTGGAACTGGAGTGGCGCCGCTACGGCATCCGGGTGATCGCGATGTTGCCGTTGTTCGTCGCCACCGCGATGGTCGACGGTGTGGATACCGGGAGCACCAGAGCGCTGGGCGTGCGACTGACCGCCGAGGACGTCGCCGAGGAGATCTACGCGGCGACGCACCCGAGCCGGAGCCGGCTGCCAAAGGTGCATTACCCGGTGGGGCGGCAGACCAAGGTGCTGGCCGGTATGGCTCAGGTGTCGCCGGCCTGGATGGCGCGGCTGCTGATCAAAACGGTGACCCGAACCTGACTCAGCCCACCGGCCGCGGTCCGCGCGGGGGCTGCTGATTCTGGATGAAGGAACTGCACAGCGCGATATTGCTCGCGATGCAGGGCTGGCCGTTGATGACCGGGGTGTTCACCGGCGCCAGACACTGGGCGGTATACGGGTTGGGCACGAAGCCCGGAGCGCAGGTGTCAGCCGCCGCTACCGGCGCCGAGGCGACGATTCCGACAGCCGCTCCGACGACGAGGAGGCCACCGCCCAACGCGGCTGCCCAGCGCCGATGGGGTGCCGACATCGTGGTCCTCTCACTGTGCTGTCGCCGTCGAGGATACGCGTAGGATTTCGGCCATGCCTGAACCCACCCTCGACCCTGACGAGACCATCCGGGACTATCCGCGCACGTCAGGTGAGCCGGTCGTGACATCGCGGAGCTCGGGGCCAGGTTGGATGGCGCCGGTTGCGCTGGCATTGTCGGTGCTGGCCGCCGCGGCCGCCGGGTGGTCGCTTTTCAAGCCGACGCCGGTGCCCGAAGCGCCCGAGGCCCCCGGGACGTTCTCGGCCAACGCCGCCGCGGCGGACCCGAAAGCCGCGGCCTGCAAAACGGTCGCGCTGGTCGCAGAGGGCGTCTCACTGCAGTCGCGGATCGATCTCGGTCCGGAGCCGGTCGCGCTGGAAACCGTGGCGGCCAACACCCGGCTGTCGATGGTCGGCGGGTCCGTTTATCTGCGGGAGAACACGCCGTCGAACACTCCGGCAGAGCTGGCTGAGCCGATCGGCGCGCTGGCCAACCAATTGCAGGAGGCCGCGCAGTATTTCTTCGTCGGGCAGACCAGCAGCGTGCCCGAGCAGGCCGAGCGGCTGAAAGCCGCCGCGACCACCTCCGAGAAGCTGGCGGGGCTCTGCAAGTAGGTGCCGCGCTACCTGTACCGCCGCCCGCCGACCCGCTCCTAGCGTCGGTCTTCGGCGCTTGGTTGACTGACAGCAAATTGCGTCCGGCGACGTGGTCAGGGTATTACGGTTGGCCACAGTGCCCGTCGACGGGAGAGGGCGGATGACAGGTCTGAAGGCAGTGATCGCTGTAATCGCGGTCGCTCTTTCGCCGATGGCGCCCGCTGCTGCCGACCCAGGCCCGCCGCCGCCCGTCGTACCCGTGCCGGCTCCTCCTGCCGTCCCGGCGCCGCAGCCGGGTGTTCTGCCCGCTGAGGCCCCGGGTCCGGTGGTGCCCGCGGCCCCGGGCGAGTTCGTCCCGCAGCAGGCGACGATCAGCAATCCGCTGGGCCAGGTGGGTGCCGACGGCGGCCCGCTGGGACTTCCCCCCGTGTCGATCGCCGACGTGCTGCTGGGCCAGCGCCCAGCTGTTCCGGGCCCTGCTGTTCCAGGGCCGGGTGTTCCTCCCGCGCCGGCGGCGGTCATCCCGAGTCTCAGCGCATACAACCCGGACTACCTGCTGAATCTCAACGTCGACCCGGCCCCGCCCGGCCAGGGCGCCCTGGCCCCCGGCATCGGCCCTAACGAGGACATCGGCGGCATGGGCCGCATCGCGCTCCTGCGCCGGATCTATGGGATGTATGACGCAGGCCTGCTCAGGGGCGCGTTGCTGGGCCAGAATCCGCCCGGTGAACTCCCGCTGCCCACCCCTGAGCCCACGCCTGTTCCCACACCTGCTCCTGCGCCGGTTCCCGCCCCGGTGCCCACCCTGGTGCCCGCACCTTTGCCACCAGGCTGACGGGCTTTGCCCCTGTTAGCATCAGCGCTCTTATGTCTGATCGGTCAGAGATCACGCCGCAGCTGATCGTCGAGCCGGACGACGGCCTGGGAACGGTCGCCATGGTGGCCACCTACAACCTGATGATCAAGTACTTCACCATGACCCGTGACTACGGGATCATCACCGATGAACCGGTGCAGGTGAAGCAGATCGCCGATGTGTTTGAGGCCGGCTGGGATCACCGGGAATTCACTCCGGCCGAAGACGGCGGCCTGCTGCGGAGCAATTCCAACTCGCGCTATCAGAGATCTTCGTGCGCACCGAGACCAACCCGCTCATCGTGGTGGTCGCCGCGGCGGTGCTGGGCTACTTCGGGTTCGTGTGACGATAAGTTCTAACACCGTGCGAGTCGACGGACGCGAGGTCACCGTAACCGGTGATCTGCTACAACCGCTGACCCGGCGAACCAATGACATCGTCCGGGTGGGCCTCTCCGGGCTGTTCCTGGCGATCGTCATCTTCAGTTCGTTGATCACCCGCAGTGACTGGGTGGGCCTGGAGAAGTCGATCTCGCGGATCGTCGGGGTGCTCACACCGGCCCAGTCCAACGCGGTGTACCTCGTCTACGGCATCGTCATCGTCGCACTGCCATTCGTGATCCTGATCGGGCTGATCGCCGGCCGGCAATGGAAACTGCTGGGCGCCTATGCGGCTGCCGGTTTCATCGCGGTACTGGCGCTGTCGATATCCGGCAAGGGCATCGCCGCGCCGCGCTGGCATTTGGACCTCGACGAGCGGCTGTCGACCATGCTGTCGCAGTTCCTTGACGACCCGCGGTGGATCGCGCTGCTGGCCGCCGTCCTGACGGTGGCGGGTCCCTGGCAGCCGGCCCGGTGGCGGCGGTGGTGGTGGGGAATGCTCCTGGCCTTCGTGCCGATACACCTGGTGGTCAGCGCGGTCGTGCCGGCCCGGTCGCTGCTCGGCCTGGCGGTCGGCTGGTTCGTCGGCGCAGTGGTGGTGCTGGTCGTCGGCACGCCGGCCCTGGAGGTGCCGCTCGACGGTGCCGTGCGCGCGATGGCGCGGCGCGGATTCGTCACCGACGCGATGACGGTCGTGCGGCCCAGTGGGCGCGGTCCGCTGGAACTGAGCGCCACCGACCGGACCGGACGGCACGCGGTGGTCGAACTCTACGGGCCGAACCAGCGCAGCGGCGGCGCGGTGCGGCAGTTCTGGCGCTGGCTGGTGCTGCGCGACAAGGAGACCGCGCCGCTGCAGATGTCGCTGCACCGCGCCGTCGAACACCGGGCGCTGATGACCATCGCGGCCGGTGATCTGGGCGTCGCCAACACCAGCACGCTGAGCGTGGCCGGGCTGGAGCGCGGCTGGACCGTCTTCGCCCACACCACCCCGCGGGGAACCCCGCTGTCGCCCCTCACCGACGACAGCGCGGTCGGCCCGATCTGGGAGTCGTTCGGTGTGCTGTACAACCATCAGATCTCGCACGGCGATCTGCGCCCCAGCGAGATCAGCATCGATTCCGACACGGCGTTGTTCGGCGGTTTCGGCCACTCCGAGTACGGCGCCTCCGACGAGCAGATGCAGTCCGACATCGCTCAACTGCTGGCGACGACCTCCGATCGGTTCGGCGCCCAATCGGCGGTGCGGGCGGCCATCGACGTGCTGGGCACCAACATCGTGCTGGACGCCTCTCGGCGGCTGACCCGATCGGCGATGCCGGCCCGCATCCGCAGAAGCCTCTCCGATCCCAAGACCGTGATGTCCGCGGCCCGCGACGAGGTCAAACTGCAGACCGGCGCCCAGGACATCCAGACCGAAACCATCACCCGATTCACCCGCAAGCAGATCATCCAGCTGGTGCTGCTGGTGGCGCTGGTCTACGTGGCCTACCCGTTCATTAGCACGGTCCCGGCGTTCCTGTCCGAACTGCGCCAGGCGAATTGGTGGTGGGCGCTGCTGGGGTTGGGTGTCTCGGCCATGACGTACGTGGGGGCCGCGGCCGGACTGTGGGCCTGCGCGGGTGAGCTGGTCTCGTTCCGGCACGTGGTGATCATGCAGTTCGCCAACACCTTCGCCGCCACCACCACACCGGCAGGCGTCGGTGGACTGGCGCTGAGCACCCGGTTCCTGCAGAAGGCCGGGCTCGGCACGGTGCGTGCCACCGCCGCGGTCGCGGTGCAGCAGGCGGTGCAGGTGATCACTCACGTGTCCCTGCTGGTGTTCTTCAGCGTGGCCGCGGGAGCTTCGGCCGATCTATCGCACTTCGTGCCCAAGGCCGCCTTGCTATACCTGGTCGGCGGTCTGGCGCTCGGAGCGGTGGGCGCATTCCTGTTCGTGCCCAAACTGCGGAACTGGCTGGACACCGCCGTGCGTCCCAAGATCAACGAGGTCGGCAGCGACCTGGTGGAGCTGGTCCGTGAACCCAAGCGCTTCGCGCTGATCGTATTGGGCGCTGCCGGAACGACTCTCGGCATGGCGCTGACACTGTGGGCCAGTATCGAGGCATTCGGCGGGGATACCAGCTTCGTCACGGTCACGGTGGTGACGATGATCGGTGGCACGCTGGCCTCAGCCGCGCCCACCCCCGGTGGCGTCGGTGCGGTGGAGGCCGCCCTCATCGGTGGTCTGGCCGCCTTCGGGGTGCCCACCGCCGTCGCGGTGCCCTCGGTGCTGCTCTACCGGGTGCTGACGGTGTGGATTCCGGTGTTCGTGGGCTGGCCGACCATGCGCTGGCTCACCGCCAACGACATGATCTAAGCCGGCCAGCTGTGCCGGCGGCCCTGCTCGCGGTACCAGTCGATCAGGTCTGGACGGTCGATCGTCCGGGGATCCAGCGACACCGCGTCGTGGCCGGCCAGGATGGCCGTCACCGGGACCTCCAGCTTCTTTCCGGTCCGGGTGTGCGGGATTCCGGGCGCGGCGATCACGTCGTCGGGAACGTGTCGCGGCGAGAGCCGCGTGCGGACTGCGGTGCGGATCTGACCGACCAGTGCGTCATCGAGCTGGTAGCCGTCGGCAAGGGTCACGAACAGCGGCATCCAGTACGCGCCGTCGGGCCCGTCCACACCCAGCACGAAGGCTTCGGTGACGGCGTCGAGGCCTTCGACTACCTCGTAGATGTCGGCCGATCCCATTCGGATGCCGTTGCGGTTCAGGGTTGCGTCACTGCGGCCGTGGATCACCAGGGAACCGCGGTCGGTCACCGTGACCCAGTCGCCGTGTCGCCACACCCCGGGAGCCGGGCCGTCGGCCCACTGGTGATCGAAATAGGCTGACCGGTAACGGGATCCGTCCGGATCGTTCCAGAAGCCCACCGGCATCGACGGCATCGGTGTGGTGATCACCATCTCGCCGACCTCACCGATCAGTTCCTGCCGCTGCGGCGACCAGCTGTGTAGGTCCACGCCCAGATACCGGGTGGCCAGCTCACCGGGGCGCGCCGGCACCCCGGCGGTACCACCGGCGAAGGCGCTCACCACATCGGTGCCGCCGCTGATCGAGGAAACCTCGATGTGTTCTCCCACTTCTGTTTTCACCCAGTTGAACAGGTCGCCTGGCAGCGGTGAGCCGGTGCTGCCCACCATGCGCAGCCGGCTCAGGTCGTGCTGCGCGCCAGGATGCAGGCCCGCCTTGCGGGAGGCAAGCAGCTGCCCCGGACTGGTGCCGAAGAAGGTGACGCCCTCCTCGGCGACCAACTGCCACAGCCGGTCGGCGTCGGGGTACATCGCGTTGCCGCTGTAGCCGACCACCGTTGCCCCGCACAGCAGCCCGGAGACGCGGAAATTCCACATCATCCAACTCAGCGCGGTCTGCCAGAAGAACACCTCACCCGGGCCCAGATCGGCATGCAGCACAGCGGCTTTCAGATGCTCCAGGACCACCCCGCCGTGCCCGTGCGCGATGCCCTTGGGCCGGCCGGTGGTGCCGGAGGTGAACAGCACCCACAGCGGATGGTCGAACGGCACCGGGGTGACCTCGGGTGCCACCGGGGCGGCGACGACGGCGCGGTAGGCGTCGCCGTCGAGTTGCACCAGGTGCGCGCCGGGTAGGAGTGTCAGTAGTGCGGCGGTGTCGGGCCGCTTGTCGATCCACTTGCCGCCGTACCGATAGCCGCTGCAGCTGAACAGCACCTTCGGCTCCAATTGGCTCAGCCGTGCCGCCGCACCCTCGGGTGCGTAGTCCTGCCCGCACGACGACCACACCGCGCCGACGGCCGCCGTCGCCAGGAAGGCCACCACCGCCTCGGCGACGTCGGGCAGATAGGCCACCACCCCATCGCCGGGACCCACGCCCAGCCGGCGCAACTCCGCGGCCACCGCGCCGACCCGCCCGGGCAGCTCCGACCAGTCGATCCGGGTGCGGGTGCCGTCCTCGTCGATGCCGATGATCGCCGCGCCCGGTTGCCGGGCGTGCCGCAGAACCTGGTCGACGTAGTTGAGCCGCACGTCGGGAAACCAGCGCGCTGCCGGCATCGCCGCATCGGCAAGCACCGCCGTATCCCCTGGACCGGGGCCGCTGGCGGCGGGGATGCCGAAGAATTCCCACACCGCCCGCCAGAACTGTGCCGGGTGCTGCACCGACCACCGCCACAGCTCGGCGTAGTCCCCGGCCGCCGGGTGGTGGGTGGCGGCGAAGCGGCGCCACGAGGGTTCTGTAGTCATGGGTCAGACGAACTCCACTCCGGACATCTTGATCTGATCGCCGTCGCGCTCGAGGGTGAGCACCACCCGCCACAGCCGCGGCTGCTGCTGGTCCTTCGGCGCCTGCGGACCTTCCCGGCGCGAGGTGGCCGAGAGCATCACCACCGCCGAGTCCTCGGTCATCGATTCCACCGCGGCCTCGTTCACGGTGGCCTTGGTGACGATCTTCTCTTCTTTGAGGGCCTTGACGAACTCCTCTGCGGTCTCTGCGAAATTCGACCGGAACCGGCCGGTGGAGCTGTCCAGCACCCGTTGCACGCTGTCCTGCGCGGTGGCGTAGTCGATGGACATCAGGTTGACGACGCCCTGCCGGGCGGCCGCGGCGTACTCGGCGGCCCGGTGTTGTTGGCGGGCCGCCTGCTGGTGCTGCCAGAACATGAAGCCGGTCGCGGCCAGTAGTGCCGTCGTCAGCAGTGCGGCCAGTGCCGTCGCGATCAGCCGGGTGCGCGCCGCCGTCCGGCGCGCGGTGAGCGGTGCCGTCATGGTGTCCGACGCTGCAGTCTCGGCCGGCTGCTCGGTGTGGGGATTATCGGTGGCATCGGCGGTGTGCGGCATGGCCCCCTCGTCGGATGAGTTCCCTGGCCTGGTCGCGTTGTGCGACAGTGAGTCGTGCGATCGACCGTAGCCGTTGCTGCTGGATTGATCGCGACCGGACTGGTTGCCGCGCCCGGCGCGTCGGCCAACGAGTGCAACGACGCGTTCTGCACTCCCGGGATCAAGGGCGGGGTGGAACTCGGGGCGCCATGCTCGGATACCGGTTTCTTCGTGTTCGGCACCACCTCTTGGGGCAGGCTGGTGTTCTGCGGGTCACCGCGCCGCTATCAGCCGCGCTACTTCCGATCGCCGCCCATGGCGGGCATCAAGGTTCTGATGAGCAATTGCACCGGCTACGAGGACAACGTCGCCCAGGCGCCGGATGGACTGTTCTTGACGTGCTCTTTCGTCGACAACCGTGCGGTGTGGGTGCGCGGAGACGCCTGATCTCACCAGTTCCGCAGGGAACAGAGCGCGCCTTTGGCTCCGGCGTTGCGGACCACCACGGTTCCGTCGACGGCCAACGTGCAGTGGAACCCCGGTGGATTGGGCGACCTGCCGCTGGTACCCAGGGCCATGGCCCACTGCTCTGGATTGGCCAGCTGCACGGTGAGCACCCACGGCTTGTCCGGCCCCAGTTCGGCCTGGGCCTTCGGGCTGAACTGATACGGGTTGTGGCTGTAGTCGGCGAAGTTGGGCGGTTCGCTGTCGCGGTAGTAGATGTCGGCGAAGAACGGGGTGTCGGTGTAGACGGTGTAGGTGACCGTGTGAAGGTCCGGGCCCTCTGCCCGGGCCGCACCAGTACCGCCGGCTGTCAGACCTGCGGCGCAGGTCAGCGCCACGCTTACCCGCGCAAGCCTCACCGCTGAAGTCTGGCATGACGCCTGCCAGGGCGGAGAGAGTTTGATGCGTACGATCGGGGGGTTATGACCGCGGAGCACCCTGACATCGACGACGCGCTCGTCAGGGCCGAAGGCTCCGAGGCGGAGCCGGCCGACCCCCTACCGAAGGCCGAGGCACCAGCGCGCCGGTGGCCGCAAACGGTCGCGGTGGCTGTGGCCGCCCTGCTGACCGGCGTCTGTCTGGCTGTCGCCGGCGTGATGGTGTGGCAGCACAGCCAGGTTGTTGCCCAGCGGGCCGAGGAGCAGCGATTCGTCGACGCCGCCCGGGACGGTGTGACGGCCCTGCTGTCGATGGACCACACCCGGGCCCAGGCCGATGTCCAGCGAGTTCTCGATCTCTCCACCGGACCGTTCCATGACGATTTCCAGCGCACCGCCGATGATTTCGTGAAAACCGCGGTGGATTCCAAAGCCGTCACGACCGGCACGATCAACGCCGCGGCGCTGGACCGGCAGGAGGGCGACCGGGCCACCGTCCTGGTGGCGGCTACCTCGGAGGTCACCAACGCCAACGGGGCCAACGCCGATGCTCGGCCGTTCCGGATCAGCGTGACGGTGGACCGCGAGGCAGATTCGTTCAAGATGTCGGGAGTGGAGTTCGTGCCATGAGCACCAGTGACGAGCAGACCAGCGCGCAGGCCAAGCAGGCCGTGACCGATGCCGAGGCCACCGATGCCGAGGCCACCGTGACCGACGCCGAGGCCACCGACGCTGAGACCGACGCTGAGACCGACGCCACCGACGCCACCGGGGCGGACGACGCTGCGGTGCCGGCAGCGATTGTTCCGGTGCGCCGGCGTACGTCGTGGCTGCGCCGCAATCTGATCCCCGCCGTCGCCGCCGGCCTGGTGCTGGTCTCGGCGGTGGCCGCCGCGTCGGTGTACTGGTGGCTCTATCGCCCGGACCGGCTGACCGATTCCGCCGCCCAACGGCAGGTCGTGGCCGCCGCCAAGGAGGGCACCGAAGCCCTGTTGTCGTATTCGCCGGAGAACCTCGACGCTGACCTGGCTAACGCGAAATCGCACCTGACCGGGGAGTTCCTCAGTTACTACAACGATTTCACCGACAAGGTGGTCGCGCCCGCATCCCGCCAGAAGGGCGTCAAGACCGAGGCCAATGTGGCCCGCGCCGCGGTGTCGCAGATCGAGCCGGGCAGGGCCGCCGTCTTGGTGTTCGTCAATCAGGTCACCACCAGCAAGGAGCGCCCCACACCGGCGCTGTCCACGAGCAGTGTCGTGGTGACCCTGGTCAACAGTGGCGGACGCTGGTTAATCTCGGGATTCAATCCGGTCTAGCTCCTGCTGGGGTCGGCAGTCCCGCCTGCTCGGGACTTAGGTCACTTACGTCCGGTCGGCCGCAGCGGCGAAAATGGTGCAGTGGACCACAGCGACTTTCCAGATCCAGATGTGGTTGATCGGGCGCTGGACCAGGCCGTCCAGGCTCCGTCGGTCCACAATTCCCAACCCTGGATTTGGCACGTCGACGGCCAAAGCCTGCAGCTGCGCGCCGATCCCCGCAAGTATCTGCGCCATACCGACCCCGACGGCCGCGACCTGTTGATCAGCTGCGGCGCCTCGCTGCACCACTGCACGGTCGCATTAGCCGCGCTGGGCTGGCGTGCCACCGTCCGCCGGTTGCCGGACCCGACCCACCCGGCGCTGTTGGCCGGGGTAACGGTCTCCCGCCAGCGGCCTGACGACCTCGACATGCTGCTGGCCGGTGCGATCGGGCGTCGCCGCACGGACCGCCGTACCTACAGCCCGATGCCGGTGCCCTGGGGTGATATCGCCGTGATGGGGGCCCGTGCGGCGCGGGCCGGTGTCATGCTGCGCCAGATCCACGAGATCCCGCGGCTGAGCGCGATCGTCGCCGATGCGGTGTCGCGGCGCGCCGAGGACCCGGACTACCTCACTGAACTCAACGGGTGGGGGGGCCGCCGCGGGCCGATCCCCGGCGAACCGGCGGGGAACGGCGGTGGGGAGTCCAACGGCGTCGTCGTGGCCTTGGGCACCGAGAGTGACGACTGCCTGTCCCGGCTTCGGGCGGGCGAGGCCGCCAGCCTGGTGCTGCTGTCCGCCACGGCGATGGGTCTGGCCAGCTGTCCGATCACCGAACCGCTGGAGATCGTCGAGACTCGCGAGGAGGTCCGAACCGATGTGTTCGGCTCCGACGCCTACCCCCAGATGCTGATCAGATTGGGATTCGCCCCGGTCGACGCCGAGCCACTGCCCGCGACGCCCCGGCATACCCCGAAGAAGGACGCTTTCGCGCGCGGTTAGTCGAACCGGACGAAGGTGCCAGGCGTCAATGTTTTGACCTGTCCGCGACATTCGATTTCGATCGGCGGATGCGCGGTCGGATCGACGCTGATTTCGGCGCTGCGTCCGGTGATCGTCAGGTGCATGCGGTAGCCCCGGTGATGGATCGGCATCCGCAGCGCCCCAAGGCTTTCTGGCCACATCGGGTTGATGATCAGCCGGTCACCGCGGGTTTCCAGCCCGGTGAAGCACCGCTGCAGTAGGTCGATGCTGCCGGCCATCGCGGCGATGTGAATACCCTCCGCGGTGGTGCCGCCCTGGATGTCGAGGACGTCGGACAGCAGCACCGTCTGGAAGTACCGCATCGCCCGGTCGCGGTTCCCGCGGGCCAGCACCCAGGCGTGCACCACCCCGCTCAGTGTCGAACCGTGCGACGTGCGGTGCACGTAGTAGTCCACCGTCGCCGGGATCTGCTCCGGGGTGAAGCGGTATCCCATGCGCGCGAACAACTCCCGCAACTCGTCTGCGGAGAGCAGATAGAACAGCATCAGCACGTCGGCCTGTTTGGAGGCCTTGTAGCGGTTGATGCTGTCGTTCTCGGCTTCCAGGATCCGGTCCAGACGTTGAATGTTGCCGTAGCGTTCGCGGTAGCCGTGCCAGTCCAGGTCCTGCAGATCGGCGTAACCCTCGAACTGGCTGATGACGCCAACGCCGGGCTTGGCCCCAGTGCTCGGGGCGGAGTGGAACGGCACGAACATCCGCCGGCTGACGTCGTCCCAGTGGTCGAGTTCGGGGCCGTGGATGCCCAGGGTCTCCATCAGGTCGAGGCGGGCGCGCAGCGGCAGCGCATCCAGGGCGTCGAGGGCGCGCATGATCACCCACACCGCCATCACGTTGGTGTAGGCGTTGTTGTCCACCCCGTCATAGGGTCGGTCGGGGTAGCCGGAGTGGAACTCGTCGGGGCCGATCACCCCGCGAATCACGTAGCGTCCCCGCCCGTTGTCATAGGTCTCGTCGAATTCGGCGCGGCTTACCCAGAACCGGGCTATCTCGGCCAGCATCTCGGCGCCGTTCTCGATCAGATACCGCAGGTCCCCGGTCACCTGGTAGTACTGCCAGACGTTGTAGGCCACGGCGATCCCGATGTGGTGCGCCCGGGCGCTGGCGTCCGGGTTCCACCGGCCGGAGTTCGGGTTGAGGTGCAGCTTCTGGCTTTCCTCGCGGCCGTCGCTGCCGGACTGCCAGGGGAACATCGCGCCGGCGTAACCGGCTTCGCGGGCGGCGTGGCGGGCCTGCGGCAGCCGGCGGTACCGGTAGCGCAGCAGTGAGCGGGTGCTGGCGGGGGACCGCAGGTTCAGCACCGGGAACGCGAACAACTCATCCCAGAAGATGTGGCCGCGGTAGGCCTCGCCGTGCAGGCCGCGGGCCGGCAGTCCGGCGTCGAGGTCCTCGGCCAGGTTGGGCACGCTCTGCAGCAGTTGCAGCAGGTGCAGCCGCACCACCCGCAGCGCGTCGGGGCTTCCGTCGATCGCGATGTCGAAGCGTTCCCACAGGTGCGACCACTCGCGGATGTGGCCGTCGCGCAGGTCCCCGTAGCGGCCCAGCCTGGACAATAACCGGGCCGCGGCGTCTCCGGGCTCGGAGATCGCATGATCGCGGCCGGTGAAAATCGTGGCCATCTTCTCGACCGTCACCGATTCGCCGGCGTCGATCCGCATCACCAGATCGTGGCCGGCCCGGCGCGGCTCGTCGACGAAGTGCACCTGCGCCGCCAGCGGGGCGTCACCGCGCCACACCGTGGTTCGGGCGGCCACCGCGATCGGGATCCGCGACTGCAGCGTCTGGCAGACCAGCAGTGCGGAGTCGGCCGACAGTTCGCTGGTGCAGGTGGCGACCAGATGATCCCCGGACAGGTCCCGATAGCGCTCGACGCCGACGTTGCGCACGTCGCCGTCGATCATGGACAGAAACTCCACGGTGCCCGACCAGTCCTCGGCCCACAGCGTGGTCTCCAGCGCGCAGGCGTGCGGCAGGTGCATCGCCGCGATGCGCCGCTGCAGCACCCGGGTGGTGCGGCCGGCCGGGTCGCGGAAGCGGAACTCGCGGGTCAGTTCAGCCTGCCGCAGATCCATGTTCTGCCGGTAGGTGAGCAGCTCCGCGGAGTCGACGTCGAACCAATCGCCACCGGCGATCCGAAATTTCAGCGACAGCCAGTTCGGCAGGTTCACCAGGCTCTCGTTCTCCACCTCCACTCCGGCGACGTTGTCGGTGAGGCGGTTGTAGAGGCCCGCGGAATAGGTTCCGGGATAGTGGAACTCGCCGGCGTCGGAATCCGGCGCGCTGCCGCGGGTGGCGCGGTAGCCGTTGCCCACCGCGCACAACGCCTCCCGCAGCCGTTCCTGGGACGGTATGTAGCCCCCGAACGTGAAAGACCAAGGGCTGGAGGCCATCTGGCGATCGATATCGCACTGCTCGACCAGCCGTTCGATTAACCGCCGGACGTGGTCGGGACTGTCCAGGGCGAATCGGGCGCCGGTCGCGCGGTCACCGTCCTCGGTGTGACGCACCACGATGCCGATGCCGTCGTGCAGGACGGCATCGAAGCCGTCCTCGTCGGTCAGATCGTCACCGACGAAGATCGGCAGCAGCGGCTCCTCGCCGGCGACCTGGTCGACGATCCACTGCAGGGTCGTGCCCTTGTTCCAGTCGATATTCGGCCTCAGTTCGACGACCATCCGTCCCGACGTGACCTTCAGGCCGCTGCGGTTGCCGACGTCGTGCACCGCCGCGGTCACCGCGGCCGCCGCCTCGGGGGCGGCGTTGCGGTAATGCACCGCGACGGCATAACGCTTGTGCTCCACCACGACTCCGGGGACGGATGCCAGCCGCTCGGACAGCACGGCGACCGCCTCATCCAGCACCCCGACGGCCTGGGCGGCGGTCTCGTTGTGGTGGTAGGCCCCGTCCGGACCGACCATCTCGAATCCGTGGCTACCGGCGTACCACAGACCGGGGATGCCGACTCGCTCGCGGATGTCGTCGAGCCCGCGGCCGGAGAGCACTGCCACCGGGTACAGCGCCGCCAGTGATTGCAGCGCTTTGTCGGCGCCGGGCACCAGGGCGGCCTCGCCCGGCTGGTCGACGATGTCGGACAGCGTGCCGTCGAAGTCGAAGAAGATCGCCGGGCGGCGAGCCGACACCACACCGGCCAGCTGGCCGAACGAAGCCAGGGCGTCGGGCAGGCCGGACATCTTGCGGCCGATCCCGCGGACCTGAACCTCGGCCAGGTCTCCCACCACCACGTCGGCGCCGCACTCGCGTAGCCGGTCGGCGGTGTCACCGGTGCGGTCGACCCCGATCACCAGTCCGAATCCGCCGGCACGGGCCGCCGTCGCGCCGGCTTCGGAGTCCTCGACCACCGCGGCGCGGCCGGGCCGTACCCCGATCCGGCGGGCCGCCTCCAGCAGGATCGCCGGATCCGGCTTGCCGGGCAGGCCGAGTTCCTCTGCCACCACACCGTCCACCCGGGCATCGAACAGTTCGGTGATACCCGCCGACTCCAGCACGCTCGCACAGTTACGACTGGCGGAGAACACCGCCACGCGCACCCCGGCGTCCTTGAGCCGCTTGATCAGCGCGACGGTGGACTCGAATACCGGCACGCCGCCCGCGATCGCGGCGGCGAAGAGTTCTTGTTTGCGATTCCCCAGGCCGCACACCGTGTCCGCACCGGACGGATCGCCCGGCGTGCCTTCGGGCAGCGTGACACCCCGCGAGGCCAGAAAATCGCGCACTCCGTCGTGGCGCGGTTTACCGTCGATAAAGTGCCGGTAATCGTGGGGGGTGAACGGGTCGTGGTTTTCGGTCGGCGAATCCGGGCGTGCCGTCAGGTAGTCATCGAACATGCGGGCCCAGGCGGCCTGGTGGATCGCGGCCGTGTCGGTGACGACACCGTCAAGGTCGACGAGCACCCCGTCCTGGTAGCGCGGATCGATGCGTATCCGTTGACCGGCTTCTCCGCTCTGGTCGCCGAACCCATGTGCGCTCACCATGTCTTCGACGATAGGCCAGGGCCTTCCGGTAGGCGGCCCAAGGGACCAATGCCCCTGACCGTGGCCGCGGCGCGCGACTAGGGTCATTGCGTTGTGCCGCGACAAATCGCAGTGAGGGCCTTCGGAAGGACGCCGAAAAAACACCGAAAGGACACCGAAATGTCAACCGCTGCAAGCAGTCTGCCAGTCGTCGTGGGCGTCGACGGTTCGGCGGCGTCGAAGGTCGCCGTCGACTGGGCCGCCCGTGACGCGGCCCGGCGTGGTGTGGCGCTGAAACTGGTCCATGTGCTCGTCCCTCCGGCGGTGATGGCGTTCCCGGAGGTCCCCTTGCCGGCCGGTTACGTAGATTGGCAGGAGGAGGAGGGCGCGAAGCTGCTCGACGGTGCGCGCGCGACGGTCGAGGACGCCGTCGGCGCCGTCGGCGTCGAAGTGACCACCGACATGATCGCCGGTCCGGCGGTGCCGGTGCTGGAGGACCTGTCCACCGGTGCGCAGATGATCGTGATCGGTTGCCGCGGCCGGGGGACGCTGGCCCGCAGCCTGCTGGGGTCGATCAGCACCGGGCTGGCGCACCGCGCCCATTGCCCGGTGGCGATCATCCATGACGAGGACCCACTGATGCCGCACCCCTCGCAGGCGCCGGTGGTGGTCGGGGTGGACGGCTCACCGGCGTCCGAGAACGCCTTGGCCGTCGCCTTCGAGCAGGCGTCGTTTCGCGGTGTGGATCTGGTCGCGGTGCACGCGTGGGGCGACAGCGGCATGTTCGAGTTCCCCGGAGCGGATTGGTCGACGCTGCAGGCGATGGGGGAGGAGACGCTCAGCGAGCGTCTCGCGGGTTGGCAGGATCGCTACCCCGACGTGCTGGTCCGCCGAGTGGTGGTCCCGGACCGGCCGGCTCACCAACTGATCGAGCAGTCCGAGTCGGCTCAGCTACTGGTGGTGGGCAGCCATGGGCGGGGCGGCTTCACCGGGATGCTGCTGGGCTCGGTGAGCACAGCGGTGATCCACTCTGTCCGCATGCCGGTGATCGTCGCGCGGCGATGATGACGGCGCCAGCCGGCTGAAGAGCCGCGCAATCGGGCCAGGGCGCGGAGTTCCTGAGCCGCGCGGCGACAGCCGCTGAAGAGCCGCGGCAACTACTCGCCCGCGAGGTCCCAGTGGTCGGGGATCAGTCGTTCCGGGTGGTGGTAGGTGTTGGTGCCGCCTTGTAGCGGTAGTTGGGGTGGGGGTAGCCATTCGGTGGTGCCGTCTGTGCGTTTTCGGGTTGTCCAGCCGCCGGGTGTGAT
>JAULZA010000018.1:0-2486 GCA_032117575.1 Mycolicibacterium sp.
CATCCGGATGCACACCGTAGGACCGCCACAACGCGGTCAACGCCAACTGCACCCCCACCAGCACCGGCTGAATCCGGGCGATACCCACCACCGGCTCACCAGACTGCAACACCTCACGCAGCGAAAAACCAACCTGCTCAACGAAAGCCGACTCCAACTCATCGACAGCCGCCGCAAACGCCGGCTCCTCGGCCAGCAACCGCCGACCCATCCCCGCCCACTGCGAACCCTGACCGGAGTACACGAACACCGTGCCCGGACGGCACTGGCCGCTGTGCGGGCCGACCACGCCCGGGGCGGGGTAACCGCCGGCCAGGGCACGAAGCCCTTCGGTCGCCTGCTGCCGATCGGTGGCGGCGACGGTGGCGAACAGCGGGTAGCGGGCCCGGTGATGGTTGAGGGTGTGGGCGATGTCCGACAACCGCACGGCGCCGGAGGCCTGCGCATCATCGAGCCAGTCGGCCAGCCGCTGCGCCGTGGCGGCGATGCGCTCGGGACTGCGGCCGCTGACCACCAGGGTGCTCACCGCGGGCTCCGGTTCGGGCGCGGCGGCGGCCTGGACAGCGGGGGCCTGCTCGACGATGACGTGGGCGTTGGTGCCGCTGACACCGAACGAGGACACCGCGGCCCGCCGCGGGCGGTTGACATCGGGCCAGTCCAACGGCTCGGACGCGATGACGAACTTCGAAGCCCCCGGACCCGCCAGCGGGGTCAGCCGGGTGAAGTTGAGCTGGCGGGGAATGTGGCCGTGCGCCACGCTCAGCGCGGCTTTGATGAAGCCGGTCACCCCGGCCGCCGATTCCAGATGGCCCAGGTTGGTCTTCACCGAGCCGAGCACCAGCGGAGCGGAGCCGTCCCGGTCGCCGTACACCTCGGCCAGGGCGTCGAGTTCGATCGGGTCGCCCAGGCCGGTTCCGGTGCCGTGCGCTTCGACGTAGTCGACCTCCGACGGCGCCAGGCGCGCCGAGTGCAGCGCCTGGCGCATCAGGGCCTGCTGTGCGGGACCATTGGGAACGGTCTGCCCGCTGCTGGCGCCGTCCTGGTTGACCGCCGATCCGCGGACCACCGCGAGGATGCGGTCGCCGTCGCGCTGGGCGTCCTCGAGTCGTTTGAGCACCACCACACCACAGCCTTCGCTGCGCACATAGCCGTTGGCGTCAGCGTCGAAAGTCTTGATGGTGCCGTCCGGGGAGAGCATGCCGAAGCGCGAGCAGCCGATGCTGTTCTCCGGGCTCAGAATCAGGTTCACCCCGGCCGCCAGCGCGGCGTCGCTCTCCCGGCGGCGCAGGCTTTCGCAGGCCAGGTGGATGGAGACCAGCGACGACGAGCACGCGGTGTCCATCACCACCGCCGGTCCGCGGGCGCCGAGGAAGTACGACAGCCGCCCGGCGGCGAAATTCGGCGCGTTCCCGAACGGGATGTAGGCGTCGATCTGGTCGAGGCGAAGCTTCGAGGCCACCGAGTGGTAGTAGTCGTTGGTGGTCAGGCCGATGAACACACCGGTCTGGGTGCCTTTGATGGACTGCGGGTTGATGCCCGCGTTTTCCAAAGCCTCCCAGGTGACTTCGAGCAGCAGCCGCTGCTGCGGGTCGATGGCCGCCGCCTCGCGCGGGGCGATGTTGAAAAACTCCGCGTCGAATTCATCGGGCTGCCAGGACGTCAGAAAGCCGCCGACCCGGTTACAGATCGTGCCGGGGACGGTGTGGTCCGCGGAGTGCAGGGCGTCGGCGTCCCAGCGGTCGGCGGGCACCCGGACGACGCCACTGGCGCCCTCGGTCAGCAGGGTCCAGAACTCGTCGGTGTTGGTCACGCCGCCGGGCAACCGGCAGCCGACGCCCACCACGGCGATCGGCTCGGTGGTGGCCTTCTCGGCGATCGCCAGGCGCGCGGTGAGATCGTCGATCTTGCGCAGCGCCTCGGTGATGATCGCGCGGCGGTCAGGCGCGGGGGCAGTCATGGAGTTAACCCAGTCTTTCCGATAGTTTTTGGAGCAGTTCGTCTTCGGCGAGATCGCCGTAGTCGTCCTCGGTGGTGGTCTCGACAGCGACGGCCGTCTCGGGCAGTTTCGCCGCGAGGTAGCCGACCAGTTCGTCGACGGACGGGTAGTCGAAGATCACCGACGCGGGCAGCTCCTCGCCGAGGGCTTCACCGAGAGATCGCCGCAGGGCCACACTGGTCAGCGAATTCATACCGGACTGGAAGAACCCGGCCGAGCGGTCGAGTTCGGCCGGCGAGGCCAGTCCCATCGCGTGGGCCACCATGCCGCAGACCGTGTCGGTGAGCAGCTCCCGGCGCTGCGACGGATCGCACGCTTGCAGCGCCGACCTGAATTCCGTTGCCTGCGAGCTGTCTGCGATCACAGCAGCCTGATCGGCCAGCAGTTCGTCGACGATGTGCAGCGACGCCCGGGTGCGGTAGGCGCCGGCCAGGCGATCCCAGTCCGCGGCAACCACGGTGGCGCACACCGGCGCCTGCGGAGCGGTCAG
>JAULZA010000019.1:0-77182 GCA_032117575.1 Mycolicibacterium sp.
CGCCGCGGCGAAACCGGTGCGGACCGCCTTGGACGCCTCCTGCGCGGAGTACTCCAGGTCCTGCGGGTAGTGGTTGCGGCCGTCGATGATGACGAGATCCTTGGTGCGGCCGGTGATGTAGAGCTCGTCGTCGTGATAGGCGCCGAGGTCACCGGTGCGCACCCAGGTCGCGTCGTCGGCCGCGCCTTCGGCGTGCGACGGGCTGGTCCGCGACTTCAGAGTGTTCTGGAAGGTCTCGACGGATTTCTCCGGCCTGTTCCAGTAACCGGTGCCCATGTTGTTGCCGCTGATCCAGATCTCGCCGATCTGCCCGTCCGGCAACTCGGTGGCGGACTCGTGGTCGACGATCACCGCCCATTCCCCGACACCGACCTTGCCGGCGCCGGCCTGCGCGACGGCCTTCGGCGAATCGTCGGGCACGGGAACGAATCGGTTGGCGTTGAGTTCGTCGCGGTCGACCGAGATGATCTTGGGCTCTTCGGTGGACGGCGTGGTGGACACGAACAGCGTGGCCTCAGCCAGGCCGTAGGACGGCTTGATCGCCTTGCGCGGGAAGCCGAACGGCCCGAAGGCGTCGTTGAACCGCTTGACGGTCGCAGCCGAGATCGGCTCGCTGCCATTGAGGACGGCCTTGACGTTGGACAGATCCAGCGGCTCCTCGCCCTCCTTCGGCAGCCCACGCGCGGCGGCGTGATCGAAGGCGAAGTTCGGCGCCACCGAAATGGTGCCGCCGGTGTCACCGGGCTGCCGGGCGATCTCGCGCATCCAGCGGATCGGACGGCGCACGAACGCGGCCGGGGTCATGAAGGTGAAGTAGTGGCCGATCAGCGACGGCAGCAACGCGGTGACCAGACCCATGTCGTGGAAGAAGGGCAGCCAGGAGACCCCGCGATCGGCTTCCTCGCCCTCGAGGGCCTCGATGACCTGCACGACGTTGGTGGCCAGGTTCAGGTGGGTGATCTGCACACCGGTCGGGATACGGGTCGACCCGGAGGTGTACTGCAGGTAGGCGATCGTCTCTTCGTTGACGGTGTCGATGTGCTCCCACGTGGCGCCGACCTCCACCGGAATCGCGTCGACGGCGATGACGCGCGGGCGCTCCTTGGCCGGGCGGGACCGGAAGAACTTGCGCACGCCCTCGGCGGCCTCGGTGGTGGTCAGGATCGCCGACGGTTTGCAGTCGTCCAGGACGGCGTGCAGCCGGCCGACGTGTCCGGGCTCGGACGGGTCGAACAGCGGCACCGCGATCCGGCCCGAGTAGAGCGTGCCGAAGAAGGCGACCAGATACTCCAGGTTCTGCGGGCAGAGGATCGCCACCCGGTCGCCGGGCTCGGTGACCTGCTGCAGGCGGGCGCCGAGAGCGCGGTTGCGGGCTCCGAAGTCGGCCCACGTCAGAACCTTGGCAACGCCGTCACGCTCGGTGGAGAAGTCCAGGAACCGGTAGGCGGGCTTGTCGCCGCGGACCTTGGCCCACCGCTCGACGTGCTTGACCAGGCTGGCGCCCTCGGGGAAGGTGATCCGTCCGTCCTTGATGAACGGGTTATGGAACGGCATACCACTCTCCTGTCAGAACGCATTGGTGCCGGTGGCGAACCTTCTCGGCCCGCCTAAGCCCCACAGATGGTACCGATAATCGGGCGGTCGCAGTCGGACCCGACCGGAACGTCGGATACCGCCGATCCGGCCACTTCATCTGGCCTTATTTTTCTCTTAAGTTTAGGGGTTGGGCGGACCGGAACCAAATTGCCCCGCCCGTCAGCTGTGCGGCGGACGCGGTGCGTTCTCGATGAGTCCGCGAGCCCAGTTCAGTGCCCACACCGTGGCCGGCTGCCCATCGAGGTTCCAGAACTGCGGAGTGGCGTACATGGCGTGGATCGGCTGGCCGGCGCCGCTGGTCAGCACCTGCAGGGTCTGCGGCAGGTTGCCGATGTTGAACGCGGACCGCGGCGCCGAGCAGATCAGGTCACCGGGCGCGCAGATCTGGTTGGTGCGATTGTTCAGCGCCCCAAAACCGCCCGGCCGCTCGCCGCTCATGGTCAGCCCAAGGGTGGACAGTGCCGGCAGTTCCTTCAGAGTGACCTCGGCGCCCTGGCCGGGTGCGGCGGGGCCGACGTCCTGGCCGACGCCGGGCTGACGGCGTCCGTCGGCGATCAAGGTGACTCCGAGCACCAGGTCCTCATCGACCGGCCCGCGGCCGTTGCCGATGTCGCTGGCCAGATCGCCGGCGATCACCGCCCCCTGCGAGAAGCCGACGACCACATAGCTGGTCAGCGGGCAGCGGTTGTTCATCTCGGTCATGGCGCGCACCGTCGCCTGGGTGCCCTCGGTGCGGCTGTCGTTGTAGGACATCTGCTTGTCGGCCGACAACGGGTTACGGAACTGCGCGGTGTAGGGAACCGTGTAGACCTGAACCCGCTCTGCGCCGAACTGCTGCTGGATCGGCCGGCTCACGTTGAGCAGCAGGGCGATCGGGAACTGCCCCGGATTGAGCGGATCGTCGGTGGGTGACGACTCCCAGGTGCCCGGGATGACGACCATCTGAACGTCGGGGCAACTGGCGTCCTGGGAGGCCGGCCTCGGCTTCTTTCCCGGCACGACGCTGGTCGGCGGAATGGCGCTGGGCGGGGCGGCGGTCGGCGGCGGCCCGGGCCGGCGCACCACGATCACGATGATCGCGGCGATCAGACCGACCACCAGGGCGACGGCGCCGGCAGCGACCAGCGCCAGAATGCGGTGCCGACGACGCCGCTTCGGATCAGCTTTTGACTTGCGCGCCGAACTCGGTTTGCGCCCGAAGGATCTGCCGGTGTTGTTCCCGCCGGGCGTGTTGCGGGGAGTACGCCCGGGGTTGTTTCGGGTCATCGCTTAGCAGAGTCGTTGCTGGGCCACGCCGATGTACTGCCCGATGGCGTCATCGACATTGAGGTAGCCGACCGCGGGAGTGGAGGCCGTCGAATCGGCGAGATCGCTGCGCACCATCGGTGCCACCGCGTCCCGCACCACCTGATCGCTTTGGCCGGCGGCGCGCGCCTGGCAGACGTAGGTGCCGATGCTCAGCGCGCGCAGCTCGTTGGACGGACGCACGCCGGCTGCCAGGAGTCCGTCGAGGTAAGTGCGCTGCCCGGGAGTCAGGCTCGGCTTGGCGGCGAGCCGGTCAGCCGACGCGACCACGTCCAGCCCGTCGGCCTCGGCGGCCTGGGCGGACTGCTGGGACGGCAGCGCGACGGTGCTGATGATGTCACCGCCGCCGGTGGCGCAACCGGTCAGCAGCCAGGCGGCGGGCGCCATGACGCCGGCCAGCAGAAGCCGGTTCGGCACCAGGCCCAGCGAGCGCCGAACGCCGCGCACGAGTTTGCTGGGCGCTGGGCTATCCGGTCGATGCACGCCATCTACAGTACCGGCTCGCGGGTAGTGCTCGACGCTGCTCGCACACCGCCGGTGCGGCTGGCCCGCGACGGACCTAGCCGAGCGTGGCAGCGATATCTCCGGCCATGGCCCCCAGTTGCCCGGCCCAGTTGCCCCAGTCGCTCGCGCCGCCGCCGGTGATGTCGAAGTGGCCGTTGCGTCCGCCCTGTGAGCGGTAGTGCGCGTAGAAGACGCGGTTGCTCCCCTGGGCGACACTGCAGTCACCACCGCCCATCGCGGCCGGGTCGCCGCAGGCGGCAGCCAGCGGGCTGAACACCCACAGCCGGGTGTTGTTCTGCACCAGCAGGTTGACGTGGACGTTGGGGTCCCGGAACTTCCAGCGACCCAGTTGCGGGGCGCCCCACATGGCGTCGATGTTGCCGCCGCCACTGTTGACGGCGGTGGAGATCACGCCGTTGGTCGCGGTGTCGGACGGGTTGAGGAAGCCCGACAGCGAACCGGCGTAGCCGTAGCGGTCCGGGCGGAAGGCCGCCAAGGTGACCGCGGCGGTCCCACCCTGCGAGGCACCGACGATCGCGTTGCCGCCGGGAGCGATGCCCTTATTGGCAGCCAGCCAGTTCGGCAGTTCGTCAGCCAGGAAGGTTTCCCACTGCTTGGCGCCGTCGCGCTCCCAGTTGGTGTACATGCTGTACGCGCCGCCGGCCGGGGCGGCCACTGCCAGCCCGCTGCCGCCGAGGGCGCCCATGGCGTTGCCGACCTTGACCCAGTTGCTGACGTCGGGGGCGGCGTTGAACGCGTCCAGCATGACCACGACGTGCGGGCCGCCGCCCTGGAATGCCACCGGGATATCGCGGCCCATCGCCGCTGACGGGACCATCAGGAATTCCGGGCCGGCAGCCGTCGCGGTGGGCGCGGTCGGGGCGACCGACGCTGTCGCACCCCACAACCCCGCGGCCACCACGGCGGCACTGACAACGCGGAACAGCTTCACCAGACTGCTCATGTCCACCTCACGTCGAGTGTTTCGAGTAGTGAATCACACCGCCCACGCAGCAGCTTCGCGATTGGGTCGGGTCCGTCGAACAGGCCGTCAGTTACCCGGCCCCGGGGCTTGGGCCGCGGCCGGCTCGGCCGCAGTCACCGGCGCGGCGGCCGGCTCGGCACCCGGAGGCGCCGGGGACGGCTGTGGGGTGGCGCCCAGCACCCGCTGGATGTCGGGCTTCATCTGCTGGAGCTGCTGGCCCCAGTAACCCCAGCTGTGGGTGCCGTTGGCCGGGAAGTTGAAGACACCGTTGCGCCCGCCGGCCGCCAGGTAGGTGTCGCGGAACGTCTTGTTGGTCCGCAGCGTGAACCCTTCGAGGAACTTGGCGTTGACCAGGTTGCCCGCGCTGGCCCCGGCATCGAGGTCAGACTGCTTGCCGTCGCCGCAGTACACCCACACCCGGGTGTTGTTGGCGACCAGCCGGCCGATGTTGACCATCGGGTCGTTGCGCTTCCAGGTGTCGTTGCCGCCCTTACCCCACATGTCTTCGGACTTGAAGCCGCCGGCGTCGCCCATGGCCAGGCCGACCAACTTCGGCCACCAGCCCTCCGACAGGTTCAAAAAGCCCGACAGCGCCGCCGCGTAGGGGAACTGCTGTGGGTGCCAGACGGCCAGTGTCAGCGCCGCCGAGCCGGCCATCGACAGCCCGACCGCCGCGCTGCCGGTGGGCTTGACCTGACGGTTGGCCGCCAGCCAACCGGGCAGCTCGCTGGTGAGGAAGGTCTCCCATTTGTAGGTGGTGCAGCCGGCCTTGCCGCACGCCGGCTTGTACCAGTCGGTGTAGAAGCTGGACTGCCCGCCGACCGGCATGACCATCGACAGGCCCGAGTCCAGGTACCACTCGAAGGCAGGGGTGTTGATGTCCCACCCGCTGAAGTCCTCCTGCGCGCGCAGGCCGTCCAGCATGTAGACCGCCGGGGAGTTGGCGCCACCGCTCTGGAATTGCACCCGGATGTTGCGGCCCATCGCGGGCGAGGGAACGTCCAGGTACTCCACCGGCAGACCGGGCCGGGAGAACGCCGACGCCGGCGCGGAGCCGCCGGTGACGCCGACCAGGCCCGGCAGCATCGCCGCAAGGCCCGCCGCGACGGTCAGACGGCGCATCCAGACGCCCCGCGCTTTCTCAACGAACCTCATGCAGCTGCCCATCCTCAGTGTCTTCAGTAGATTTCCGCGCCGCGTGCGGACTTACCCACACACCACGGCGCTTTGAGTGAACCACAATTGAGCCGTCCCGCTTGAATCGTCGATCGCCGCCGGGATCGGGCCCATGCGCTGCAACTGCTCGTCGACGGCAGGGCAAATAGGGTGGGGTCTCCGCAGCATCCTCGACCTCCTCCCCGCTGGCCGAGACCACCGGCCTGACCCGCCTCTACCTGGTCAACCTCAACAAAGTCGCCCACCTGTTCGGCATTTCCGCGCTCACCGATCTCGGCGACCTCACCATCTCGATGCTGACCCAGCCGCGGGGGTCTCCCCGGATCAGGATCGGGCCCTACCGCCAGGAGTGCGCACGCGACCAACACCGCAGCCGCGACGACGGCTACGACCTCAGCCTGTAGCTCTCTTCAGCGCGACCGTGGGTCAATCCCGGCGATGAGCGTGCTCGTCAGCATCGCCCAATAGGTTGGGACTTGTGTCGCCCGGTCAGCCTGCGCAGGCGTTCCGTGAAGTGGCATCACCACTGAGCTTGGATGCGCTGGAAGCTTTGCCGGACGACTGTGTGGGTATCGCCTTTTCTGGACCTCTCACCGACGAGGAATACCGGAAAATCGCCGGTCTCCTGGAGCGCCATCCCGACAAAAAAATGTATGCTTCGCAACTGGATTCGACGTGTGAAATCCATATCACCGACCTCGGTTTCCTGCGGTTCTTCTCGAATCTGCGGCGGTTTTCGATGCGGTTGCCCTGGCTTGAGTCTCTCGAGGGGATCGAGCACCTACGGGGCGCTGACGAACTGCTGATCTTCAAGATGCAACGCCGCCTTTCAGCGGCGCCGCTGGCGCAGTTACGCAACCTCGACTACCTCTGGCTTGACGGTCAATACAGCGAGCGCGGCGCGCTCCGTGACATGACCGGGTTGACCAACTTCAAGATGGGTTACGCCGCCAAGATCCCCGATCTGAGTTTCCTGCCCCCCAATCTGACCCGGTTCTCGATGAATCTGGGCAGCGTCACCGACATCAGCGCCCTGGCCGAGCTGCCGCACCTTAGCGATGTGTCGTTCCACAAGGTCCACAGCATCGCCGACCTCTCCCCCCTGGCCGACACAACCGGTCTGCACACCCTCTACCTGGCCTACCTCAACAAGGTCACCCACCTGTTCGAAATGTCCGCGCTCACCGATCTGACCGACCTGACCGTGTCGATGCTGACCCACTTGACCGACCTGCGCCCAGTGCTGACCGCACCGAACCTGACCAAACTGTTCGTCTACGGACTACCCGCCCTGGAACCCGGCTCCTGGCACGACACCTGCACCGGCTGGCTCGCCCAAGGCAAACCACCCTTCTGGCCACCCGTAAACGACTGATCCGCGTCCTGCGGCCCGCCGAACAGCTTGCGTCGTCTCGTTTCTAGAGAAGTGAGACAGGCTCGCCACTACGAGGGGCTCACCTCAGTGAACCTCAGACCGCCTTCGGCTTCTAACTCGACGCCTCAAATAGGGCCCTTACAGAGGTGGAATCGAAGTCCGGCAGACACGGTGAGGACGGGGAGCGTGGAGCCGTTGCAGCGCAGCGGACTGGTGACCCTGCATATTCGATTACTGCGTAATCGGATCCCGTATGAATTGCGGACGAGGCGGGTGCGAGATTTCGACGATGTCACTGCGCTGGGCGTGCTGCTGGTTACCGTCTGCGAAAGCTAGGACTGAACGCTGGTCGCGATCCGATCCGAAGTGGCGAAGTCGTGCGGTGCCCAGTCCCGGTCGAGGGCCGCCATGCCGGCGACGAATGTCTTGGCTGCCTGGTCAGCGACAGGGGAGCGGAATCGGTAATTGACCGACGACAGAGTGGTGCGGATGACGGGTCTGATGTACATGCGCGTCGTGAGGTAGTGCCGGTAGGAATCCTCGGGGGAGACCAGCGCGTTCCGGTCGAGTTTTGTGGGGGTGACGTCGTCCGGGGGTGGCAGGCGTAGCCGAAGCGGCATCTTGCCCTGCGGTATTCGGGAGTAGCTGTCATGGTCCGCGGTGTGAAAGACGCTGACGGTGGTGATGATGGTGGCCAGCGTCCGGGCGAGCACGTCCTCGTCCCAGATCTGGGTTCCGTTCGGAAAACCGTCCACCCAAGTGGAGGCTTCGTCGGCCCAGCGGGTGATGTCCGGGTCACCTGGCTCCAGCGTGGCAACGATGCTGCGGGTGAATTCCAGGGTGTGCAGATACCACGCCAGTCGATAGCGCCCGTAGCTCGTGTGGGTACCGATGTGCACGCCGAAGATGTTGTAGGCCGGGTAGGCCTCAGTACCGAGGCCATTCAGCCCCAGGGCGACGCCGTCGTGCATGCTGGCCGTCTCGAAGGTGAAAGCCACGCTGACTTCACGCTGATTGTTGTGGATTGCGCCGCGCTGATGGTGGATCAGGGCCTTATGCAAGCCCAGGGTGTAGAGGAAGTGCGGGGCGAGCAGGCGGCTCACCCGGTGGCTCGCCGGCAGCAGTGATCGCGTGATCGCATTGAGTGCGTCCAGAGGCAGATGCAACCGGGGGTGGGCGATGTAGACCAACAGCGCTTGTGCACCCTGCAGGACGAAGTATTTTGCGAGTTCCCACCGTGCGCCGTCGCCCGCGTGGAAGACATGCTCGCCGCAGCGGATCGCCACGACAGCCCAGTCGACATCGCTGCGTTGCCGCAGCAACACCACGGTAGGGGCGGCATAGACGCCGGGCAGTGGTGTGAGATCGCCGAAACCGGAAAGATCGATGGTCCCGAACGTCGCGTCGGGTGCGGCCGCCAAATCGGTTGCGAATGCGTCTTTTTCGTCGGGGGAGACCATCGGCAGCAGGAACTGTGCGAACGCCGTCTTGGTAAGGATGGACTCGAACTCGTCATCGGATACCGGTTCGACGCGCGTACCGAAGCGAGCCAGGGCAGCACCTACCGGTGTGTGCAGAACGATCTGGCCCAGGTATCGCGTGACGTTCGCCAGGGCGTGGTCCTTGGCGTCGGCAGCGTCGATCTTGAGAACGGGGGGGGGGAAGTCGGTACGCAGGATCGGCTTCTGCGGCCACGGACCGTCGATCGAACTGGGCCGGTCCGGTTCGGGTGCCGCTACCGACCCCGAGCCCCAGGGTAGATCGGCGATCTCGTCGGCCAGCGGCCGCTCGGACGGAAGTTGCGCCAAGACGCCGAGTCCGACGAGCGAGCGAAACAACAAGGAGTCGGCGTGGGTCGGACCAACGCCCAACAGCAAAGCCGCCTTGCCGATTAGACGTTCAAGGTCGTGGATGCTCACAGACATAGACCGATGGTCGCATATTGTGCGGTCATTGCCGGCTGGCTGGGCTCACGACCAGGGACAAAACCCTAAAAAAGGGATTTTCGTCACCTGTTCCTCAGCAGAACGTCCAGGCTTTTCTTTGGGCATCGAAAGCGCGCACAGATCGTCCAGACGCGCGGAATCGCGATCTGTGCGCAGTCTCGACGCCGCATAGAGCCAGTTCAAACGGGGAATCGCCTCAGTTCAGCCTACTGGTAACTCGCCATATTGTCTCATTTCTTGTCTCGCAGGTGCGTGTCCCGAATCCCCACTGACAGAAAGCGGTGAGAAAGACAGCGCAACCCGTGTGACAGCGACACTGGGCTACACAACGCAGTCAGACGCCAAGCGCCGTCCGCAACGGGGGTAACTACTCATGCTCGAGCTGTCGGCCAGCTGCCTCCGCGACAACGCTAGGGACCGGTCGCCGGCAACCCGGTGTAGGGCGGTTTCTCTTTCGGTGGCTCGGGCAGCTCACAGCGCAACAGCTCGTAGCGGGGCACCCGGTCGAGCCGGTAACGGGTGAACTCCAGAGCCCGGTTGATATTGCCGATGAACCGCGGCCGGGTCATCGGATCGCGGATGGACTGGAGCATCTCCACGGTGTCCGGGCAGCCCAGTGCTACCCCGGCCTCCTCGATCCAGCCCTCGTCGAGGTACTCCGGAATCCATGGCCGCTCCTTGAGCCACGGACCCTCGGCGACCGCCCAGTCCGGGAACAGGTTCTTGTCGTGCCCGATGCGGCCGTCCTCCAGGCGAGCGGTGTGTGCGGCGATCGGGTTGGCCAGACCGATCTGATCGATCACCCGGGTGTTCAATCCGACGTTCATGCCCAACATGCCGAGGTTGGTGAAAAACACTGTGTGCGAGGCGTTCTGGCGACGCCATTCCGCTTCCGACATCCCCGGCGGCGGTGGCACGGTCGGGGGCTTCTGCGGGACCACGTCCCAGACGTCCCAGTTGCCCGACGGCAGCAGCAGCGCGCCGTCGGGGGTGTTGTTGATCGCCACCAGCACTGCCCGCATGCGCGGATAGTCCAGGTAATCCGCGGCCGTCAGCGGGTGGGCATGGCCGGTGGCCTGGGAGTAGAACCGCCGTTCGTCGACGATGCCGCTGTAGGTCACCCGGGTGGCGTCACGCCCCATTCCGGGGGAGTTGGCGGCCCACAGCGCCCAGCCGGCCACCGCCAGCCACAGCCCGGCGGTCGCCGCCCGCAAGATGTCGGCCCGCTGCCAGCTCTGCGGACGGGTGAACAGGCGTCCGGCCGGGACCACGACGGGGATCACCGCGATCGGGGCAAGTATGCAGAACAGCGGCGCCAGCAAAACCCGGCCGTGCATGAAATCACCGCCCTGCCGAATCCAGTACAGGGCTTGAAGCGCACCGCTGAGAACCATGAACGCGACCACCGCCGCCGGGCTCTGCACCCGCTCGGCCAGACCCCGCGACTGCCCTGTCGCAATGCGCGCAGACCCGGTCCGCGCGGCCAGCAGCACCCCGGCCAGCCCGATCAGCAGCATCGCCGGTAGCCACATCGCGTAGGGACCGGTCAGGTTCTGCAGATAGGTCAGTCCCTGGCCCCATTTGCTGCCGGAGGCGTCCTTGGCCAGGGCTGTCTGGGGGACCAGCAGGGCGTAGTAGCCCATCCGGAAAATCTGGTAGGCCACCGGCAGCAGACCACCGGCCACGACGATCAGCGCCCGCCGGCCCCAGCCGGGCTCGGCGACCAGCATCATCAGCAGGGCCACCCCGCCGATCAGCGCCAACTCCGGACGGACCAGCACACTGCACCCCGCGATGAACGCACATGCGGCGAGGAATCTTGCGCGTGGAGCCGGCTGTTGCGCCCAGCACACCAGCATCCACCACAGCCCGCCCAGCCACGCCGTGACCAGCCCGTTCTCCAGACCGGAGGTGGCGAAGTCACGGGCCGGCGGTACCGCGATGTAGACCAGCACCCCGGCCGGCAGGAGCAGCGCGCGCCGGCCGCGCAGAGTGGGAGCCCAGAGCCGGGCGGTGCCCAGCATGACCATTGCCACGCCGGCCACGCTGAACAGCAGCGCCAGCGCCAGCGCCACGTACTCCAGCCGCAGCGGCCCGCCCAGCAGGCTCCCGAGGTAGACCAGGTAGGTCCAGGCCGTGGAGGTATTGGACTCGACCCGTTCGCCGGCGTTGAACACCGGGCCGTTGCCGGCCAGCAGGTTGCGGATGGTGCGCAGCACGATCAGACCGTCGTCGGCGATCCAGCGGCGCTGCCAGACGCCCCAGGCCCACAACGCCGACACCACCGCAACGGTCACCCAGAGGCTGAGCCGGGTCAGCGGGGCCAACCGCGAGGCGGGCCGTCTAGCTGAGAAGGGAGGCTGCAACGACGGTTCCGATCCAGGCCAGTGCCAGCAGTTGCAGGACGCGGTCGCGGAGCGCGATCTCCTCCGGCTCCCCGGCCATGCCGCCGTCGACGTCGACGGCGTAGCGCAGAATCGCGACGGTGAACGGGACCATCGAGATGACGAACCAGGAACCGCCCGCGCCGCCGTCCCGCTCGAACGCCCACAGCCCGTAGCAGACCACGACGGCCGTCGCCGACAGCGTCCAGACGAACGTCAGATAGGTGCTGGTGTAGCTCTCCAGCGACTTGCGGATCTTGGCGCCGGTGCGTTCGGCGAGTTGCAGTTCGGCGTAGCGCTTGCCGGCCGCCATGAACAGCGAACCGAAAGCCATCACCAGCAGGAACCACTGCGACAACGGGATCCCGCCGGCGACACCACCGGCGATGGCCCGGATCAGGAAGCCCGACGACAGGATGCAGATGTCCAGCACGGCCTGGTGCTTGAGCCCGAAGCAGTAGGCCAGCTGGATCACCAGGTAGACCGCCATCACCACGGCCAGGTGCGGGGTGACCCACCACGAGATGACCAGACACGCCAAAGCCAGCCCGGCGGCGATTCCGTAGGCCATTCCGACCGGCAGCACACCGGCGGCGATCGGCCGGAACTGTTTGGTCGGATGCTCGCGGTCGGCCTCGACGTCGCGGGCGTCGTTGACCAGGTAGATCGAGGAGGCGGCCATGCAGAACACCACGAAGGCGATGGCCACGTCGGAGAGCACGTCCCAGCCGAAGTGGGCGCCACCGCCCAGCGCGGCCAGTGGCGCGGCGAACACCAGCAGGTTCTTCACCCACTGCCGGGGCCGGATGGCCTTGACGATGCCGGACAGCAGGTTGCTCGGCGGGCCGGTGACCGCTGTCTTACTCATGGTCAGTCGCTTCCCTTCTTGCCACCGAGACGGGCGGTGGTCCCGGCGACCGCGGCTCCCACGGCCATCCCGGCGAGCACATCGGTCGGGTAGTGCACGCCGAGCACCAGTCGCGACAGCGCCATCAGCGGCACCGCCACCAGGGGCAGCGGCGACCGGGTGGCCCGGCACAGCAGCATAGCGGCGGCCGTGCTGGAGGTCGCGTGCGCCGACGGGAAGCTGAGCGCGCTGGGGGTTCCGACGTTGACGGCGATGTCGGGATGGTGCGGCCGGCGACGGCGCACCGCCAGTTTGATGATGATGGCGGCGCCGTGCGCGGCGACCGCCCCGACACCGACCAGCAGCCAGTCTCGCCGACGCCGCGGTGAGACCGCGGCCCCGAGCAGCGACAGCGCGATCCAGCCGGCCGCATGCTCACCGAAGTGCGACATGCCGCGGGCGACGCCGACCACCTCCGGCGCCCCCAGCGCCGACTGCACGCTCACCAGGGCAGCGACTTCACTGCTGCGCTCGGCGGCCTCAGGCATTGATCGCAGCCTGGTCGAGCAGCACCGTCTCCCACTTGCGGGTGCTGGACAGCTCCGGCAGCGCCTCCCGGTAGACCCGGCGCATATGGTCGTACTTACGGGCCAATCGGATGTGTTGGCGCACCGAGGTTCTGAGCAGGTCGAACATCTTGTCCCGGTCACGTTGCCGGTAGACCACTCCGCGGCCGTCGGCCGTTGTCACCGTCACCCCGTCGACGCTGCACAGCAAGAACCAGCGGGCGTCCTGAGTCGCGACGTTGAGCTGCGGACGCTCATGGTGGGCGGGGTCGGCCTTGCGCAGCTGGTGGATGAGGCCGCGGGCCAGCCGGATTCCGATGACCGGCAGCATCGCCGGCGGCTTGTGCACTTTGGTCCGCCCGCTGGGCGCCGGCAGCGACGTCGCACCGGGCAGTACCACCGCGTCGGGGTACTGCTGACGCAGCGCTCGGACGTCGGGCAGTGCGGATTCCAGGATCGAGAAGATGTGGTCGGGCCCGGCGAGGAAGTCGTCGATCGCCTTGTTCTGGATGGCGACCGTCGAATACTCAAGGCACAGAAGGTGTTTGAGGGTGGCCTTCATCGAACTCTTGACCAGTCCCTTTACCGGCGCGTCCCAGTGCAGCGCCGAGACCACCAACCGGTTACGCAGGTGGAAGTAGGCCTGCCAGTCGATGGCGTCGTCCTTGTCACTCCAGGCCATGTGCCAGATCGCGATTCCCGGCATCGTCACGGTCGGGTAGCCGTGCTCGCCGGCCCGCAGGCCGTAGTCGGCGTCGTCCCACTTGATGAACAGCGGCAGCGGCTGACCCAACTCCTCGGCGACCCGCCGCGGGATCATGCACATCCACCAGCCGTTGTAGTCGACGTCGATGCGCCGGTGCAGCAGCTTGGAGCGAACGTCCTCGTCTTCGCCGGTCGGAGCCTTGGCGACGTCCAGGGGGTACTTGGCGAAGTCGTGGTCGTACTCGGTGTGCGGGGCGTTGGTCCACATGAAGTTGGCGCGGTTGACGATCTCGCCCATCACGTGCAAGTGCGATGGCTCCTGCAGGTTGAGCATCTGCCCGCCGATCAAGGTGGGGGTCTTGGCGAATCGGTTCAGCGCCAGCGCCCGCAGGATGGAGTCCGGCTCGATGCGGATGTCGTCGTCCATGAACAGGATCTGCTCGCAGCTGGTGTTGCGCAGCGCTTCCAGCATCACCCGGCTGTAGCCGCCGGAGCCGCCGAGGTTGGGCTGGTTGTACACCGACAGCCGTCCGCTCAGCGCGGCAGCGGCCTCGGCGAAACCGGGATAGTCGGCAGCCTTGTCGGTGCCCTGGTCGGCCACGATCACCGCGCCGATCACCTGGTCCACCAGCGGGTCCGAGGTCAGTGCTTTCAGCGCGTTGACGCAGTCCCCGGGACGGTTGAACGTCGGGATGCCCACGGTGATGTCGGCGCGGCCGGGGGCGGGCACCGGGGCGTACCAGGCGGCGCTGTGCACGATTGTCTTGGTGTCGGTGGTGATGTCGAACCAGATCCACCCACCGTCCTCGAACGGCGCCAGTTCGACTTCGAATTCGGCTGCGGCCGAGGCATTTCCGTCGCTGATGATCTCGGTTCCGCCGACGCTGATCCGGGCCCCGGTGGCCTTGGACCGGTAGACGTCCACCCGGGCCGAGCCGGTGAGTTCCACCCGCAGCACCACTGAGGTCAGGGTGGACCATCGCCGCCAGTAGCTGGCCGGGAAGGCGTTGAAGTAGGTGGCGAAGGACACCTCGGACTCCGCGCCGATCTGCAGGGTGGTGCGGCTGGTGGCGTGCGCCCTTCGGGCGTTGGTGTCGGACTCTTCGATGTAGAGCTTGCGAACGTCCAGCGGTTCGCCCGGCCGCGGCAGGATGATCCGTTGCAGCAGGCTCACCGCGCGGGTTTCGCCAGCCGGGACAGGGCCGGCGGGAATGTCGCTCATAACGTGCTGCTTTCGTCGCTCAGCGCCGCACCGTCACGCAGGTGCGGCGCCAGGATGTTGTCGTACATGTTCAGCGCACTGGCGATGGCCATGTGCATGTCGAGGTACTGATACGTGCCCAGCCGACCGCCGAAAAGCACTCCCGCCGCTGCAGTCTCGTCCTTGGCGCGGGCGCGGTAGGCGCCCAGCACCGCTCGGTCGGAGTCGGTGTTGATCGGGTAGTACGGCTCGTCGTCGGCCTCGGCGGAGCGCGAGTACTCCCGCATGATCACGGTCTTGTCTTGCGGGTAGTCGCGCTCGGGGTGGAAGTGCCGGAACTCGTGGATGCGGGTGTAGGGCACGTCGAGGTCGTTGTAGTTCATCACCGGGGTGCCCTGGAAATCGCCGGTCGGCAGCACCTCGACCTCGAAATCCAAAGTGCGCCAGCCCAGCCGGCCCTCGGCGTAGTCGAAGTAACGGTCCAGCGGCCCGGTGTACACCACCGGGGCCTGCGGGCTGGCGGCGCGCAGCTCGTCGCGCACGTCGAACCAGTCGGTCTCCAGGCGGACCTCGATACGGTCGTCGGCGGCCATCTTCTCCAGCCACGCGGTGTAGCCGTCGACGGGCAGGCCCTCGTAGGTGTCGTTGAAGTAGCGGTTGTCGAAGGTGTAGCGCACCGGGAGCCGGCTGATCACCGAGGCGGGCAGTTCCTTGGGGTCGGTCTGCCACTGCTTGGCGGTGTAGCCCTTGACGAACGCCTCGTAGAGCGGCCGGCCGATCAGCGAGACCGCTTTCTCTTCGAGGTTCTTGGCCTCGGCAGTGTCGATCTCGGACGCTTGTTCGGCGATCAGGGCGCGGGCCTCATCGGGGCTGAAGTAGCGGCCGAAGAACTGAGCCACCAGACCCAGACCCATGGGGAACTGGTAAGCCTGCCCGTCGTACATCGCGAAGACCCGGTGCTGATAGCCGGTGAAGTCGGTGAACTGCCGCACGTAGTCCCACACCCGGGCGTTGGAGGTGTGGAACAGGTGCGCGCCGTAGCGGTGGATCTCGATGCCGGTTTCGGGTTCGGGCTCGGAGTAGGCGTTGCCGCCGATGTGCGGACGGCGTTCGACGACGAGCACGCGCTTGCCGAGTTGGGTGGCCACCCGCTCGGCGATCGTCAGACCAAAGAAGCCGGAGCCGACGATGAAGAGGTCAAAACGGGCGGCGGACATCACGGCCAAGGTTATCTGACGTAGCGGCGCCCACCACGCCGCGCAACTCGGATGACCGCGACAAATGTGCGGGGAAGACGCATCTCGGGCGCGTTTCCCGGCCATCACCCTAGGTCGCGATTGGCTCACGATTGCGCATCGTCACTCCAGTCACAGCAACCTCACTCGTACCATCGAGTTCGTCGGCTTCGGAACACATTCCGGCGCTGTTCGCAGATCAGAAAGAGGAGACTCCCGTGCCTAACCAACGTCGACGCAAGTTCTCGACAGCCATGAGCGCGGTGGCCGCCCTAGCCGTGGCCAGCCCGTTCGCGGTCATCGGCGTCATCGAACTGACTTCCACCACCGCCGCGCCCGAGCAGCGGGAGTTCACCCAGGCGGCCGTGGTCACCGACCTGCCCAACGAGATCATGTCCGCGCTGCAGGCCGGCCTGTCGCAGTTCGGCATCACCCTGCCGCCGCTGCCGACCGGCCTGAGCCCGGCCGGCGCCCAGCCGGTGCAGGCCGGTCCGCTGTCACCGGCCCTGACCACGCCGGGTCTGACCACGACGCCGAGCCTGGCGACACCCGGTTTGACCACACCGGGTCTGACCACACCCGGCCTGACCACCCCGAGCCTGGCCACCCCCGGCCTGACCACCCCGAGCCTGGCCACCCCCGATCTGACTACGCCCGGTCTGACCATGCCAGGTCTGACCACCCCCGGCGCCGACCCGGCCGCGGCGCTGCCGTCGCTGACCGATCCCGCGCTGACCAACCCGGGCCTGACTCCTCAGATCGGCCTGGACCCGGCGCTGACAGCTCCGAGCGGGATTGGCCTGCCGGCCACGTCCCCGCTCACCTCCCCGCTGGCGCCGGCAGCCGGCACCTACCCGATCCTCGGAGATCCGTTGACCGGGCTGCCCGCCGCGCCGGCACCCTCCGGCGGCATCATCAGCGACATGGCCAGCGCGGCCAATCAGCTGGGCGTGGGCCAGGCGGTCGATCTGCTGAAGGGCATCGTGATGCCCGGCATCACCCAGGCGATCCAGAACGCGGGCGCGGCTGCGGCGCAGGCCCCGGCCGTAGCCGCCGCCCCGGCGATCGAAGCGGCCGCCGCGCTCCCCGCCGGCTGACCGCGGTAGACCTGCAACAGAAACGGCACCGCAGGGTGGGTATCCCCCTGCGGTGCCGTTGCGTTCCCACAAGCCCCTTCTTACTCAGTCGTTTCTACTTCCTCAATAGTTGCATTTCGTCCGTGTCGTAACGCTGGCACCAATGGACTCATACGTAACATTCGCGTTGTGTCCGCCCGGCGTCGTCCCGCACCGACGATCCTCTTCACCGCCATCGCGGCCACCGTCGTGCTCACGCCGCTGGCGGTCAACGGACTGCCCGACCGGCACGACCGGGTGCGCGCCGAGGACACCGTGCTGGTGCAGCAGCCGCTGGCCGGCGTCGGCGGCGGCGAGACCATCCGTGAGATCACCCAGCCGACACCCTTTTCGATGGTGGCGCTGACCGGCACCGACCTGAACGCGACGACCGTGCGAATCCGCGCCAAGCAGCCGGACGGCTCATGGGGCCGGTGGTACGAGAGCGAGTCGCTGTCCGACATCAGCGAGCAGGGGTCGCCGATCAGCGGCACCGACCCGGTGTACGTCGGCAACACCACCGCCGTGCAGATCGCGGTGACCCGGCCGCACGACGCCCCAGTGACCGTCGCCCCGCCGGAGAGCGGGCTGGACGCCGGGCGCGACCTGGGCTATCTGCCCGCCAATGCCGAGCAGCCGCTGACCCAGAACATGTCGGCGATCCTGATCACTCCTCCGAAGTCGCCGGTGGATCGGCAATTGCCCGCGCCGACCGCCAATCTGGCGCCGGGGCAGCCGCCGAACATCATCAGCCGCGCCGAGTGGGGCGCGGGCTCTGGAATGCGTTGCGGGGGGCCGTACTACGGCGACGGGCTGCGTGCGGCGGTGGTGCACCACACCGCCACCGGCAACGACTACGCGCCGGAGGACACCGCGGCAATCATGCGGTCGATCTACGCCTATCACACGGTGACGCTGGGCTGGTGCGACATCGCCTACAACGCCCTGGTGGACAACTACGGCCGGGTGTTCGAAGGCCGGGCCGGCGGAATCACCAAGGACGTCATGGGTTCTCACACCGGTGGCTTCAACAAAGACGTGTGGGGTGTGGCGATGATCGGTGACTTCGAAGACGTGGCCCCGGGTGATGTGATGGTCAAGACCGTGGGCCGGCTGCTCGGCTGGCGGTTGGGCCTGGACAAGGTCGACCCCAAGGGCACGGTGAACCTAGTCTCCGCCGGCGGGCAGCACACCGTGGTGCCCGGCGGCAGCACCGTCACCCTGCCAGAGATCTTCGCCCACCGCGACGTCGGCAACACCGACTGCCCAGGCACCGCCGGTTACGCGATGCTCGACGAAATCCGCCGGCTGGCCGCGGCATTCAACGCCCCACCCGATGCCACCGAGACGCTGGAGGGCGGGGCGATCCTGGCCCGCTGGCGCGACGACCCGGGGGTGGCCCGGGCGCTGGGCAAGCCCACCTCGCCGGAGGCGGCCGCTGACGGCGCCGCGCGCTATGCGAACTTTGAACGCGGGGCGATGTACTGGTCACCGCAGACCGGGGCGCAGCCGCTGACCGGTGCGATCTATCAGGCCTGGGGGGCACTGGGCTTTGAGCGCGGCGCTCTGGGTCTGCCGACCAGCGCAGAGATCGCCGAGCCGCAATGGATTGTGCAGAACTTCCAGCACGGCACGCTGAACTTCGACCGGCTCACCCGCAATGTGGTGCGGGTGATCGACGGGGTGACCCTGGTGCTGCCACCCCCATCGGCCGATGGGCCGCCGATACAGCTAGAGCGGTTCCGCCCGATCAGCTGAGGCTATGTTGGCCGCGAGTGTGAGGCCTATGCACGCGTTCGGGGGGCGGTTTCATGCGGTCGATGCAACAGTGGGCGGTTTTGACAGTAGTTCGTTGAGTGCTTCGGCTGGTGTTTTCCAGTCCAGGGTTTGGCGGGGTCGGCCGTTGAGTTCGGCGGCGACGTAGTCCAGGTAGTGGGCGCCGTAGATCGATAGGTCGCTGCCTTTGGGGAAGTACTGGCGCAGTAGGCCGTTGGTGTTCTCGTTGCTGCCGCGTTGCCAGGGCGAGTGTGGATCACAAAAGTAGATATCGAGATCGGTGGCCGCGGCGATCTGGACATGGTTGGCCATTTCCCTGCCCTGATCCCAGGTCAGGGAGCGGCGCAAGTGGGCGGGAAGTTCGGTCATTTTCTCGACGATGGCGTTTTGCACCCGCACCGCGGTGTGGTCATCGGGTAGGTGCAGCAGCATCACGAAGCGGGTGCTGCGCTCGACGAGGGTGCCGATGGCCGAGGCGGATTTGGTGCTTCCCAGGATCAGGTCGCCCTCCCAGTGTCCGGGGACTGCGCGGTCAGCGACCTCGGCGGGGCGCTCGCTGATGTTGACCATGTTCGGGATGCGACCGCGCCGGGTGCCGGGTTGGTGTTGAGGCCGGCGGATCGCGCGGCCGGTACGCAGACACTGGTGCAACTCTCGGCGCAGCGAGCCGCGGCTCTGGATATAAATCGCCTGGTAGATCGCTTCGTGTGACACCCACATCTCCGGATCGTCGGGAAAGTCGCTGCGTAACCGGCAGGCGATCTGGCGGGGGCTGTGATGCGACTGCAGTCGAGTCTGCACTTGCTGATGCAGAGTGTCATTGCAGGCCAGCTTGCGCAGCTTGGGTCGTCGCGCACGCTTGGCCGCGCTGCGCTCGCCGGCCAAAGCGTCGTAGCGCACCCTGGAGTTACTGCCGCTCTGGCGTGCCCCGAAGGCGTGTTTGCGCCGGTACCCGGACTTGCGGCCGTCGTAGCGATTGGCGACATTACGGTCCAACTCCCGCTTGATCGTCGACGCAGGCCGTCCCAGCCGGCGCCCGATCGAACGAAGGGACTCATTACAGGCCACCCCGACCTGGATTTCGATGCGCTCAGCCAGGCTCAGCCGTGGCCTGGGCCCATTGGTACGGGGTTTGCTCACACGCGGTTTCACCCCGCCAGCCTCAGCGAACCACTTATAGGCAGCCCCTCGCGACACGCCTACTGCAGCCGCGGCATCGGTCAGACAACCGCAGCTGCGGATCTGATCCCAAAACGCATGAACCGTCGACGGCTGGACCGGTCGATACGACATCACAACACCTCAATTTCAGTCGGTGTTGCATCGACCGCATGAAACCGCCGGGTCTTTTGTCTGCGTAGGCCGTGCGCTCGCCGCTCACAGTCGCAGCGCGACGTGCTTCTCCGCGCACGCATCGACCACCGCCGCGATGACATCCTGGGTGCGCAAGGTCTCCAGATCCGCGATGGTGACCGAGCCGTGGTCGGTTCGGTTCTGCGCGGCTACCCGCGAATCACGCAGGCGCTCGGCGCGTTCCACCACATTGCGGGCGAACCGGCCATTCTGCATGAGGTCGATGCCGTGGGTTCCGTCCGGTGCGCAATAGGCCTGCAGCTCGCGGCAGGCGGCGTTCAGGGCCGTGCGGGCGTCGGCGTCCAACACCGTCGCCCGCGGACTGCCGTATCGGACGGCGATCTCGACGATATCGTCCGGGTGATAGGACTCGAATCGCAGCTTGCGGTTGAACCGTCCGGCCAGGCCCGGGTTGACCTTCAAGAACTCATCGACCTCGTGCTCGTACCCCGCTCCGATGAAACAGAAGTCGAAGCGGTGCACCTCCAGAGCGACGAGGAGCTGATTCACCGCTTCCATTCCGATCATGTCCGGGCGGCCGTCGTGATGGCGCTCGACGAGCGAATAAAACTCATCGAAAAATAGGATGCGCCCGAGTGAACGGGCTATCAGCTCATTGGTTTTCGGGCCCGACGATCCGATGTGCTCGCCGCAGAAATCGGAGCGTTTGACTTCGATGATCTCGGGATTGCGCACAATGCCAAGGCCCGCAAAGATTTTCCCCAGCGCCTCAGCGGTGGTGGTCTTGCCGGTGCCCGGCGGCCCGACGAGCAACATATGGTTCGTTTGGTTGGTTACCGGAAGGCCGTGCGCCAGGCGCAGCGCACGCACCTCAATCTGATCCTCGATCTCGGCGACGGCCCGTTTGACCTCGGCCAGACCCACCTGATTGTTCAGCAGTGCGCGGCCTTCGGCCAGCAACTCGACCCGGCGTTCCTGATTGCCGTCGTCGGCTCTGGCTTCCTCGGACCGCTCGGTGCTGACATCCCACTTGTTGGTGCGGCTGTTGATCGCGTTCTCGTCGGTGACGACCAACTGCACCCGCGGATCGGCCAGAGCTTGCTTCGCCGACTCGATCAGCACACCGTTGATGGCGGCCTTGGACAGCCAGACCTGTGCCTGCTCTTCGTCGCCGAGCTGACGGTGTGCCATCCCACGCACATAGGCGAGATCCGCTGCGATCAGGGGAAATTCGTTCGGACTGATCACCGCAGCGACATTGTCCACAACGCTGCGCCGCACCGCGGACGGCACCGACGGGTCGGATCGCAACTCGACTCGGTCGGTCCAGTCGAGCGCCACCCGCGCCTGGCCGAGGTGCGCCGCGGCATGGGCCGCCAGCGTGTTAGCGCTGGCGGTCACCGCGGTCATGATCAACGCCTGCGGCGGCAGTACCCGGGCCGCCTCGGCGATGACGTCGGGCCAGCGCTGTGCGGCGAACATCAGGTAGGCGCGAATGTACTGGCGCCACTGGTGGTTCTCCCAGCCGTCCAACAGTGCGGGGTCGTCCAGAAGTGCCTCGGCCTTCTCGAACTGTTTGTCGTCGACGAAGGCGCTTGCCAGGGCGATGCCGACGTGGGAGGCCTCGGTCACCGTGATCGACAAGTAGGGGCCGGCTTTCACCGGCGCGGCGAGAGTGACGCCGAGGCGGTTGGACTCCCGGTGCAGCCTCGCCCCGAATCCGTGGAGCTGCTCCAGTGTCGCCAGCGCCTCGTCGCCCGCGGCGACCCGACCGAGCCAGGCATCGGCCATGGTCGGATCGGTCTCGGTGGCCTCTCGGAACAACCTGCGGGCCGCGGCGGGATCGGTCTCCAGTACCGACATCGCCTGGTCGAAGTACCGCCGCGCGGCCACGCTGGACACCCCGGTCGCCACCGCTAATCCACCATTTCCAGTTGGTAATCAATGGGTTCCCGGCCGGCGGAAACATCTTTGGCAACGTAGAGGTTCTCGGCCCGGAAGAACTCCACTTCCACTTCGTAGAACCCGCCTTCGGCGCTGATGTCGACGGTGTCCCGCCCGGTCTGGACAATGACGACGTCGGCCGACGCCGGCACCGGGCCGCCGGGCGGGCCGACCGAGATGACCGTGTTGGGCCGCGGTGCCGGCGGCACGGTCCCGTCGATGACGCTGGTGGTGGTCCCCGACGCCGGACGGGGGTGTTCCAGGACTGCGATATTCGGCATCCGCACGGTGTCCCAGCGCGTGAGGTTGATGCTGTGCACGGTGACCCGCTCCCCCGCGGCGGCAGCACGGATCACGATCCGCTTGGCAATCGAATCCTCTGCGGCGATATGAATGCGGCTCTGGTCTCCTGGATCGCTGAGTGGCAACAGCAGACGGTCTCCGCCGGCGGTTTTGCCGAGCAGAACACCCGATGGTCCGATCGGAATGACCACCGAGCGGCGCAGCGGTGCGGCGGCTAGCCGCCGCAGCTGCGGCCGCGGTCCGCACAGATTCGCCGCGATCGCCTCTGCCTGCTCGCCAGGCAAAGGTTGCAGAGCTACAGCGGGCGGAGCGGTGGGCGGCTGGGCGGTCCGCACGGTGACGGTGGCCGATGCTCGCCCGTCCGGGAACACAGTCAGGTTCTGGATGACTCCGTCTGCGCGCAACGACCATGCCTGGGCGAGCGCCTCGGTGGTGATATCGGCGGGGCGGTAGGCGTAGGTGGTCTGCCACCCGGCGTCACTGCGGACACTGGCCCACCGGCGGTTGTGCGGCTCCAGGGCCGTCCGGCCGAGCCGGCGTTCCAACTCGACGATGTCGGTGGCCGTCGCCACCCTCGCGCGGATACCTTTGCAGCGCATTGCCATTGCAATACGCTGAGCCGCCGCAAGCGTCGCGGTGCCCACGGTCGACCGCCACTGCAGCGGTTCGCCGTTGTCCACGGCGCGGATCCGGATGATGAGCCAGGTCTCCCGCTGTCCCGCGTAGGGCGGGGTACCGATCAGCGTGTCGTACACCCGCGGATAGTCGCCGGTGGCACGGCGGCGGGCGCCGGCGCTGACCACTGACAGAGATTCGACGGTCAGACCCAGAGTTTGGTGCAGATGCGGCAGCAACTCGCTGACGTCGACGGTGTTGGTGGTCTCGGTGGCCGCAGATCCGGTGAAATAGGTCGGTTGATAACGCTTTCCAAGCAATTGCACCGCGGCGACGGCGACACCGTCCTGGTAGCGGACACCGCCGCCGGACCGGTCATTGGCGACGGTCACCGGATCGTTGAGGACGATTGGCCGATTGCGACGCAGGTACAACCCCGCCCACGACCAGAGCGGTTGACCCCGCCAGGGCACCGCCAACAGGGCCAGCCCGAACGCCAGCCCGACGGCTGTGCCGACGTAACCGCCGGCCACCCAGCCGAGGAATGTCAGGACGAAGACGCCGGCAACCACCGCCAGCCGGATCAGATCGGTCATCGCGCCTTCCTCGCCCGGGAAACAAGCTTGGTCAAGGTCACCGCCGCGACGACCAAGCCGGCGAAGACCAGCGCGACCGTACGAGCCCGGCGGTCGGGCGGGGCCGCGGGCGGTGGTGGTGTGATGATCCGGGCCTGAGACTGCGGCGCCACCGGATCGCCCGGGGGGACATCAAACGTCAACGCCGCCACTGGATCTACCAGGCCGTAGCCGACCTGGTTATCCACCCCGCGCGGCGGGTTGTGCGCGGTCTGCAGTATGCGATTGATCACTTGGTGAGCCGTGAGTTGTGGGTACTTGGCGCGCACCAGCGCGGCCACTCCGCTGACGTAGGCCGCGGAGAAACTGCTTCCCCAAAACGGAATGGTCTTCTCGCCCGGACGCACCGGTGGGTAGGCGTTGACCGGGCCGCCGGTCTGCGGTGACAGACCCATGATCCCCACACCTGGGGCCGCTGCCGCCACCCACGGGCCGGCCAGGCTCTTGCTCAGCGGTGCGCCGCTGGTGTCCACCGCGCCGACCGAGAGCACATAGTCGGAGAACCACGACGGCGAAGAGACGGTCTTGACGTGCCGCCAGTCGCGGGGGTCGTTGGTCTCCAAGGGATCGAAGGCGGGATTCTGGGCGCAGCCGTCCTCGCCCTCATTGCCCGCCGCGGCCACGACAACCGCGTCCTTCACGGTCGCGGCGTACCATACCGCCGCACCGATGGACCGCTGGTCGAGCGGATCGGCGGCTGAAACACAGGCTGTCACACTGACATTGATGACTTTGGCTCCCATGTTCGCCGCGTGGACGATCGCCCGCGCCAGCGTCGCCACGGTGCCGGCTTTGCGTCGAGCCTCGATGTCACCGGGGGCGGGGCTCTGCGGCTCGTAGGCCCGTGACGACTGGCGGATCGAGATCAGGGTCGCGTGCGGGGCGACACCGACGACGCCGTCCGGGGCTCCGGGCGGTGGCGGGGGCACCTCGGGGACGTCGCCGCTGTTCGGGTCAGCCGGACCGTTGGACGGCTGGACGACGACTTGCGGGGGCTGGTCGGCCGGGACGGGTTCGCCCGGCGCGGGGACGGGTTCGCCCGGCGCGGGGACGGGTTCGCCCGGCGCGGGAACGGGCGCCGGCGGGGCAGGTGGCGGTGCCGGACTGCCTGGCGGTAGCGGCCCACTGGTGGCCGGCGGCCCGCCGGGAAGTGCCGGGAAGGCGGGTGCCGGTGGCATCGGTGGTGGCATCGGTGTGCCCATCGGGGCGGCACCGATCAGCGACGCCACTACGGTGCCGTGGGCGTCGCAGTCGGTCAGGCCGTCGCCGCCCTCGATGTAGTCACCGCCCGGCACCACCGGCAGCCGGGGAGTCGGGTTTACCCCGGTGTCGATCACCGCCACCGGCACGCCATGCCCGGTGGAGTACTGCCAGGCCTTGGCGATGTTGAGCATGCCGAAGCCGGGCGCGGGCAGGCCGACGTTGGGCTCGGCGACGGTGACGGTGCGAGCACACACGTTGCTCTGGCGCATCGGCTCGTCGGGACCGGGAGTGCCGTCGGGCGGAACCAGCGCCGGGTCGACGTTTGGCGGCTCGATGGCCACGGCGGTGGGCGCGTTCGACAGCATGCCCGTGAGCAGTACCACCATCGCGGCCGCAACGATCCGCCCGTTGGCGCCCGTCATCGCATACGCACCCAGGCGAACAGGCCGCCGACCCACGCCGCCAGGGGCAGTGCCACCACGATGGCTGCCAGTTCCAGCCATTCGGCGACCATCCGCACCAGGGGCGTGAACCGGGTCACGGGTACGAGCAAGGCAGCGGCAAGGCCGGCCGCGGCGAAGCCGGTGAGCACCAGAGTCCCCCACAGCAGCGGGCCGACGGCGTCGCTCGGCGACTGCAGCACGTAGCGGACGACGGCGGCGCATACCGCAGCGGCCGCACCACACACCAGTGCCACCGCCTGCCGGCGATCGGCGAAGGAACGTCCGCGGCTGATGTAGATCAGAACGAACAGCAGCGCCAGGACAGCGGCGCCGATGCTCCGGGGGTGGCCCGGCATGAGCGTGGCCCACACCGCGACCGGCAGCGCGATCGCCGCACCGACGCAGATGCCCGTCAGGACGCTGTTGGCACGGCGGGCCGCTTCGGCGATCGCCGTACCGCGCGGCGTGACGTCCGGATTCGGCTCGTCCTCGACGTCCTCGTCGACGGGAGCCACGGCGTCGACGGGCATGCCGTCGGTGCGGCGGAACAGGTCTCTTCCGGTGATGGAACCGAAGTGCGGCGGCCGGATCCGCCCCACCCATAGCGCGATCGTCGGACCGGCGCTGATCAGAAATAGCAGCCCCACCAGAGTCAGCATTCCCAACCGCTGTGCCGGTACCGGTTGCCACATGCGCACGGCCGCAGCAAGTCCGCCGACCACGCAGAGGGTCACGATCGTCGAGGCCGCGGCGACATAACGGCCGGTGGCCGCCACCAGACCACAGGTCAGGACTGCAGCGCCGAGAGCTGCGATGAAAAGGTGCGCGCCGCCGAGCTGTCCTGGTGCGGCGGCGGCCAGGCCGACCGCCAACAGCCCAACGGCGAGCCATCCCAGTCCACCGGTCAATTGCCAGCGGTCGGGCCACCAGCGCCAGACGGCAAAAGCTCCGAAAGCCACCGCCGCGCCGAGCACCAGCAGGATTGCCGAGGTTGCCCAGGAGTCGGTGTGGTCTCGGATGTGCACTGCCAACCCGAGGATGGTCGCCACCATCATCGCGAGGATGCCCAGCGCCGTCATGGCCGCAGTGTGGGCCGTGACCGGCGTAAAGAGCCGCTTGCCGACCCGGGCCAGGCCCGTCGACAGTGACTCGTATTGCGGCTCAAAGGATTCACCCTGCTCGGCCGGGACCAGCACCAGGGTGGTGCCATCCTCGACACCGAGTTCATCGAGCGTCTTGGTGACATCGAGCCGGGTGCCGTTGGCGCGCTGCAGTTCGTAGGCGACTCCACTGTCCAGGGTGACCACGCCGCGACGTTTGAGGTCGTCGTTGAGCAGCTCAACGATGTTGTCGAGGAATACCTCGATAGGAACCGACGCCGGATACACCTGTGAGACGAGGTGTTCGCCGCAGACGACCGCGACGGCGCACCGGGCCGGGAAGGAGATCGTGGGCATCAGCGCGGCCTGTCGGCGTCCGGAACGTATTTGTCGGCCAGCGCGGCGGTGATCTCGAAGAGCCGCAAGCGGGTCTTCTTCTGCAACTCGTGCGCGGTGTCGATGATGCCGCCCTTGGCCAGATGCGGGTCGTAAGGCATGAATTCGACGGTGGCACCCGACTGGCTGTACCGCTCGGTCAGGTAGTCGCGAGCGTCCTTGTCATAGCCGTTGCGGCTGTCGTTGATGATCACCATGCTGCGCGACACCAGCTCGTGGTAACCCATGGACCGCAGCAGGTCGATTGCGCGGGTGACCGGCAGCGAGGTGTCCGCAGTCAGTCCGGAGACGAACACCAGGGTGTCGCAGGCGTCCAAAACGGCCTTCATCACCGGGTGCTCCAAGTCGTCGGAGGTATCAACCAGGATCACGTTGTGGGTCCGGCGCAGTCGCGACAACACACCGTTGAACATGGCCGGCACCAGGGGACGAGGTTGGTCGGAAACCCGGTTGCCGGAAAGCACGTCAAGGCCGATGTTGTTCTGCCCCAGGTGTTCTCTGATGTCAGCGTATCCCTGTACGTCGGCGTCGTTGAGGACGGCCGCGTAGTCGCCGGGGGGCGCCTCGTCGATCCGCCCGGCGAGGGTCCCGAAGCCCGGTGCGGCGTCGATGGCCACCACGTTCTCCGGTCGGCATTCGCGGAACACGCCGCCGACGCAGGCGGTCATCGTGGTTTTGCCCACCCCGCCCTTGCCGGACACGAACGCGATCACGTACTGCTTGCGGATGTGCCGGCGAATGCGGTCGCGCAGTTCCCGGTAGTGCCGCTCGGCGGGCGACTCGCCAGGATTGATGGTCTTGAACGATGCGCTGTAGACGAGCTTGCGCCACCCGCCGCCGGGCGGGATCTTGCGCGGCGCCACCATGTCGGAGATCCGCAGCGTCCCGGAGACCGAGTCGGGCAGATTGCGGCTGTATGACGGGTCCCGCTGGATGGCGATGCTCGGGTCGGTCGTGCGTGCGTCGTTCCAAGGATTCGACACTTAGACAACCTTTCTGTAGGAAAACCAGTCCTCGTGGGCGGGCAGGTTGCGCATCATGGTCAGCACGGCTGACGCGATGTTCGCCGACGATCCGGGGCTGACGATCATCCAGGTCTTACCGCCACGGGTGACGTGTTCCGAGACCAGCCGGCCCTGCGGGGTGTCGATGATCGTCACAGCCCCGGGTTGGATTTGCATGCGCGCCGGGCCGGTCGGCATGCCGGATTGGATGGCGACGACGGAGGCCTGCGCCGAACGTCGTTTGTCGGCAGCCAGCATGAGTGTTCCGACCTGCTCACCGTCAAACCGTTGCTCGACCAGATAGCTGCGCAAACTAGCCGGATCGCGCACGGCGGCGAGCAATTCGGCGACGTCGATGGTGACCGGCTTCAGCGCGGCGGGGGACATCTGTCCGCAGAGACGCTCGATTTGGGAGTTGATCAGCATTCCTGCCGACTGTTCGGTGGTCGCGGTGCCGATGCCGCTGAGGCGCACCTGAATACCGTTGCGTTCCAGGCTGACCCACCACTGTGCGAATCGGGCGAGCAGCACCCGTTCCGGTTCGTTCGGGGCCTCGGCGGCCGTCGGGGTTTGCACATAAAGGAGCAGGACGATGTCGCGGCGGGACAGGACCGTCAGCCACTCCAGCACGGTCTCGTCCACCGAACCGGCGGCGTCGATAACCCCGGCGTCGATCAACTCACCGGCGATCGGGTGCCCGAGCGCCATCTGTGTGGATTCGACGCTGGGCAGGTGCGGTCGCAGACCGAGCTCAGGTGCAAGCACCTCGATGCCCGTGAGCACCTGCAGCACCCACAGTCCGTCAAGCGTTGTTGTCAGCATGATTTCCCCAGACACAGACGGCGGGGCGCACCAGCTGTGCGCCCCACCGGCTGAACAAGTTTCCGGCTAGAACAGATTGCTCATACTGAGGTCGGTGCTGTGTGCACCCTCGTTGACGCTGCTGATCGTCTGGCCGTGGTGGGTCACCGTCTGGATGAGCCCCTGCAGACCATTCAGCATCTGGGCCTGCGCCTCGTGGAACGAGGTCGCGGCCGCGCCCTGGAAGAAATCTGCGACGGCGTTGGTGCGCTGCTGGATGTCGTCGTGGATCTCCATGAGCTGAGCGGCGCGCGATCCGACGTCGGAGGCGAACTCCCCGACCATGCCGTGGTTGTAAGTGATGTTGTCAGTCATTGGTCAAGTCCTCTTCTTTCGTTGGGTGGTCAGGCGTTGGCGGCGAAACTGGTCAGGCTGTGGGCGGCGTCGGCCTCGTGCTGTTCCATGAGAGCGGCCGCCTGGCTCAGGCCGTGTGCCAGCCGTGTGCCGCCGGCTATGGTCTGCTGCAGGTTCTGATTGATCTGAGCGGCGGTGTTGACCGAGGCCAGCTGCGCCTGGCCGCCCCAAACGCTGGAACCCAGCCCTTCGTGGTTGGCGAGGTAGCCGTTGGCGATCGCCGTGGCGTGCTGCAGCGCGGATTCGATGGCCTGCTGGGTGCTACGCAGCACATCCGGTGTGACGACGAGAGTCATGTGGTTCTTCCTTTGCTAGTTCGTGGTGCTGGTCAGTCCCCGCGACGGGGAGGAATATAAGTATTGGACGCTGCCGGGCAGCTGTCACTTCACCCTGTGGCAAACGTGTTTTACTGGCCCCCCCTGATGATCATCATTAGCTGAGTCGTTTGTTGACGGATTCGTGTTCGGCGGTCAGCACGATGCGCGCGTGCTGGATGTCCTCCTTGGCGTTCTCGCCTTTGCCTTGGCCGAGCATGCCGGCGTGGGCCGGGGAGATCGGCATCGCGGCACCACCCGCGGTGGTGGGCCCGCGCAGCTCGGAGGCGCTCAGCAGGCCGGGCTTCAAGCTCACCGGCCGACCACTGTTCTCCGGGTCGAAGCTTCCGGTAGGCCGGGTAAAGCTGGTGAGCCCGGCGCCGGGCGCGCCCACACCGCCGACACCTCCACCGATACCGCCGACCGCACCGCCCGCGGACCCGATTCCCACGCTGCCGCCGGCCGCGCCGAGGCCACCGGGCGCGCCGGCGGCGGCAAGCATTGCGGCGGATGCCTGCGCTTCACCGGTCATTGCCGGGCCGGACAGTCCACCGAGCTGTCCCAGCATCGACTGGGGCAGTCCAGAGAGGCTCTGGACGGCTTGCATGGGCGCCTGGAACATGCCGGTCATCGGCTGCATCGCCGACTGCAGCGGATGCATCATCGTTGACGCCAATTGACCCATTTGCCCGGCTGCTTGACCGGGCGCCGCGGCGCCGTCCGTGACCAGCTTGGCCGCCTGGCCCGACTCCTTCATGGCCTCGCCAGCAGCGGTTTGACCGGCCGTTTTTGCAACCGCCTCCGCCGCAGCCGCCGGGGCGGTGGGCGAAGCTCCGGGCGGCGCCAACGGCGGCGGAACGGCCAGTGCAGGCAGCAAAGCCTTCAGTGCCGCGCCATAAGCCGCTCCGGCACCGGCGTTGTGCGGCCAGAACTCACCGAAATACTCGGCGTCCAGAGCCACGATGGCCGGGGTCAGCGCACCGAGCACCAAGGGGTTCATCGCCACGTCGGCAGCTTGCGCGGTGCGGTTGGCGAGCGACACCGCGGCGGGGATCATCGTGGAAACGGCGGTCTCGTACGCCGCCACCGCGCTCGCCGCGATCGGCGGCTTCGCCTGCACCCAGCCAGCCAGCAGTTGCAGGGCGGAATTCAGGCCGGTGGCCGTGGTCGCCGATGCGGTGCCGCCGAGACCCTCGAAGCCCACCGCGGTCGCGGCGGTGTTGGCGGCGGACACCGAGTACGCCACCTCATTGCTGGCCATCAACGCTTGCCAGGCAGCGGCGCTGGCCAGTGTCGTTCCTGTTCCAGCCGCTCCCGACCCGACAAGCCGCAGGTAGTTGGCTTCGGGCGGCGTCGAAGGCCACGCGGGATCGGGCATGGGCCTTAGAGGGCCAGCGCGGTGTTGTTGATCGCGTCGGTGACCGTATAGGTGGCGGCTGCCATGTTCTGCGAGCCGGCGAACATTCCTCGGTTGGCCAAGTGCTCGCCCGCGGTTCCGATGTAGGTGGCTCCCGCAGCGTTGAGCGCGGCCGCGAACTCGATGGAATCCAGGTCCGCGCCCATCGGCATGACTGCCGTCAGGGCTGCCGCTGCCGCAGCGGTGGCCGCAGCTATCTCAGCGCTGATGCCCCCTTCGGTGGCGGCCGACGCCCCAATCGTTGCCGCGTTGACGTTCAGAACCACGTTGACTTCCCTCCCTGTTACCAAACGCCGTAACGGCGCTTCACTGATTTTAGGTGTGCTGGCGCGATCTGTCGAACCAGTAGTCGGTTTACCCAGCAAACTCCCCTGGCAAGGGTCATTCCGGGGCGCCCACGAGGACGCCCTCCATTACGCCGTCCGTCGTAACCAGCAATCCACGGCCCGGGGGAAGTTGCTGGGCGCTCGTTCGCCCGAACACCTTGACCGCCTGCGGGTCGTTGTCCATGAACAGCGTCGGTGCCCGCGAACCGGTTAGCTTCTGTAGGAATGGACTCATGGCCGAGACGCCGGCCCAGTTCCCCGGCAGTCGGCTGGCGACGACATGCAGGCCGATCTCCCTGCCCCGTTCCATCAGGTTCCACAACGGCGCGGTGGCGGCTTGCTTGCCGACGAGGCCGTTGGGGCGCAGCTCGTGCTCGTCGTCGATCAGGACGATGTGCCGAGGACCCGACCACGGCGGGCGGGCCAGCAGCTCCTCCTGCGTGAGACCGGAGGGGGGCAGACGATCCCGCATGATCGCCGCGATCTCGTCGAGCACCCTGTCGATGTCCTCGGCGGTGTAGGCGTACGCGCGGACGTTGGCTTCTGGGATGCGCCCGATCAAGCTGGTTTTGGGATCGATGATGGTGATCTGCGCCTGTTCGGGCGACAGCCGGGCCGTGATGGCTTGCCCGATTGCGGCCAGCGCGCTGGTCTTGCCGCAGCCCTGCCGGCCGACCACGAGCAGGTTCGGCACCTGGCGAAGGGGCAGGGCGACCGGTTGCAGGGCGCTCTCACCGATGGCGAATGGGATGTTCAACGGCTCGACGGCCTCGGGTGTCGTCGCGTAATGGGTCATGATCTCACGCAACGTGATTCGCTCGGGAAGCCGCGCCAGGGTTTCCACCTTGCCCGCCCCGGTCTGGGCGGCGATCACGGCGCCGAGCTGGCGGGTAGTCACCCGGCTGCCGTCCGGCGCGAGGATCTCCGGCACACCGATGAGTAGTTCATGTCCGGTGCGGCTGAGTCCGAAGCCCGGACGGTCCAGCGTCTGGCGGGCTGCCCGCCGGTGCTCCATGCCGGTGCCCATCTGGCTTTCATCGGGGTTGCTCAGCCGCAACTGGATTCGCGCGTTGGCGACGCTGAGCAGTGCCTGCTTCTGACCCACAAGCCAGCCGCTGGCGCTGGTCATCACATGCACGCCGTAGGAAAGTCCCTGGCGCGCAATGGCAATCGCGCGATCCCCAAGTCCGTTGTCCTTTTCGTACAGATCACCGAAATTATCGATGACGAGGAATACGTCGCCGAACTTGTCGTCGGGGTCGGTGGCCGCGCCGGCCAGTGCGCCGAACCGGCGCTCGCGGAACTCGGCGATATCCATCTGATACCGCTTGAACGAGGCCTCCCTGGCGCGGATGAGGCCCTCGATGGTCGAAATGGTGCGGGATACGCCCTCGACATCGGTGTTGCTGACAACACCGGCCACGTGGGGATAGTCCTCCACCGGGTAGAGCGAGGCGCCGATGCAGAAGAACGTGACCCGCTCAGGCCGGTACATCAGCGCCGCGGTGGAGATGAGCGTCATCAACGTGGTCGACTTGCCGCGCTGGGCCGTCGCCACGATCATCACGTTGTCGGTTTCCGCGTCGATGACGTGCACACGCTGCGCGTGTTCCTCCGGGAAATCCTCGACGCCGGCCGGGAAGACCAGGCCTAGATTCTGGCCGTAGTCCTCCCACCACGGCCTGCCGCGCCAGGCCTGAACCAGCTCGTCGGCCGTCGCGCTGACTTCCAGCGGCGGCAGCCAGATCCGGTGCGGAGGCCGGGCCGGATGCGACAGCAGCGACTCGCGGATGACGTCGAGCAGCTTCTTTCGTTTGAATCCATCTGCGTGGTAGAGGAATTCGTCGGGCTGTTCGGGTTCGTCGGCCACGGCGAGGGCTGCGCTGTCGGACTCGCTCAGCGGCTGGTACTCCCACGTCAACGAGCGAGGTTGAGTGAAACTCACCGACACGGTCTGGTCGGTCTTGACGACCTTCTTGGGGACGACGAAGGGTGCGGACACATAGAAGCAGCGGAACTGTTCCAGTTCCCGGGGGCCGACCTTGAGCAGCGCGTAGCCGTTCTCTTTCGACGGCAGATGCAGCGCGGCATCACTGCCGATGACATCGCGCGAATCCTCAGCGGTCTCGGCGCGCAGCGCGACACGGAAGGCGATGTTGCTCTTGGCCTTGCTGAGTGAGGACAGGTCCAGTCGCTGACCGCCGAGGGTGAAGAAAACGTTGCAGCCGCGACCTTCCTGGCCGATGTGGATGACTAGGTCGATCCACTCGGGATGGTGGTGGAACAGTTCGAGGTACTCATCGATGATGACCAGCAGAATGGGTACCGGCTCAAGATCGCGGCCTGCCAGCCGCATTTCTTCGTATTCGTTGGCGTCGCGGGCACCGGCTGCTTTGAAAAGGGCGTAGCGGCGGGCCATTTCACCGTCGACGGCCTTGCGCATACGTTCGGCGAGATGCCTGTCGTCCTTGCCGAGGTTGGACAGCGACCCGGCGACGTGGGGCAGACCCTCCAGATCCTGGGCGGCGGACTCGAACTTCATGTCGACGAAGATGACGATGAAGCTCTCCGGTGAATGCGTGAGCGCGATGCCGTTGCACAACGCCAGGAAGTACTCGGACTTGCCCGACCCCGATGTTCCGATCACCACGGAATGGAATCCGTAACCGCCGAAGTCCTTGGCGCGCAGGATCACATTCTGCAGATCGCCGCCGGGTTTGACCCCGACCGGGATCATCGCCCAGCGTGGGTCGCCGCGGCCGCGGCTGTCCGCCCATAGCCGGTCGACATCGAGGTTGCGGGGGTCATCGATTCCCAACGCCCGCAGCAATTCACCTCCTTGGCTGTCGGTTTCGGACAGCTCACCTGCGGTTGTCGGCGACCACCGGGCTAACGCCCTGGCGTATCTGTCGGCGGTGCTTTCGGCGAGCATGTCAGCGACGGCGTAGAACGCGTCGCGGTGTTGCAGACGGCCCTCGCGGAGTCGGAAACGCTCGTCGAGACCGGTGAACCCGACACCTTCACCCGGTCGGGTGGCCAGTCGCAGCACGGTGATCCCGGCCATTCCTTTCTGACCGGTGACCGCCTCCCATTGTTCAGGAGTGCCGACGTTGTCGTCGACGATGATCCAGTGTGGTCCGAGCGCGAAGGCACTATCGGACTCCATGGGTGACAGCGTGGTGGTCGGGCTGGATCCGCTCGGCGGCGCCCACGGCCCTCGGCCTTTCCGGTGCAGTTCGGCGTCGAGGGCCTCTTCAAGTTCGGTCGGTGAGGTGAAGATCAGCCGGCGCAGACCGCAGGCGTCGAACATCTCGTCGTGATGGTTGTGTGGCAACCAGACCAGCCAGGACCACTGTTCGGGGTTGCGAGTGACCACCATCAGCTTCACGTCGCTGGGGCTGTGAAAGACGGCCACCGAACACAGCAGCGAACGCGCGATCGCATGCAGTTCGTCGATGTTGTCGCCCAGAAAACTGAAGCCCGGCCGGGAGCGCAAACTCAGCACCTTGGCGATATCGCGAATCTTGCTCTGCTCCAGGATGAAGTCGCGCAGCGCACGTCCGGTGACCGGCTCCAGCTCCTCCCCAACTGGAACCTCGGGCCATTGCAGCGACACCGCGGACTCCCCCGTCGACTGCACCCCGATACCCAGGCGCACGTCGAGGAAGTCCGGATCCCGGGGGCGGCGCTCCCACATCCGCGGCCCGCCGATGATGGTGTCGAGCGTGTGCGGGTCGCCGTGGACGTACAACTGGCTGCGGCGCTGCTGCTGGGCGGCGCTCTGCACCTCATCGCGGTCTTCGTCGAGCTGGCGCAGATAACTGCGGCGCTCCTTCTCCTGCTCGCCCCAACTGATCCGACGGCCTCTGCCGAACCGGCCGCTGAACATCAGGACGCCGAAGCCGATCAGCCCGATCAGAGGAAATAATCCGGACTGCAGCGATCGGACTCCGGAGGTGTACATCACCACCAGCGTCCCGATAATGCCGACCAGCAGAGCCGGCACCGCGATCATCAGCAGGATGTTGCGCGGCTCCCGTTCCGGCAGCGCCAGCGGCGGATCCACAATCACCCGCACCGGCGTCACTGACGGGGCCGACTTTCGGGGCGCCCGCACGAAACCCTTCTTGGACATGCCTACCCCCCTGAACCTTGCACCGGTAGTGCGGCGCCGACCGGTTCGATCGAGTCGCGCGCGAGCAGCGCGTTGGACCGGCTAATGGCCGGCCCGGCAGCGAAAGTTCGGACGATCGGCCACGGCGCCTGAACCGCCCGTGACGGATCGATGCCCAGCGCCTGCAGGGTGGCCTGCTCCCATTCAATCCCGTACCGGACACCCTGCGGCGACACCCAGTACAGGCTTTCGCGGGTGTCCGAGGTGATGACGCCGCTGGTGGTCGCGACGAAGTTCGCGGCGCCGGGAAGCATGAGGGTCTGCTGTGCTTCGACCGAGTCCGGATTCCCGGCGTCGCGGACCAGTGCGACGACGTGCGGATCCTGACTCTGCGGCACCGGCAGACCGCGACCGCTGTAAACGGAGACGACCGCCTGCGGATCGCCCGCCGTCTTCTTCCAGCTGACGCAGCTCACCGGGTTGGCGTCGGTATCGACGAACTCGAGCTTGCCGGTCGGGTAGTAGCCGACATCGAGAACCTGAACCTCCGGGATGTCGACAAGTTTGTCCGGCGAGATTAGTTGGGGGGTCGTGGCTCCCTGGCTGTCAGCGGTGCGCAGGAGGTCCGCGACGAAAGCGGTGACCTTCTGGACGCCATTGGGCAACAGCACGTAGAAACCACTGACGTCGCCGTTGGCGTCCTGGGTTTGAAGCACCCGACCTACTTTCGATCCCGGCAGCCAGCGCGATGGTGCGCCGAACTCCGGGACAGCGGGTACGACGAGCGGTTCGGTGGCGGGCATCGCGTCGAATAGCGAGTTCGACATCTCCACCGGCCGCACAGCGCCGGGGTCCAGTCCGAGGTTGAAGGTGACCGATCGATCGGCCACATCGATGCGGCTTCGCTGCCCATTCCACACCAGGTAGGTGCCGCCGCGGTGGGTTGTCAGCAGCGCCTGCGTCTGTGGCATCGGCTCGGCGCGGCCGCCGGAAAGTTCGCCCGCGATGGCGGTGACGACGGTTGTCGCACCACTGCCGCGTTCCGGTGCGGTGTCACAGACCGCCCACGCCGATACCGGGTTGGCCGAGATCGCCAGATCGTCGGGAATCCCGGCGATCCCGATCATCGGGCCGGTGGGGTACTTGCTGATCTCGGATGCCTTGACCCAGGCCGGCGCCGATGCGGTGCCGGTCGCGAGCCGGGCGGAGGTGAGATTGAGCGCGGGATATAGACGGCCGTCGATCTTCGCGTACAGCGCGCCGGTGGCTCGGTTGCCGACGATGGCGGACTGGCCGACCAGGCCCGCGGGCTTCATGAAGCCCAGCAACGCCATCCAGCCGCAGCCGAGAAGGACGAATACCGCCGACAGCGCCAGCGCGGCCTGCTGCTTGCGATCGTCGTGGCGCATGCGCACCGAGAAGCGCGTGATGGCGGCGCGCAGCCGGCGGTTGTAGAAGAGGTGCCCCGAGTTCTGGTCCCTGTTTGAGAGGTTCAACGGCACGGGCGGTGCCCTCGCTGCACTGTCATATGAGTTCTCCCCCGTACCGGGCCTGATAGTCGTCCTCGACCTCGGTGCGCAGGGCTGCGAAGGCGAGGTTCATGCGTTCGGCGAGTTCGCCGTGGGTGTAGAGGGTGGTGACGCTGGGGTGGAGCGTGAGGTTGACGAGTTTGCCGTCCGAGTCTGCAGTCGCCGCGATATCGCCCATGTCGACGCTGTAGGTGACGGTCTCAGCCTGTGCGACGAGGGCCTCCCAACGTTCGGCGGCCTCCGCCAGATCACGCAGCACCGAGTCGACGAGTTCCCTCTCGCTAAGCCAGGACCTACCGGTTGCCCCCTCCATGCCGACAGTATGTCGAGCCGCTTTAGCTGGGTCAATTCGCTTAGCGCGTAGCTGTGCACCTAGTGCAGCAAGGCTCGCTGGCAACCTCGGTAGGAACGGGAGTGATTCGCCAACGTGCCCGGAAAATAGGGTTCACTTTTTCCGCCGCGCTGCCCCACCAGCAGCGCGCGCACGGTCGCGACCGCCTGATCTGTTTCTTTGCTCATTCACAAAACTCAGCGCATGTCTACACGGCGCAGGAGGGGGGCAGCCGTTGGATCGCTTACACCGGCTGGTTTGGGTCTCTACGGCCCACCCCTGCAAGGACGCAAACGTAGGTTTGACGGATCACGATCCGCGTAAGACCGGTGCACTCTGGCCACTTCGCGGTCGCGTTCGTGGACCGGGGCGAAATAGGACAGTGCTGTGTCGCACTCTTCGCTGCTCGTCACTTCGATCTTGCGCATGTCGTCGCGGAAGGCGAGGTAGCTCTGCACGTCTCCAATTCCGTTCATTGCATGCAATATCAACACCCAGGCATGCAGATCGGCGACCGCGATCCGCGCGGTATCGGCGTTCTCCGTCACGTACCGCAGCATTCGGGGATCACCGAGCGAGCTGCTGTAGGGGCCGACAATCGCAGACGGAGTTGCCGGTAGACGTCGCCCACTTGCTTTCAAGGAGCTAGCAGCAGCACTGAGCGGGGTACCGGATGGTCATCGACGTAGTCCGCGTCAGAAACTGCCGCCCCGGCATCGCCTCCACAGACAGCGCCAGTTCCTCCTCGACGAATGAACCGCGCAACAGCAGCTGCCGAAAACTCCTCGGCGTCTGGCGGCAGAGGCGCCGGAATACCCGTAATCGAATGCCCCGCCAGCTTCAACGAGATCTCGCCGAGCGATCTCGCCCATATAAGCCTTGTGGTGCCTACCGATCTCGGCGGGTATAAACGGCAAGATTGCATCGTCGTGCATGCTCAGCCCTCACTTTAAGAACTCTTCTCCGGCTGCATCGTCTATCACCGAACAAACGTTGCCCGTCGTGGTTTGATTTTTCGCAGGCCGGGAAATCTCCCCCGCATGAGTAGCGTCCAGCTTCACCCATGGGGACTTTCCTACCTAGCGGTTGCACTGCTGTTCGGCATCGCCACAATCGTGGTCGCCGACCACCTGCGCAGCGTCGAAGCGCCCAGCGCCACCGTGCAGGGCACCGCGGCCGTGGTGGCCGGCGCGCTCTGGCCGGTGATGGTGGTCGGGCTCGCACAACTGTTGATCCTGCGCACCGTGATGAACTGGCAGCGCCCGCAGCTCGCGCGTCACGCGGCCGAGGTCGCGTCGAGCTCGATGGGCCGTCCCGCCGGCGCACACTAAAAGCGACTCGCTGCCGAGCTCTGGCGCACCGCCCTAGGCTGCGGTGATGCGATTCGCCTTCAAGACCGCGCCGCAGAACACCACCTGGGCCGACATGCTGGCGGTCTGGCGGGCCGCCGATGACATCGAGGTCTTCGAATCCGGCTGGACGTTCGACCACTTCTGCCCGATCTTTTCCGACTCGACAGGCCCGTGCCTGGAGGGGTGGACGACGCTGACGGCCCTGGCGCAGGCCACCACCCGGCTGCGGGTGGGAACCCTGGTCACCGGCATCCACCACCGCCACCCCGCAGTGCTGGCCAACATGGCTGCGGCGCTGGACGTCATCTCCGGCGGACGGCTGGAACTGGGCATCGGTGCGGGCTGGAACGAAGAGGAGTCCGGCGCCTACGGCATCGAACTGGGCACCCTCAAGGAGCGGTTCGACCGCTTCGAGGAAGCCTGCCAGGTGCTCATCGGACTGCTCAGCCAGGAAACCACCGATTTTGAGGGCCGGTTCTACCAACTCAAGGCCGCCCGCAACGAACCGAAGGGCCCGCAGCGGCCGCACCCGCCGATCTGCATCGGCGGCAACGGCGAGAAGCGCACCCTGCGCATCACCGCCAAGTACGCCCAGCATTGGAACTACATCGGCGGAACGGCGGCCGAGTTCGCCCGCAAACGCGATGTGCTCAAGGCGCACTGCGCCGACGTCGGTCGCAATCCCAAAGACATCATGCTGTCGGCGCACATCCGGCTGACCCCCGAGCGCGGGCCGCGCGGTGTCATCGAGGACGCCATCGCCCTGGGGGCCGAAGGACTGGATCTGGCGATCGTCTACCTGCCGCCACCGCACAACCCCGCCGACGTCGAATCACTGGCCGAGGCGATCCGGGGCTCGGGGTTGTGGCGGCCGGCGTGAGGCGCCGGCGCTAGTGATGCTCGGACGCTCCGACATGCTGGACGTACCAACCGACGTAACGCACAATCTCGTGGGCAGCCAAGTCGCAGGTGAGCGCATCGGGACCCAGCACCGCCTGGACGTTCGACATGTCGAAATACTTCTCATCGTTCATGTACGACCGGTAGAAGGTCATGCGCTCGTCGACTTTTTCATCGATCAGGGTGAATTCCCTGCGATCGCTGACGAAGATGGGTCGCTGCATGCCAAGCACCTCGGTCGCGCCGTGCCAACAGTCGATCAGCCGCGGTGGCGTCGGATTCGTGAGGTGGTAAATCGCCGAATCGGTCGACCTGATACTGATCGCTACCGCTGCGCGGGCAACCACATCGACAGGAATGAAGTTGACCGGTGTGCCACCGTCTGCCAGCAGCCGCAGCGGCCGGAACCGCAGGAGATCGCCAAGCGACTCCCGCACAGTGTCCCGGGCTCGCTGCAGCCCACGGACGAAGCCGTACAGGCCGGTGAAGGTGGTGGCCCCGTAGGTGGCACTGTGCCCGATCACGATGCTGGGCCGGAAAACTCTCACCGTCTCGAAGTCGGCGCCGAGGACGAGGCGCTCTGCGGCGAGCTTGGTGCGCTCGTAGTGGTTGTTGACCGGGCTATCGATAGGCACAGGCGTTTCAAGAATCCGCCCGCGCGCCGTGCCGGCGACGTAGGCAGTGCTGACGTAATTGAATGCGCGGCATGATAATTCGCGTGCGACGTCGAGCATGTGTTCAGTGCCGGCCACATTGTGCAGCGAGATCTCCTCAGCGCGCTCATCCTCGAACGCCAGCGAGGCCGCCACGTGCCAGACCTCGTCCACCCGTTCGATCTCGCCGGGATCCACACCGAGCGCCGGTGCGGTGATGTCACCGGCGATGGCCCGGCACCGCGCCAGATCATCGGCGCTCAGTATCTGGCCATAGGCCTGGCTGCTGGCGTGCAGCGCCTCGGTGAGCCGCTGCGCCGCCGAGCGCTCACCTCGGGGTCTCACGACGCAGAGGAGGTGCGCATCGGTGTGGCGCAATAGCTCCAGCGCCAAGGCCCCACCGACCAGCCCGGTTACTCCGGTCAGCAACACCGTTCTAGGTTGGGCGACGATCACAGCTCCTCACGATCGGACAACGATTCATACGGCAGGTTAGGGCCACTGGCCGGCGACCTCAGTAGCGCCCAATAAAGGTTGCGAAGAGTCAGTTTCCCCAGTTCAGGAATCTCCTCTAACTCCGCTCCGCGTAGTCGCTCGACGAATTCCAGCAGCGCGATCAGCTGCAGCGAGTCCAACCCGGCGTCATTGGCAAGATCGTCATCGAGTTGAACCACAGGCACTTCCGGACCTCGCAGTTCGACCAGGAAACGCCGCGCCTGGTCGGCGAATTCAGCTTCGGTCACCACATCACCGGCCACCGGGCACCGCCGCGGAGACTTCAGTCTGCGAAACCCACAGCGCTGCCACTGCGCGCCGATCGAGTTTGTCCTGGCCGGTGCGCGGCAGGGCTTCCTCAACGGCAATGACTCGGCGCGGCGCGCGCTGGATCCCAAGATCGTCGCGCACTTGTTGCGCGACGATCGCGGCAGTTGTGGCGCTGTCCGGGGCGATCCGCACGATCAGCCCGATGTCTTCACCGGAACCGGTCTGCAGAGGCGTGGCGGCAGCCTCGACGACGTCGTCGACGGTGAGCGCGGCCTCCTCCACCTCGTTGAGGTAAACCGCGAAACCGCCCTTCATGACGACATCCTTGATCCGGCCGGCGATACTGTAGACACCGCTAGCGTTGCGCCGCATGATGTCACCGGTTTTGAACCAGCGGCCGTCGAACGCCATATCCGTGGCGATGGGGTTACCGTAATACCCGTCGAACAGCGTCGGGCCGGCCAGTTGAAGTTCCCCTTCACCGGTGCCGCGCACCTCTTGACCGTTGCGATCGATCAGGCGTCCCTGCAGTAGCCACGGAACTCCGACGTCGTTGGTAGCCACACCGGAATGCACACACCCGAAGAAGATCGCGCACATCGCCTCGGAGATCCCGTAACAATTGACCAGCGGGAGCCCGAAACGGTCGTAGAAGCGTTGCTGCGCGTTCGCGGACACTGGGGCGCTCCCACTCAGGCACAGCGGCGCCGCACCATCGGGCTTGCGCGGTCCGGCCAAACGATTGACGATGTCTACCAGCGCGGGCACCAGATAGGTTTGCTCGATGCCGTTCCGGTCGATGCGACTCCAATACTCTTTGGCCGTGCCCATATTCAGCTCCGGCAGCACCACGACCGCCGCGTCGGCAAAGGCCGCCCAGGTGTAGTGCATGTTCAGCGTGCCCGATCCTGACAGGCGTGCGCTACACGCTAACCGGGTCGCCTGAGTGCCACGGAGGGCCGCGCCGGCTGCCGCGGACGCGTACATGGTCAGGGCCAGCTTGTGGTGGGTGAACGGAATCCCTTTGGGGTCACCTGTGCTGCCTGACGTGTAGCCGAGCATCGCGGTGTCCTCCGGCAGAGCGTGCGGATATTTCCCGCTGGCACCGATGCGCACGACCTCACCGGCCTCGACGGCAGGCAGGGCGAAGTCGGCGCCGGAGTGCTCGATCACGTTGCGGCGGAGCCTTTCACCCCACATCGCATCAATGAGAACGACGGTGGCATCCAACCGCCACAGTGCAATCAGCGTCGGAATCGTGTCGGGGTGATCGGCGAGGGTGACCGCACACCGCGAACCCGCGACCACCCCGGTGCGGGCGAACCGCGCTTGGAGACCATCGCTGCGGTTTGCGACGTCGGACCAGCTGAGCCGAATCCCATCAAACGGTGGTCGCGCATAGATCACAGCATCGGCGTCCGGGCGCTCCTCGGCCAATTGGAGGTAACGCCGCGGCAGTTCGCGGACGTCAGCGTGGGTTATCAATCGTCGCATCCTCTCGTTCTGTCGATTCCGGGTTGAGTACGCCGCGGTCACGTTGTTCGACCGACGCCACGAAATTGCCCAGTACCGACTCGAATTTCGCGGTGTGCTCAAAGAACGGCAGATGCCCGCACCGGTCGAAGATTTCGACGGTGGCATCGGGCATCATCTGCGCTGTGGCGTGCAGGCCCGATGGACTGACACAGAAGTCGTCGTCTCCACAAATCAGCAGTGTGGGTGCCATCACCTGCGGCAGCATCGCGACGTCATCGTGGGTCTGCAGTGCATCGGTCAGATTTGCTTCCAGCTGCGCAGCCGAGTTGATAGCCAGGAAGCGCTCACGCAGTGCGAGGTAAGTGGCCGTGCCGCCAACCGACTGAGCGTAATCGCCGAAGACCAGAGGGTAGATGGTGTCGAAAAGTTGTTTCGGCCCGCCGATTTTCAGCGTAGCCAACCATGATCTGGTTATCCTCGTACGACGTTTGGACCCCCACGCGCTGAAGGGTGGCCCGACGAGGATGAGGCCTGCGACCCGATCGGGATGGGCCACCGCGAAGTCACGGCAGATGACCGTCGAGATCGAAGAGCCGATCAGGTAGGTGCGCTCGATCTCGAGATGGTCCAGCAGCGACGCGAGATCATCGACATGTTGATCGAAACCGCGGGCTGGGCCGCTCGATGCCCCCTGATTACGTAGGTCGTAAGTCAAGAGCTGATGCGACGCGGCCAGGCTGCGGGTGAAGTTGCGCCACGCTGTGCTGACCACATAGATCGTGGAAACGAAGGTCAGACAGGGTCCGTCGCCTTCAAGCTCGAAGTACAGTTCGCAGTCATCGGCCAGGCGATGTCGGTCATGAGTACCCCGGTAGCCGAGATCCCACGAATCGATGGTGCTCAAATCCATTGGTATTTCGCCTTCGCAGATCGATCGGTTATCAGAGGTGGCCAGCGGTCGTTCGTTTGCATCACGTCCCCACCGCGGGCACACCGGTAGCGGTCGGCACCGTTGCGCCGGAGGGACTCTCATCGATGCCGAACCGGCGATGCAGTCGGACCAGCGGTTCGGGCAGCCACCAGTTGGCGGTTCCCATCAAATTCATCAGGGCCGGCGCCAGCAGCAGGCGGATGACGGTGGCATCGGCGATCACCGCCAGGGCCAGACCGATTCCGAACATCTTCATCGATGAGACACCGGAGGTGGCGATGGCTAGGAAGACCACAGCCATCAAAGCCGCGGCGGCGGTGAAGATTCGGCCGGTGCGCGCGACCCCGATCGCAACGGCGTGCGTATTGGCGGCGGCTGTGCGATCGGAGGCGAGCCACTGTTCGCGGATCCGGGACAGCAGGAAAACCTCAAAGTCCATGGACATCCCGAAGGCCAGACAGAACATCAATGGCGGCATGTTTGCGTTCAGCGTTCCGGTCGGAGTGAACCCAAGCAGACCGGACAGATGACCGTCTTGGAACACCCACACCATCGCACCGAAAGTCGCTGTGAGCGAAAGCAGGTTCAAGATCACCGCCTTCACCGGCAACAGCACGCTACCAGTGAAAAGGAACAGCACGATCAGGCTGGTCACCGCGACAATTCCCAGCGCTGCAGGTAGCCGCGCATACATCTCGTGGAGCGCGTCGGCGTAGACCGGCGCGGTCCCACCGAACACCGGTGACGCCGGCGCCGGCACGTCTCGTAATGCGCTGACTTGTGCGGAGCCCGCCGCTGACATCGGGTCCAGCCGGCTGGCCACCTGAACGTAACTCCCGGCTGCCGTGGCCATTGCGGGGTCCCCCGGCGCTACCTGATCTCCATTGACGTAGAGCCCATCAGCACCTGTCACGCCGTCGACCGCGGCGACGCGACTCAGCGCCGCCGCATACTCGCGTGTTGGTCCGTGATATCCGGGCAGGGCCACGGCGACCATCGACCGCATGCCAGGTACGAACTGGGCATCCAGGATCTCGGCGACTTGGCGGCTGGGCGCTGAGGCCGGCAACACCCGCTCATCAGGGTAGGCGAGCCGAGCGCCGAGAAACGGTGCCCCCAGCAGGAGCAGTAGCGCCGTCGTCGCGACAGCGACGGCACCCGGGCGCTTCATCACTGCACACGCCAGGCGGTACCAGTGGCTGTCCTGCTCGGCCGGCCTGGGCCGGGGGGTCCGTCCCAGCACTCGGTAGAGCCCACTGCGCAGATCCAGCGCATCGATCCGGTCACCGAGGAACACGAGCGCGGCTGGCAGCACCAGCACGGCCGCGGCGGCGGCGGCCGCCACCACGGCGATACCCGCATAGGCGAACGAGCGGAGAAAGTAGGCGTTGAAAACGGTGAGCGCACCGAGCGCGACGGCCACCGTCACGGCCGAGAACACCACGGTCCGGCCTGCCGTCTGCACGGCCCGCACCACCGCAGCCCGGGTGTCGGCGCCCGCGGCCCGCTCCTCGCGGTACCGGCTGACGATAAACAGGCTGTAGTCGATCGCCAGGGCGAATCCCAGCGCAGTGGTCATGTTCAGCGCGAAGATTGAAACGTCGGTGAATACGGTCAGTATCCGCAGAATCCCCAGCGTGGTCGCGATGGAGATCAGGCCGATCATTACCGGTAAGGCCGCAGCCACCACGCTGCCGAACACCAGTATCAGCAGCACCATCGTGACAGGCACCGCGATGACTTCGGCGACGATGAGGTCGTGGGCGATACGGGTGGCGATTGCACTGAAGACGCCGGCCTCACCGCCGGCCCGCACTGCAACAGCACCGAACTGCCCCGATAATTGTTTGTCGAGTCGGTGTGCCGCGTTCAGCGCCGCGGTCGCGTCGCCGGCCAGGTCGACCACGATCAGCCCGTCACGACCATCCCGCCCAATCAGCGTGGTTCGCGGTCTCGACGTGGCGTCGGTGAACGAGTGGACGCTGACCACGTCGGCGTCGGCGTGTAGAGCTGCGGTCACACGCGCGCCCACCGCGCGAGCATCCGCCGAGTCCGCTCCGTCCGGCGAGCTGACCATCACCAAGAAATTCGGGCTGGCACCAGGAAAGTCCCGATGCACCGAGTCGTTGGCGGCTTCCGCCGCCGGTGATGCGTAGCCACCAGCCTGCAACATACTGACGACACTGACACCCAATCCGGCGCACAGAACGACCACCGCCAACGCGGCGAGGAGAACGGTGCGGGGGCGGCGCACTGCGATGGCCGCCAAGCGGGTGATCACACGCACTCCGTCATCGAATGGTGCTGCGGGCAGTCCAACTCAGTGCGCAAAGACGACCGGGGCGATTGCGGGTTTACCGGCACTTCGAGCAGCATTGCGGTCCGGGCGATTTGGTCAGCTTCCCGGAGCATCAGAGTGTTCACGTGGGGACGAGCACCGGAGGCGGTTACCCACTGAGTGCCCTCCAGCGGCGGGCCGAAGCAGAACACCTGGTCCAGGATCGATCCGTCAGCGCGGACTAACTGTAGCGACGATTCATCGATGTCGAGCCCTCCCGACTCGTAGAAAGAGCCATCCACGTTGGCGATCCGGTGCGCGCGACACCAGCCGCGCTCGAACAAGTCGGCTAGCAACGGGTCCTGTGCATGCTGGATATCGGGCGCGGGTAGGTATGCATCGATGAGGCACGTGGCGGTCCGCCGGGAATTCGGGATCTGCCCGGACTGCACCACGAAACGGCCGCTGTCGGTCTCCAGTGTGGCCGGTGCGGCAGGCCCGACGAACTCGACCAGACCCCCACGTCGCAACGCGATCAACTCGGCCACCCGTGAGCGGGGTGGTCCCGAGGCAACCATGTTGTTGACTCCGTTGAACCACCCTTCGACGTCGTCGCGATAGGAATCACCCGCGATTCCGGCATGCGACACAATGGTTCGCACCACCGAGCGAAGTTGGCGCATCGACGCACTCACCGACTTGCTTGGACTATGCGCCGGCCCCTGCGATGCAGCCTCGTAGTCGGCGATGAGCTGCGACTCGATCCACACCTGGAAGTCGCTCGACGAAGCAAAAGTGCGGCCCGCGCAGGGCTGCAACAGATCATCCCAGTCCAGATGATCAGGTTGTGGACCTACGGCTGCATCGATGAGCTCTGGCCACCGGGTGGTATCCGGTGGCAGATCGCGAATTGTCGCGGCGAGGGCTTCAGGAGATACCGTCGTTGCCGTCAACGTAGAGTAATAAGCCCAGGCAAGCTCTTTCTGGATGATCGGCCAGACATCGCGGCGAAATCGCAAAGGCAGACTGCTGCGCAACTGAGCCGCACAGTCCTTGGTGAGAAACCGCAGCCGGGGTGCGGCAACCTTCGCGGTGCGCGTATCGGCCCGGGCGCGAAACGGAACGCCCTGGCGCGAGACGGCGTAGATCATTGGCTCCGCGCCCGATCGCCGATACACGAGTCCGTCTGCCGCGGTGTCGAATACACCTCCTCTGCCGACGGTGAGCAGCGAGAGGTAATCGAAGAAGGTGAGTCCCATTCCGGCCAGGATGACGGTGTCGGCGGGGCCGATCCCCGTCAGGTCGGCCTCGGCGGCATGCCCGGGCGGGATGTACTTCAGCCCCGCACTGGCGGCCTGCTCAGCGAGCTTCGCTGCACGTGGAGCCGCCGCCTGGGCATAGTGCCCCACTGACAGCACCACTGCGTCCGCGCAAACCGAAGCCGTTCCCGCAATCTCGATGCGATACCGGGCGCCCGAACGGTCGCAGGTGCGCAGCGCCGTCGCAGCGCCGCGGTGTCGCTGGATGGTTACATTCGCAGGCCGTTGATCGACGATGACTTCGAAGGCCCATCGCAGATAGTAGCCGTGCAGCGACCGGCTTGCATATGACCACGGCTGCAGCGCAACGGCTTCGGCGAACGGACCGGGTGGCAGCGGGATCTGACCGGCCCGCACACGCTGCGCCCACTCATACATGTTCGGCCCGCAGGTTTGAGGGCCGGCATAGAGCACGCTGGTGTCACCGAAGATGGTGATGTCGCCGGCAACGCTGTTCATCAGCAGCGAGCTGGGCTGATCCCGGCGCCAGATTCTGCCCGGACCGTGCTCATAGGGGTCGATCACGTGGATTCTCAACCGGCGGCTGGGAGTTTCAGACGCGTTGGCGCAGAGGCGTTCCAGGACCGCCGTTCCACGCGGGCCCGCTCCGATGATGGCGATATCGACGGTATCCATCATGCGGTTCCGAACGCCGGCAGGGCGACGAGTTCTTGACAAACCTGAAGAGAGCTCGCAGGCATTCGTGGCGTGTGGGTGGTCATTGGGTCAACCAAACCTCACCGTGACGCAATGGCCGAAACGGTTACGGGCCGACTGCAGTGCCTGCACGCCGCTGTCCTCAAAAAACCGGTCCAGGCAGTCGGAACTGAACGACTGCGAGGTGAAGCCGTCAGCCCCACGGAAACGCACACCGCCGTACGGGGCCTGTTCGATCCCGGAGAGCGCGATACCGCACGCGGAGTAGTAGTCGCGCCGCAGTTCCGTCGTCCACACGTCCGAATTGAATACCGTCACGATGCCGTAGCCGGCACATCCGTGCATCGCGCGGAAGACCGAAGTGGGGTCGGGAAGGTTTCCAATGATATTGAACGGGAGCACATATAGCGGCACATCTCCCACCACGGCGCTGTTCCACTGCCCCGGGGATGTGACATCGCCAGTCACCGCCTTGGCGGTGCGCTGCAGGCCTTCGCTGACAATCCGCTGGCGCAGTACCTCGACGGCTTGATCGTTGATGTCCACCCCGAGATAAGAAACCTCGGCTGAGCGTGCCACCTCCAGCGCCCGGCCGTCGTAGCAGCCCATCTCGACCAGCACATCGCAGTTGTAAACGCGGATCGACTGCAGGATGGCCAACGACTCCAATTGCAGGAAGAAGAATAGATCGTCGGGGAAGTGCGCGGTCCGCATAATCGCCGACGCCCCGCGAGCCCGATAAAAGTCTTCGCTGGTCGCCAGCTCGTCGCGCAATAAACCTGTGCGCAGATCGGTTTCGGTCGTGACTTCCTCCAGTGCATGGGCACGATGCACGATCGCGTCGAGATCCATGGGCTGTCCTACTATCGCCGGGCTTCGATGCGACGCTGTAACGCGGCTCGAACGGCCGGCCACTCGTCGTCGATGACCGAGTAGACCATCGTTGTGCGCCACGTCCCGTCGCGGCGACGAGCATGGTTGCGCAATGCGCCCTCCTCGGCCGCTCCGATAGCGAGCACAGCTGCTCGCGAACGAGTGTTGAGATCGTCGACATTGAACTCGACGCGCCGGGCACCCATGACCCCGAAGATGTGACTCAGCAGCAGGAGCTTGGACTCCGAATTGATCCCAGTTCCGCGTACTTTCGAAGACAGCCAGGTGTAACCGACCGTGACCCGACCGTGTGCTTTGCTGGTGTTGTACAACGAGGTTGAACCCACGATCTGACCGTTGCGCGCGTCGATCTGAGTTAGAGTGAGGCGCCCGGAAGTCAATGCGTGGGTGACCGACGCTGCCGATGGGGGCTCGGACTCGATCCCGAAGGGGAAGTAACGGAAGGTGTCCGGGTCGTCGTAGGCGCGAGCCATGCCGTCGGCGTCCGCTGCAACGGTAGGGCGAATCAACACCTGATCGCCTTGCAGCGTCGGCGGCTGCGTCCATGGGTCCATAGTCATATCGGTCTTCTCTGTCCGCGCTTCTGCTAGGCCAGTGCGCTCATCGAGTATTGCGCCGCACGAGCGATGTCCGCCACGACGCCTTTGACGTTGCGGGTCGCCTGGTACAGCGACGAGGAGTACAGCAGCGAACCCCTGGTGGCGTAACCAATCGCATAGAGCCGCGTCTGTTCGCCATTGACGGACAGCACATTTCCCGTATCGAAGTCGACTCGTATTCCGCCGTATCGCTCGCCGATCGCAAGCCCGGCGGCGACGAGACGGTGCTCGAATCGTTCCTGTTCGGCGCTGGTCGCCGTCCCTGTCCCGTCGACGACCGCGTCGAAGGTCTTGTCACCCACTAGCCAGCCGTCTGGCGTGGCGGCCGCCTCCCCGACGCCTACCTGCAGCCGGCCGCTACGGATCGCAGCGCGCAGTGTTTCGGCGGTTGCTAGCGGGATAGGACTGCAGATCGCCTGCATCAGCCGAAAGTACTTGGCGTCGAATGCGTCCCGATCGTTGTCACTAAATCCATGCCAGTAAGTCGGCACGTCACGATTGGCCATTGAGATGGCGAGATTCTGGATCGTGCGCTCCGCCTCAGTGATCCAATCGGCGGCCATGAAGCTGTTCAGTCCGCCTCGTAGCCGCGCGATATAACCGCGCAGGTCCGATTCCGTAACGCCGTATGCGTTCAGCTCGGAGTGGAATCGCTCACGGAGCTCATCGAGGGTTGCGCCCTGATGAGCGGAACGTTCCGGCACGGTGAGGGCAAGATCCTCGTCGAAGTCGGCCCTGATGTCGGGCAGAATCCCAGTTCGGGAGAACATCGAAATCTGTTCGACGCTGCGGACCGTCAGCAGACCCAGAACGGAGTCGATCGCGGTGAGACCGGCGCCGACCACAGCCACTCGGTGACAGCCTTGCGTCGCGGTTACCAGGTCGGCCAATGGGTAAGGCCGCAGCATCGTCGTCGATGTCGCAGGCACCCCGGTGCGCCGCCCGTGGCCGGTACACAGGATGACGAAATCGACGTGCACCGAGTTCTCCCCGACCCCGATACGCAACGCGCCGTCCACCTCGTCGAAACTATCCGCGTAGCCGCGCACCACCTCGATCGGCGCACCAGCAGCTCGCCAATTCACGCATATCTCGTCGAAGCGCTGCTGGAGATAACGACCAAAAACGCTGCGGCTGTAATACTCCCGCTCAGCACCAGGATTGCCGATCGACAGTTCGTACCGTTGTGCCCACTTCACGAAGTCGTCCTGCCGGTCGAACAGCACGGACATGTGCTTGGCTTGTCTGTTGACTAAGGCGCAGTCCAGGTCTGGTGCGAACACATTTCCGGTCCCGATCGCACCGCCATCGATCACAGTGATGTGCGGCAATCCGCCATGGAATCGGTCGAACAGCTCGTAGAGTGCGGTGACGCACGCAGCGCCCGCACCCACGATCCCGAGGCGCAATCTTCGCCCGTTATGTGGCACCACTGCTCCTCAGAGTTCCAGCGCCGCAAGCAGATAACCCACCATCGCGGTGAGCTCGGATCGTTCCGCTGCGGATCCGTGCGAAAGATTGGTGTACTCCACCGCCTTGTCGATTCGTTTCAGCAAGCCGGCGACCGAGAACCGCTGCGGGTGAGCCTCTTTACCGAGACCGACACGAAAGCACCGGCCGATTTCCGTCGCCGGGTTATCGAATACCGGGCGAGCTTCGGGTTCTGCTGCCGGCCAATCGAGGTCGCTATGGTCAGACGGGTTCCGGAGTTCCTGTTCAGCGTATTCCGGGCAGGACATCGCCAATTCTCGGCGCAGCAACCGACCCGGGCCATCGGGGGTGAGGTCTCTCGCCCAAATCGCATTACTGCGGCTCGACGACATCTTGCGACCATTGAGGCGAAGAAAGCGGTTGGCTTTGAGTGCGACCGGGAGGAGCGCTGGAAACCGCATTATTTTGGCCAACAACGGAAACAGAACCGCATAGTAGTAGGCGTTGTCGGAGCCGAAGTAGTAGCTCACTTCGACCCCGCGCCGGCTTTCGAGCGCCGTGCGCAACTGCGCGACCGACATGGTCTCGGGCAGGCCGAGCACTAAGCCCAGCGAGTAGGCGTGAGCGAAAAAGATCTCGATCCACGGGTTGATCACCCGTCCCGGGCCGACCTCGTAGCCGTAGTCACTGCGGAAGGTGAGCGCGACCGAATGGGCACTGAGGTCCTGCAGCAGCGCAGCCACGAAAGCGTTATCGAACACCAGGCCGTGTCGGTACTGCGCACGTACGAAACTCAAGTCGTCTTCGGTGATGGTCAAGGTTGCGGGGAATTCCCCGGAATCGCCCTCGATGAAGGTGCGATTACCAGTAGACTCTTCGACGGCGTCGATGGCATCAGACAAGTCGAGTGGTCGCGCACAGTTCTCGCAGACGTTAAGTGACGCGCGCTGAAGACACTGCGGACACGTCACGGCGACGAACGCTTCGGCGGCCCCGCGCCGGGGATCGGTGCCGACGAATTCGACTCGTCCAGTGGCGCGGACATCCGAGAACAGTTCGGTGAGCGCGCCGTCGAGGAAACTGCGATAGTTCGGGGCGGTGTTGTCCACATTCCAGCGCACACCGATCCCGAAGTCGGCGAAGTCCTTGGCGATCAGAGACGTCATTTCCTGGCGAAGTTCGTAGGGATCTCGACCGAGCTGATGTGCCTTCGTCGCGACGTACGTCTGGTAGTTGTCGACGTGCGAACAGTGCGTTGCCGCATGCCCCAAGGCATTGGCCAGTCGGCAGTTGAGGTCGGCCCGCAGGTACGGCCCCGACACATGGCCCACATGCAGGCCGCCATTAGGGGTGGGCGGAGGGGTGAACAGGACGGACAGCGATGGCGATTCCGTCACGGGGCGGTCGCTTCGCTCCACCAGAAGCTGAACAGCCGGAACGGCTCGTCACCGATATTCGTCACGCAATGCAGGCGGTCCGGCGGAAGTACGACGACATCCCCTTCAGTCAGTCGCTGGGTGTGTCCCTCAATCCAGACCTCGGCTTCGCCGTTGATCAGGTAGAGAAACTCGGTCACCGGGTGCTGATGCTTCTGGATGGATTCGCCCGGCTGTAGCAAGGAGACCGCCGAGCCGATTTTCGTTGCCTGCGGCCCCGAGAGAGCCAGCAGATCGGTGAAACGCCGGATCCGTACCGTGTACTCGGGCTTGTAATCGTTGTCGGACTGGGTCTCGTAGAGCATCTCGATCTCCGTCACGCTGGGATCTTCTGTTACGCCGCGATCGGTCATGATTCGAATGTTACGGACGCAACCTTAGGTCGACAAGTTTGCTAGGGATCCTCGGCCTCTCCGTTTTCTCGCCCGATCGAGACTGCGGTTGCCGAATGAACCTACGCCAGCCGGCCAAGTCTGAGATCGTGTCCGCTGCCGCCGCGCATAGCGGAACACTGAGTGGCGACACTCCGTGTCGCTGAGGCAGGCGCGGTTGGCTCGGCGCCTGGCGGGGCGGCTATCGGCATCTTTAGCTGCAGCGATGGCGCCGAAAAACGCTGTGGCGTTTGCCACGGGAGGGGTCCTGCGTTCCGCACGGCTTGGCGGCAGAAGTGGACCGCCCCAGCGCGGAGGCGTTAGCGAGCAGGTTTGCTGAATACCCAGCCGGCTCGATGCCACTCCGCAGCTGCCCCGATAGACGAGATTTTGCTCAGAGGCCGAACCGGGCTGATGGTTTATTTTTCAGACCCCACGGCTGCAACGCCGAGTGCCGGCTACGTGCCTGATGGGTCGAAAGGGTGAACAGGCCCCACACTCGGTGGGGCCTGAGGTCAGAAGCCGAACTGCATCAGGTCGGCGGGGGTGACCAGGCGCTCGTGCTTGGCCGGAAATTCCCGGCTTTTGACCGGGTGGCGAAGCATTGACCAGGCCATACGGGCAGCCCGGGAACGGGGTGGACTCGTGATCGGGTTGAGGTACACCATGAATCTCCTGCGGTCGACATCGTCGGCAACCTAAGGGGACTTTACCGCGCCATCCCCAACCTGAGCAATTACAGCTTTATGTCGTCCATCAGCGACGCAGACACGCCGCACCAACCTGTTACCAATGTGACAGGAGTGACTAACGTTGCGGTGCGGCGGACGGTTCGATGGGCGCCGGAAGGGCTGTGTGGCCCATCAAAAAGCGGTCCACTCCCGCTGCGGCGGCGCGGCCTTCGGCGATCGCCCAGACGATCAGCGACTGCCCCCGGCCCATGTCCCCGGCCACGAACACGCCCGGCACCGAGGTCTCGAAATCGGCGTTGCGCGAGACGTTGCCGCGGTCGGTGAGCTCGACGCCGAGGTCGGTCAACAGACCCGGCTTCTCCGGGCCGACGAAGCCCATGGCCAGCAGCACCAGGTCGGCATCGAGGTCGAAGTCACTGCCTTCGACCTTCTCGAACTTGCCGTTCTTCATGACGACCTCGTGGGCGCGCAGGCCGGTGACCTTGCCACCCTCGCCGAGGAAGCGCTCGGTGTTGACCGAGAACACCCGCTCGCCGCCCTCCTCGTGCGCCGAGGACACCCGGTACTGCAACGGGTAGGTCGGCCACGGCGTGGAGGGGTCACGATCGGCGCCTGGCTTGGGCATGATCTCGAACTGGTGCACGCTCGCCGCGCCCTGCCGGTGCGCGGTGCCCAGGCAGTCCGCACCGGTGTCGCCACCGCCGATGATCACCACCCGCTTGCCCTTGGCGGTGATCGGCGGCTCGTCGAGCTCGCCGATGGCCACCTTGTTGCCCCACGGCAGGTATTCCATGGCCTGGTAAATGCCCTCGAACTCACGGCCCGGGATGGGCAGATCACGCCAGTCGGTCGCGCCGCCGGCCAGCACCACCGCGTCGAACTCGTCGCGCAGCTGCTCGACGGTGACGTCGACGCCGACGTTGACGCCGGCGCGGAACTTGGTGCCCTCGGCTTCCATCTGCTCCAGGCGCCGGTCGATGTGGCGCTTTTCCATCTTGAACTCGGGGATGCCGTAGCGCAGCAGCCCGCCGATGCGGTCGGCGCGCTCGAACACCGTCACGTCGTGGCCGGCGCGGGTGAGCTGCTGGGCGGCGGCCAGGCCGGCCGGCCCGGAGCCGACGACGGCCACCGACTTACCGGTCACCAGGTGCGGCCGGTTGGGGGTCACCCAGCCTTCGTCCCAGGCGTTGTCGATGATCTCGACCTCGACCTGCTTGATGGTCACCGGATCCTGATTGATGCCGAGCACACAGGACGCCTCACACGGCGCGGGGCACAGCCGGCCGGTGAACTCCGGGAAGTTGTTGGTGGCGTGCAGCCGATCGATGGCGTCTTTCCACCGGTCGCGGTAGACCAGGTCGTTCCACTCCGGGATCAGGTTGCCCAACGGGCAGCCGTTGTGGCAGAACGGGATTCCGCAGTCCATGCAGCGGGCGGCCTGATGCTGCAGCGCCTCGTGGTCGAAGTCCTCGTAGACCTCGTGCCAGTCGCGAAGCCGCAGCGGCACGGGCCGACGCTTCGGGGTCTCGCGGCGGGTGTACTTCATGAAGCCACTGGGATCAGCCACGGGACGCTCCCATGATCGCCTCGTCAACATCGGCGCCGGTGCGCTCAGCTTCGGCGATGGCTTCCAGAACGCGCTTGTAGTCGCGTGGCATCACCTTCACGAAATCCCCTACCTGTCGCGGCCAGTCGGTCAGGATGCGCTGCGCCACAGCTGAATCGGTGGCGTCGCGGTGGGCCACCAGAATGCCGTGCAGCCACTCGATGTCGTCGTCGCCGAGCACCTCGAGGTCCACCATCTCGGTGTTGAGGTTGCCGGGCAACTTGCGGTGCGGGTCGTAGACGAACGCGAAGCCACCGGACATGCCCGCGGCGAAGTTGCGCCCGGTCGCCCCGAGGATCACCACCCGGCCACCGGTCATGTACTCGCAGCCGTGGTCGCCCACACCCTCGACGACGGCGTGCGCGCCGGAGTTGCGCACCGCGAACCGCTCGCCCACGGTGCCGCGGATGAACGCCTCGCCACTGGTGGCGCCGAACAGGATCACGTTGCCGCCGATGATGTTGTCCTCGGCCACGTAGCTGTCCGGCGCAGTATCCGACGGCCGCAACACAATCCGTCCGCCGGACAGGCCCTTGCCGACGTAGTCGTTGGCGTCGCCGTGCACCCGCAGCGTGATGCCGCGCGGCACGAACGCTCCGAAGCTGTTGCCGGCCGAGCCTTCGAAGGTGATGTCGATGGTGTCGTCGGGCAGCCCGTCGCCGCCGTAGGCCTTCGTCACCTCGTGGCCCAGCATGGTGCCCACGGTCCGGTTGGTGTTGGAGATCTTCGTCGAGAAGCTCACCGGGGTTTTGGAATCCAGCGCCTCGCGGCACTGCGCGATCAACTGCTGATCCAGCGCCTTGTCCAGCGAGTGGTCCTGTCGCGAGCTGCAGTACAGGTCCTGGTTCATGAACGCCGAATTCGCCTCGTGCAGAACCGGTGACAGGTCCAGCTTGTGGGCTTTCCAGTGCGCCGACGCCCGGGTGGTGTCCAGGGCGCCGACCTGTCCGACCATCTCGTTGATGGTGCGGAAGCCCAGCATGGCCATCAGCTCGCGAACCTCTTCGGCGATGAACAGGAAGAAGTTCTCCACGAATTCCGGCTTGCCGGTGAACCGTTCGCGCAGCACCGGGTTCTGGGTGGCCACCCCCACCGGGCAGGTGTCGAGGTGGCAGACCCGCATCATGATGCAGCCCGAGACCACCAGCGGGGCGGTGGCGAAACCGAATTCCTCGGCACCGAGCAGCGCTGCGATAACGACGTCGCGGCCGGTCTTGAGCTGGCCGTCGACCTGCACGACGATCCGGTCGCGAAGACCGTTGAGCAGCAGGGTCTGCTGGGTCTCGGCCAGGCCGAGCTCCCACGGCGCGCCGGCGTGCTTCATCGACGTCAGCGGGGTGGCGCCGGTGCCGCCGTCGTGGCCGGAGATCAGCACCACGTCGGCGTGCGCCTTGGACACGCCCGCCGCGACCGTGCCGACGCCGTTCTCGGAGACCAGTTTCACGTGAATCCGGGCCTGCGGGTTGGCGTTCTTCAAGTCGTAGATCAGCTGCGCCAGATCCTCGATCGAGTAGATGTCGTGGTGCGGCGGCGGGGAGATCAGACCCACGCCGGGCGTGGAGTGCCGGACCTCGGCCACCCACGGGTACACCTTGTGACCCGGAAGCTGGCCGCCCTCACCGGGTTTGGCGCCCTGGGCCATCTTGATCTGGATATCGGTGCAGTTGGTCAGGTAGTTGCTGGTGACGCCGAAGCGCCCAGAGGCAACCTGCTTGATGGCGCTGCGCCGCCAGTCGCCGTTGGCGTCGTGGGAGAAGCGGCTGACGGCTTCGCCGCCCTCGCCCGAGTTGGACCGCGCGCCAAGGCGGTTCATCGCGATGGCCAGCGTCTCGTGGGCCTCGGCGGAGATGGAGCCGTAGCTCATCGCGCCGGTGGAGAAGCGCTTGACGATCTCGCTGGCCGGCTCGACCTCGTCGATCGGCACCGGCGGCCGCACGCCCTGCTTGAAATTCAACAGGCCGCGTAGCGAGGCGATCCGCTCGCTCTGGTCGTCGATGAGCTTGGTGTACTCCTTGAAGATCGAGTACTGCCCGGTACGAGTTGAGTGTTGGAGCTTAAAAACCGTGTCCGGGTTGAACAGGTGGTACTCGCCCTCGCGGCGCCACTGGTACTCCCCGCCCACCTCGAGCTCGCGGTGCGCGCGCTCGTCGGGCCGGTCCAGATAGGCCAACTGGTGGCGGGCGGCGACATCGGCGGCGATGTCGTCGAGGTCGATTCCGCCGACCGGGCAGGACAGGCCGGTGAAGTACTCGTCGAGCACCTTCTGGGAAATGCCGATCGCCTGGAACAACTGCGCACCGCGGTAGGACGCCACCGTGGAAATGCCCATCTTGGACATCACCTTCAGCACGCCCTTGCCGGCGGCCTTGATGTAGTTGCTCAAGGCTTTGTCGCGGTCGATGTCGGAGATAACGCCACCGGTGGCGGAGCCGCCGAGAACACCTCTGTCGATCATGTCGCTGATCGACTCGAACGCCATGTAGGGGTTGACCGCCCCGGCGCCGAAACCGATCAGCATGGCCATGTGGTGCACCTCGCGGGCGTCGCCGGATTCGACGATCAGGCTGGTCTTGCTGCGGCTGCGCTCACGGACCAGGTGGTGGTGCACGGCCGAGACCGACAGCAGCGACGGGATCGGCGCCATGCTCATGTTGGACTCGCGGTCGGACAGGATGAGCACCCGCGCGCCACCGGCGATCGCCGCCGACGCCTCGGCTCGGATGTCGTCGAGTGCGCGACGCAGTCCCGCCCCGCCTTTGGCGACCGGGTAGAGGCAGCTGATGACCGCGGCGCGCATCCCGTGCCGGTGGCCGTTCACTTCGTCCTCGGGATCGAGGTTGACCAGCTTGGCCAGTTCGTGGTTACGCAGGATGGGCTGCGGCAGCAGGATCTGGTGGCAGGAATCGGCGGTCGGGTTGAGCAGGTCACCCTCGGGGCCGATGGTGGACTGCAGGCTGGTGACGACCTCTTCACGGATGGCGTCCAGCGGCGGGTTGGTCACCTGCGCGAACAGTTGCTGGAAGTAGTCGTAGAGCATCCGCGGCCGCGACGACAGCACCGCGATCGGGGTGTCGGTGCCCATCGAGCCGAGCGGCTCGGCACCGGTGCGCGCCATCGGCGCCACGAGTAGGTTCAGCTCCTCGTAGGTGAAGCCGAAGGCCTGCTGGCGCAACACCACCCGGTGATGCGGCATCCGGATGTAGGGGCCCTGCGGCAGATCGTCGAGGTGGAACTGCTCGGCCTCCAGCCACTGCGCGTAGGGATGCTCGGCGGCCAGTTCTGCCTTGATCTCCTCATCGGCGATGATCCGGCCCTGGGCGGTGTCGACCAGGAACATCCGGCCGGGCTGCAACCGCATCCGCTTGACCACCCGGGCCGGGTCGATGTCGAGCACGCCGACCTCGGAAGCCATCACCACCAAACCGTCGTCGGTGACCCAGATGCGGGAAGGACGCAGACCGTTGCGGTCCAGCACCGCGCCGACGACGGTGCCGTCGGAGAAGCACACCGAAGCCGGTCCGTCCCACGGCTCCATCAGCGACGCGTGGTAGGCGTAGAACGCCCGCCGGGCGGGGTCCATGTCCTCGTTGCGCTCCCACGCCTCGGGGATCATCATCAGCACCGCGTGCGGCAGGCTGCGACCGCCCAGGTGCAGCAGTTCGAGCACCTCGTCGAAGCGGGCGCTGTCGGAGGCGCCCGGGGTGCAGACCGGGAAGGCCTTCTCGATGTCGGTGCCGAAGACCTCAGTCTTGATCAGCGCCTCGCGGGCACGCATCCAGTTCTCGTTGCCGGTGACGGTGTTGATCTCACCGTTGTGGGCAATGCGCCGGAACGGGTGCGCCAGCGGCCAGGACGGGAAGGTGTTGGTGGAGAACCGCGAGTGCACGATGCCCAGCGCACTCTCCATCCGCGGGTCTTGCAGGTCCAGGTAGAACGCCTTGAGCTGCGGGGTGGTGAGCATGCCCTTGTAGATCATCGTTGTGCCGGACAAGCTCGGGAAGTACACCGTCTCGCGGCCGGGGCCGTCCTGGCCCGGGCCCTTGGTGCCCAGTTCGTGCTCGGCGCGCTTGCGGACCACGAAGGCCCGCCGCTCCAACTCCATGCCGGCGGCGCTCGCCGGATTCCCGTCGCTTCGCTCGCCCAGGCCGATGAACAGCTGCTTGAAGGTGGGCATGGCGTCGCGGGCCAGCGCGCCCAGCGACGAGTCGTCGACGGGAACCTCGCGCCAGCCGAGCACGGTCAGGCCCTCGGCTTCGACGATCTTCTCTACCCCCTCGACAGCCAGCGCGGCGTCGCGCGCGGACTGCGGCAGGAAGGCGATGCCGGTGGCGTAGGACCCCTCCTCGGGAAGGTCGAAGTCGACCACCGCACGCAGGAAGGAGTCCGGCACCTGGATCATCAGACCGGCGCCGTCGCCGCTGTTCTGCTCCGCGCCGGCGGCGCCGCGGTGCTCAAGGTTGAGCAGCGCGGTGATCGCCTTATCGACGATGTCGCGGCTGCGCCGGCCGTGGATGTCGACGACCATCGCGACGCCGCACGCGTCATGTTCGTACGCGGGGTTGTAGAGCCCGACAGCACTGGGCATACGCACCTAACCCTTCAAATGTCGCGCGGCGGTCCAACCGTGGTTGCGTGGGTGGCGCGCCGCGCACCGTCCGGGTTCCTCCGTGCGTCGGTGAACGGCGGCCCTCATATCTGTGCCGACGTTATGTCCGGTAGCGGTCCACACGTCGACAGGTACCAAAACGATATGCACGCTGGGGCCGAATGCCAACTTAGGAAAGCCTAAGTTCTGCTGTGGGCTGCGCGTCTCAATCCGGTGGAGATTCCGCAAAGCCAGTACGGTCATCGCGCCGGAAATGCGACGCTGTCCGGCACATTGGTTCACACACGTTCATAAGGAGTCCACAACATGACAGCCCCTACGATGGCTCACCGCCTGACGGCGGAGTTCATCGGCACATTCTGGCTGGTGTTCGGCGGTTGCGGCGCAGCCGTCTTCGCCGCCAACCCGGCCGGCGATAACTCCGTCGGCATCGGCTACCTGGGCGTGGCCCTGGCCTTCGGCCTGACTGTGCTGACCGGCGTCTATGCATTCGGTGCTATTTCCGGCGGACACTTCAACCCCGCGGTCACCCTCGGCGCGGCGCTGGCAAAGCGGGTGGAATGGGCCGCGGTGCCCGGCTACTGGCTGGTCCAGGTCCTCGGCGGCTTCGCCGGCGGCTTTTTGATCCTGACCATCGCCAAGGGCCGGGAGAAGTTCAACGCCAGCGGCAACATGGCCGCCAACGGCTACGGCCTCAACTCGCCGCACGGCTACTCGCTGACCGCCGTGATCATCGCCGAGGTGCTGCTCACCTTCATCTTCCTGATGGTGATCCTCGGCTCCACCGATGACCGGGCGCCCAAGGGCTTCGCCGGCCTGTCGATCGGCCTGAGCCTGACGCTGATCCACCTGATCTCCATCCCGATCTCGAACACCTCGGTCAACCCGGCGCGTTCGACCGGTGTGGCGTTCTTCAACGGTGCCGGCGCTCCCGGTCAGGTCTGGGTGTTCTGGCTCGCACCACTGGTGGGTGCGGCACTGGCCGGTCTGCTCTACCCGATCCTGTTCCCGCGGTACGAGCAACTGGCTACCCGCCCGGTGCGCGACGCGGGGTACGACGCGAAGTTCGCCGAAGAGAAGTAACCCGCGCTAGCGGGCAGCGCCGGCGGCGTCCTGTTCGGTCGACGATCCTTCGTTGGCTTCGTCCGACTGCAGGACGCCGCTGGCGTTTTCCAAATGGGCACGGACGAACCACTGGAACTTCTCCAGAGCGGCGGCCTGGCCGATCAGCATGTCCTGGGTGACCGGGTCCGGTTCCTCGGTCTCGGCGATTGCCGTGCGAACGTCGGCGACGACGCCGTCGTACACCAGGTCGAGGGCGGCCAGATGCGCCTGCACGGTGTCGCGGCCCAGCGAATAGTCGTCCCAGGTTCGGTCCTTGAGGATCGCCCCCGGGGTGCCCTGCGGAGAGGCGCCGAGGGCGGCGATGCGTTCAGCGACGTCATCGGCGAAGCCGCGAACCAGCTCCACCTGCGGGTCGATCATCTCGTGCACCCCGATGAAATTGGGGCCCACCACGTTCCAGTGGATGTGCTTGAGGGTCAGATGCAGGTCGTTGTACGTGCTGAGCTGCTTCTGCAGCAGGTCGGCGACCGTGCGGCCCTGTTCGGGGGTCATGCCGGGGATGGTGAATTTTGCGCCCATGGTGCCAGCCATACCCGGCGGCAGGCGGGGGTAATCACCAGCCGCTGATGCGCTGGCGGGCCAGCCGCGGTCCGCGGCGCGGCAACTGGGCCAGCCGGCTGACCTCCAGCAGGCGCACCGCCCGGTAGCGGTGCGGCCGAAGCGGTTCGAGCAGTTCCACCATGGCGTCGTCGTCGATCGGGCTGCCCAGCAGCGTCCAGCCGATCATGCTCGCCAGGTGGTAGTCGCCGACCGAGAGCGCGTCGGCGTCGCCGAGCGCACGCTGGGCCGTCTCGGCGGCCGTCCAGACACCGACGCCGGGCAGTGTGGTGAAGGCCGCGCGGTCGGTCTGGCGTTCCAGGGCGTCGGCGCGCTGGGCGCAGCCGACGATGGTGCGCATCCGGCCGGGGTCGACGTTGGCGCGGTGGTATTCCCAGGACGGAATGCTCCGCCAGACCTGCGGCGACGGTGCCACCCGCAGACGTTCCGGCGCGGGACCCGGCGCCGCGGTGCCGAACCGGGTGACCAGCAGCCGCCACGACCGGAACGCTTCAACGCCCTGGACGCGCTGTTCGATGACGGCCGGGATCATCGCTTCCAGCACCCGGCCGGTTCGGCCCAGGCGCAGGTGCGGAACCCGCCGCCACGCCTCGGCGATGACGGGGTGCTCAGGCGAGAAGTCGCCGGCGTCGTCATCGGCGCCGAGCAAGGCCGGCAAGTTCTCGGTGAACTCTTGAGCACCGTCGCCCCAGGCCTGACATTCCACGGTGTCCACGGCGGTGCGGGTGAGACGGGCGGTCACCGGGCCGGTCCGCTGCAGGCTGGTGCGCCAGATGTCGCCCTCGACGATCTGGAACGTCGGGTCGCCGGGGCCGCGGCGCTGCGGGGCGAGGGTGTGGCCGGGACTGGCCGGACCGGGGAACGTGACGGTGCGGCGCAGCATCAGGGACGGCCGGTGATCCGGTCGGCCACCCTGGCGACCGGCGAGGTGGTGTGCCGGCCACGTGCTTCGTGACGGTCGGCGAGTTTGTAGGCGCTGTAGAGACCCCGCACGCCGAGCCAGCGCAGCGGTTCGGGTTCCCAGGGCTTGGAGCGGTGGTCCACCCACGGCAGCGCGGTGAGGTCGGTGTGCCGTTTGAGCACCAGGTCGGTCAGCGTTCGCCCGGCGAGATTGGTGGCGGTGACGCCGTGCCCGACGTAACCGCCGGCCTCGCCGAGGCCGGTGGCCGGATCGAACCGGACAGTGGCCGACCAGTCCCGCGGCACGGCGAGCACCCCGCACCAGCCGTGCGCCACTGGCACACCCCGGGTCTGCGGCAGCGCGGTGTGCAGGACGCCGGTCAGGTGGTCGACGGTGTCGCGCCCGAGCGCGCCGTCGTTGTCGATGCGAGAGCCGTAGCGGTACGGCACAGCCCGTCCGCCGAGGGCGATACGCCCGTCGGCGGTGCGCTGGGCGTAGAAGAAGCCGTGCGCGAGGTCGCCCAGGGTTTCGCAGCCCCGCCAGCCGATGTCGTCCCAAAGGTGTTGCGGCAGCGGCTCGGTGGCGATCATGGCGCTGTTCATCGGCAGCCAGCGCCGACGCAGCCCGGTCATCCGGGCGGTGAAGCCCTCGGTGGCTCTGATGACCACCGGCGCCCGGACGGTTCCCTGTGGGGTGTGCGCGCGGCCGGGTTCGATGCCGGTGACGGTCGTCTGCTCGTAGAGGGTCACCCCGAGTCGCTGTACGACGTCTGCCAGGCCGCGGGCGAGTTTGGCCGGCTGGATGCGCGCGCAGTGCGGGTTGAACGCGCCCAGGGTGACGCCGTCGACGGCGATGCGGGCGCTGGTTTGTGCGGCGGTGAGGATCTCGACGCCCTCGACTCCCCAGCGGCGGTCCTCGTCGACTGCGGCCCGCAACCGCTCGGCCTGGGCGGGACCGCGGGCCACGTCCAGGCTGCCACCCTTGACGATGTCGGCGTCGATGCCCTCTGCGGCGGCCACGTCGATGACGATGTCGATGGCGTCGTCGAGCATCCGCTGCCAGGCGATCACGCTGTCGAGGCCGTGCGTCTCGGCGAGCAGCCCGCGGTGGCCGGGCGGCAGTCCGGAGAGCCAGCCGCCGTTGCGGCCGGAGGCGCCGAATCCAGCGAAGCGGGCCTCCAGGACGGTGACGCGCAGGGCGGGGTCGGCTCGCTTGAGGTAGTACGCCGTCCACAGTCCGGTGTAACCGGCGCCGACGATGCAGACGTCGGCGTCGCGGTCGCCCGGCAGCGCGGGGCGGGGCGTGGGCAACTGGCTGAACCAGTGCGACACCGCGCCGTTGTGCATGGTCGGAAACGCTAGCGCTTGCCCGCGCCCGCGTGTACCCACCAGCGCGCCGCTTCCCGGATCGAGTCCTCCACCGGAACCGGCTGCCAACCCAATTCGCGGGTGGCCTTGCTGTGGTCCAACGGGGCTTCGGCGCGCATGAGCCGCAGCACCTGCAGGCTCAGTTTCGGATCGCTGCCGGTGAGACGCCCCCACCCGGTGCCGAGTGCAGCCGCCGCCCGCAGGACTGCCAGTGGGACGGTGATCTTCGGCGGCGGGGCGCCGGCAGCCTCGGCGGCGATGCGGACCACCTCGGCGTTGGTGATCATGCTGTCCGACACCAGGTATCGCTCGCCGTTGCGCCCGCGCTCGGCGGCCAGGATCATCGCCCGTGCCGCGTCGTCGACGCCGACGGCCTCGAAGGCGATGCCGTCGAGGACGACCGGCATGCGGCCACGTGCCGTCTGGGCGATTCACCGTGGTGTAGCTGCTGGTGAAGACAAAGCGCCGCAGCGGATTCCGGGCGTGCACGGCGCAGGCGATGTCGAGCACTTTCTCGGGTCCCGTCGACATTGGTGCGATACAGCGGGGCTGGGTCACGCAGCCACGCGCGGGCGTCGACGAGTTGGCGGGTGACGTGGCTGCCGAGGAAACCGTTGGCGCCGATGACGAGTCTCATTGGGCGGCAACCCTCTTGGCCATCCAGGCCGCGGCCTCGTCGTCAAGGGTGCCGAGTTCGGCGGCTTTCCTGCACCACCTCATCCCGGCAGCCAGGAAGCGCAGCGGGTTGTAGACGTCCTCCTGACGGCTCCACAGGCCGTCGCCGGCGTAGGTGATGATCGAGATGTTGGTGGCACTGATGATCGTGCCGTCGCCCGGGTCGCGCATCGGGTTGTCCAGTTCGCAGATCACCCGGCCGGTGGCCTCGTCGACGACGTGCCACAGCGACGGGAACGCGGTCATGTGGCTGCCGGGGAACGTCGTCATGGTGCGGTAGATCCACTCGCGTACCTGCTCGCGGCCCTTCATGGTGCCCATGGCGTGCTCGATGTAGTCGACGTCGGGGGTGTAGTGCGCCACCCAGCCGTCCCAGTCCCGGGTGCGGGCGGCGGCGTCGACCTCGGCCTCGAAGGTGGCGAAGGCGTCGGCGAGTTCTGCGCGGGAGAAGCGGCGGGCCACGAATTCAAACTTAGGACAGTGGCTGTCGATCTCGACGGTCTCTGACGAGTCTGTAACCGCCGGGACGTGACGCGAGCGCGACGCCGGCCGCGGGCGCACACTGGACAGGTATGTACTCCAAAGACCATCTGACCCCCGAGCAGTCCCGGGTGACGCAGCGCAACGGAACCGAGCCCGCGTTCACTGGTGAATATTGGGACCACCACGAGCCGGGCATCTACGTCGACGTGGTGTCCGGGGAGCCGTTGTTCGCCTCGACCGACAAGTTCGACAGCGGCACCGGGTGGCCGAGTTTCACCAAACCGATCGGCAACGTCGTCACCAAGCGCGACTTCAAGATGCTGTTTCCGCGCACCGAGGTGCGCTCGAAGCAGGCCAACAGCCACCTGGGGCATGTGTTCAAGGACGGCCCGCGGAAGCGCGGCGGGATGCGGTACTGCATCAACTCCGCGGCGCTGCGGTTCGTGCACCGCGACGACCTCGAAGCGCAGGGCTACGGGCAGTACGTGGAGATTTTCACCAAGGAGGACCGGATGAGTGAGTACAAGACCGCGATTTTGGCCGGCGGCTGCTTCTGGGGCATGCAGGACCTGATCCGTCGCCAGCCCGGTGTGGTGTCGACCCGGGTGGGCTACACCGGTGGGCGCAACGCCAACGCCACCTACCGCAACCATCCCGGGCACGCCGAGGCCGTCGAGATCGTCTACGACCCGGCCAAGACCGACTACCGGGCACTGCTGGAGTTCTTCTTCCAGATCCACGACCCGACGACGAAGGACCGGCAGGGCAACGACATCGGCAGCAGCTACCGCTCGGCGATCTTCTACCTCGACGACGAGCAGCAGCGGGTGGCGCTGGACACCATCGCCGACGTCGACGCCTCCGGGCTGTGGCCGGGCACGGTGGTCACCGAGGTGGTGCCGGCGGCGGACTTCTGGGAGGCCGAACCGGAGCACCAGGACTACCTGCTGCGCATCCCGAACGGCTACACCTGTCACTACCCGCGGCCGGGCTGGAAGTTGCCGAAGCGCGAAAAGGTGTAGCCGGCGCAGCCGGCAAAAACCGACATCGCCGTCAATTGCGCGGGCCACTCATTTCGGCGAACTTCATGCTGCCCTCCCGTGGTCGCCGCGCGATGACTATGGTGAGCCCGGCAACATAAAAACCGGCCGAGGGGAGAAAGCATGCGGGTCGTCGCGTTCGCGCCGTCGCTGAGCGCCGTGGAGGAGGCCGACGGCGGCATCCACGTCAAGGGCTTCCCCATGACCGCGTGCTACGTGAACAACTTCCCGGCTCAGATCACCGTGCCGATGGTGGTCGCGGTCACCACGCTGGGCGGAACCGACTACGACCCGGTGAAAGTGATCATCGCCAACTCGCCGGATGGCGAGCGCGTCGGCAGCCTCGAGTTCAGCTGGCACTGGGACGACAACCCGCCGACGCCGGTGAAGTTCCGGGTCTTCACCCAGTACGTCCCGATGCGCGTCAAAGAGGCCGGTGTGTACACCCTGGGCCTGTACGACAGCCTGGAGGACACCCACAGCGACTACCTGTTTCCGCTGCCCGTTCTCAAGTCAAACCCGCTGATCCGCAACCGCTGATCGAGCCTGTCAAGGAGCACGACCGATGACCGACCCCCGCGCCGATCTGGTTGCCCGCCAGTACGAGAAGTGGACCTATCCCGAGCCGATCCAGAATCTGGAGACCTGGCTCAGCAGCAACTGGCAGTGGTTCGATCCCAGCCACGCGCACCGGATTCTGTGGCCCGATAGGCCCCACCGAGCCGACATCGACATCCTCATCGCCGGCTGCGGCACCAACCAGGCAGCGGTGATCGCTTACACCAACCCCGCCGCCAAGGTGGTCGCCATCGACGTCAGCCAGCCGTCGCTGGATCACACCAAGTTCCTCAAGGACAAGTACTCGCTGAAAAACCTTCAGCTCAAACTGCTTCCCATCGAAGAGGTGGAGACCCTCGGCAAGAAGTTCGACCTGATCATGTCGACGGGCGTGCTGCACCACCTGGCCAAGCCCAAGGTCGGGATGAAGGCACTCGCCAACGTCCTCAATCCGGACGGCGTCGTCGCGATCATGCTCTACGCCCGCTACGGCCGGGCCGGTGTCGAACTGATGCAGGCGATTTTCCGGGACCTGGGCCTCACCCAGGACGACGAATCGCTGGCCATGGTCAAGGAGGCCATCGCGTCGTTGGGTCCGCAGCATCCGGTGCGCAGCTACATGTCGATCGCGCCGGATCTGGCGTTCGATGCCGGTATGGTCGACACCTTCCTGCACGGCCGCGACCGCAGCTACACCGTCGACGACTGCCTGGACCTGGTGGACTCCGCCGGGATGGTGTTCCAGGACTGGTTCCTCAAGACCTCGTACTACCCACCGACGCTCACCGAGGCCGGCAACGGGTTCTATGCGGCGGTCAACGAATTGCCCAAAGAGAAGATCTGGGCGGTGATGGAGCGGATCAAGACGCTCAACGGCTGCCACTTCTTCTTGGCCTGCCACCCAGAGCGCGCCGAGCAGAGCTACCGGATCGACTTCTCCTCCAGCCGCGCACTGGATTACGTGCCGTTGCTTCGGCTGCGGTGCGCCGTCCGGGGCGACCAGATCTCCCGGCCGGGTTGGCGGGTAAAGCTGGACCCCACCCACCTGGCCTTCGCTCAGCAGATCGACGGCGACCGCACCATCCGTGAGATCGCCCGGCGGGTTGCCGTCAGCGGGCTGTTAGCCGAGACCGATCAGACCGCCCTGGAATACACCGCTCTGGAACTGTTCGAGGATCTGTGGCGGCACGACTTCCTGGCGATGGACCTCAGCCGGGCGCAATAGCGGCCCGGCCATCGGACCCAGCCGGGCGCAATAGCGGCCCGGCCATCGGACTTGAGCCGGGCGCGATAGCGGCCCGGCCATCGGACTTGAGCCGGGCGCGATAGCGGCCCGGCCATCGGACTTGAGCCGGGCGCGATAGCGGCCCGGCCATCGGACCTAGCCGGGCGCGATAGCTCGCCGGAACACGGCCATCCGTCCGCCCTTCTTCGGCGTGAACGCCACGCCGCGGTGGTGCCACTTCTCCCCGGGCGCCGTCGTGGTGCGGATGGTGAAGTGCTGCAGCACTATTCGTAGTACGACGTCCATTTCCATGTTCGCGAACGCCGCGCCGACGCACCGGCGGGTGCCGCCGCCGAACGGCACCCAGGAGTAGGTGCTCGGCTTGTCGTCGATGAAGCGCTGCGGGTCGAACCGCTCCGGGTTGGGGTAGATCTGCGGGTCGCGGTGTAGCTGCAGCAAGCTCACCAGGATCGAGAAACCCTGCGGCAGTTGCCATTCGCCGAGTTCGTACATCGGGGCGGCGACGTTGCGGCCGGCGAAGTCGATGACGGTGCGATTGCGCTGGACTTCGAGGATGGTGGCCTGCCGGTAGGTGTTGTCCGGACCGGCCGCCTCGGCGACCAGCCGCTCCAGCACCTCCGGATGCCGCGAGATCCGTTCGAACGCCCATGCCAGCGTCGAAGCCGTGGTCTCGTGCCCGGCCGCCAGCAGTGTCAGCAGTTCGTCGCCGATCTCCTTGCGGGTCATCGCCGTTCCGTCGTCGTAGGTCGATCGCAGGAACAGCGTCAGCACGTCGCTCCGGTCCTCGAAATGCGGATCCTGGCGCGTCCGGGCGATGAGGGCGTCGATCAGCGCCTCGTAGGTCTTGCGGTAGGACTCCAGCCGCGTCCACGGGCTCCAGCGGCCCGGCGTACGCACCGGGGTGGGGAACAAAGCCAGCCGCGAGCCCAGCGTCACCCACTTCGGCAGCAGTTCGCGCAGCTGCTGCAGCTCCGCGCCGTCGGCGCCGAACACCGCGCGCAGGATCACGTTGAGGGTGATCCGCATCATCGGCTCCAGCGTGGCGAACTCGGTGCCCTCGGGCCAGGAGGCCATCTCACGCATCGTCTCCTCCTCGACGATGCGCTCGTAGGCGGCGATGCTGCGGCCGTGGAGGGGTGGGGTGAGCAGCTTGCGGCGACGCCGGTGCTGCGCGCCCTCCAGACCGAACACCGACCCTTCGCCCAGCAGCCGGCTCAAGTTGGGCTGAATGTTTCCCAGCACGTCGGGACTGGTGGTGAACACCTGCTTGGCCAGCACCGGATCGGTGACCATGACGGCGTCGCCGAACACCGGAATCCGCATCGACACAGCGGACCCGTAGCGATGGGTGAGCCATCCGATGGTGCGCCGCCTGGCTCCGACGAATCCCAGGCTGACCAGCGGCCTGGGCAACCGGGGCGCCGGGGGCAGGTTAGCGCCACCGGTCTGCGAGTTCACCGTCGACGCCTGTGTCATCGAGTCCTCCCGTGGTTGCGGTACCAGGGTGTACCAACTGCTTGACGGCCACGGTACTCTTCAGTACCAAGGCTTGACAAGGGAGGACACCCGGTGAGCACACCGGCCACCGAGCAGACGGCGCAGCCCGGCCAGTCGGCCGCAGGCTTCCGGCGCCGGCTGCTCGACGGGCTCGCCGCGTCCATCGAGGAACGCGGCTATCGGGAGACCACCGTGGCCGACGTGGTGCGCCACGCCCGCACCTCCAAACGCACCTTCTACGACCACTTCGCCACCAAGGAGGAGTGCTTCGTCGAGCTGCTGCACGCCAACAACGAAGACCTGGCGGCGGCCTTGCGCGAGGCCATCGACCCGGCAGCACAGTGGCAGGATCAGGTGCGCCAAGCCGTCACCGCCTACGTCCACACCATCGAGGCGGCACCGGCCGTCACGCTGAGCTGGATTCGTGAACTGCCTGCGCTCGGCGAGGGCGCCCGGCCCACGCTGCGCCGCAGCTTCGGCACGCTCGCCGCCCTGCTCACCGAACTCAGCGCCGGCCCCGGATTCGCGCGGGCGGGTGTTGGGCCGCTGTCTCCTGCCGCCGCGGTGATCCTGGTCGGCGGGCTGCGCGAGCTCACCGCACAGACGGTCGAGGACGGCGCCCCGCCGGCCGGGATGATCGGCCCAGCCGTGGCGGCGTCGATCGCGCTGCTGCAGGCCGGCCCCGGCGCTGAGGTCGGGCGCTAAGGCCGCTTGGGCAGCACGAAGGCGAACGGCCGGGGAAAGCCCAGACCTACTAGCCGGCCGTCCCGCACGGTCTGCACCGGGACTCCGACCAGCTGGCCGGACGAGGGCTCGTAGCACTGCAGCACGTCGTCGTCGATCCGAGTGATCAGCACCCAGTGCCGGGGAATCGACGACCCGATCAGCATTGCCACCGGCCGGCCGCCGGCCACCGCCGCGCACACATCGGCCATCGGGTCCCGCCGCCGCACCGGACGCCAGCGATACGGCACGTCGCTGTGTTGGTTGAGCGCGCGGGCGACGCCGGCCGGCGTGGTGCCCAGCGCCCGCGGCCACACCACGTTGACCTTCCGGTGCACCCGGCCCTGCTCGGCAGCGAACCACTGCTGGGCGGCGTCACCCTGCAAGGCAGCGCCGTACTCGGCGTTCAGCAGGGCGGCGGCCATCACCGCAACGCTCGGGCCACAGGTCACCCCGTCCCGCTGCCGCAGCCAGGTCATGCCCGCCACAGTAGAGGTTCAGGCAGCCACGCGGCGGTCCGGAACCGGCACGGCGGCCGGCTTCGAACGCCGACCCGGCAGAGCCAGCCGGACGATCTTGCGGACCACGCTCGCGAACTGCTTGGGCAGCGGCCCGGAGTTGTACGGCAGGCCGTAGCGCTGGCAGATCTCGCGCACCTGCGGGGCGATCTCGGCGTAGCGACGGGCCGGGATGTCCGGGAACAGATGGTGCTCGATCTGGAAGGACAGGTTGCCGGACATGACGTGGAACAGCTTGCCGCCGGCGAGGTTGGCCGAGCCCTGAATCTGCCGGTAGTACCACTGGCCGCGGCTCTCGTTGCGGGTCTGCTCTTTGGAGAACTCCTGGGTGCCCTCCGGAAAGTGCCCGCAGAAGATGATGGAGAACGCCCAGATGTTGCGAGCCAGGTTCGCTGTGGCGTTGCCGGCGAGAACGAACGGGGCGAACGGACCGGCCAGCAGCGGGAAGGCCACGTAGTCCTTGACTACCTGCTTACTGGTCTTGGCCCACACCTCCTGGAGCACCTCACGCTTGTCCAGCACGCTGATCTCACCGGCGGCGATGCGCTCGGTCTCCAATTCGTGCAGCGCCACCCCGTACTGGAACAGCACCATCAGCAGGAACGCATACATCGGGTTGCCGAGATAGTAAGGGCGCCAGGGCTGCTCGTCGCTCATCCGCAAGATGCCGTAGCCGATGTCGCGGTCCATCCCGACGATGTTGGTGAAGGTGTGGTGAGTGAAGTTATGCGAGTGTCGCCACTGGTTGGCCGGGCAGGCGGTGTCCCACTCGAAAGTCTGGCCGGACAGCGACGGGTCGCCGGTCCACTCGTACTGGCCGTGCATGATGTTGTGGCCGATCTCCATGTTGTCGAGAATCTTCGACACCGACAGCAGGGCGGTGCCCGGCAACCAGGTCAGCGGGAACCACATGATCGCGCGGCCGGCGACTTCCATGGCCCGCTGTGCCGTGATCACCCGGCGGATGTAGTCGACGTCCTCCTGGCCGAGGTCGGCGACGACCTTGTCCCTGATGGCGTCGAGCTCGCGGCCGAAGGCGTCGAGCTGCTCGGGGGTGAGGGTGGGGGTGTGTGACATGGCGGTTTCCTTCTCCGAAAGTGTTGGCTAAAGGTCGATCTCGACGTCGCCGACCGGCGCGGAGACACAGATCCGCACCGCCTCGTCGTCCTCGGTGGACAGCGCGCCGGTGGTGACGTTGCGCACCACGCCGTGAACCTTGCGGCGGGTACAGGTATGGCAGATCCCCATGCGGCATCCGCTCTGCGGCGCCAGGCCGGCCGCTTCGGCCTGATTGAGAAGCGGCTGTCCGTCGTTGTCGACGTCGATACCGCTGCGGCTGAACGTGATCCGGCCGGCGGCCGGAGTATCGGGAATCACCAGGGGCGCCGGAGCGAAGCTCTCCGCCACCGCCGCCGGATAGTGCCGACGGACGGCCTCGGCGAGTGCGGTTGGCCCGCAGACGTACACCGCGTCGGGGTCGGCCATTGCCGCCGTCAGATGCCGCTCGTCGAAGTGGCCCTCGACGTCGCCGCCCGGACCACGGGTGCATCCGTGCAGCACCGTCACGTCCGGCATGATCGCCAGCTGCTCGCGGTAGCAGGCATCCGCCAGGGTGCGGGTGTAGTAGAGCAGTGCGATCTCGCCGCCGTGCCAATGCTCCTGCAGGGTGCGCAGGATCGACATCACCGGGGTGATTCCGCTGCCGCCGGCGATCAGCAGCAGCCGGCGCGGAAGCGGGGTCGGCAGGATGAAGTCGCCGGCCGCCGGCGACAGCCCCACGGTGAGGCCGACGCGGGCGGCCCGGTGCAGGTACTCCGAGACCACGCCGCCGTCGTGGCGCGCGACGGTCAGTTCGATCACCTGATCGCCCTGCGCGTTCGCCGGCGAGTAGCACCGGGTGTGTCGGCGGCCGTCGACCTCGACGGTGACGGTGAGGTATTGCCCGGCCACGAACGGGACGGGGTGGTTGGGCGCAAGCCACAGCGTGACGCTGCGGGGAGTGGACCGGCGGACGCGCACCACGGTCGCGCGCACCTCGCTGGTCCACATCGGGTCGACGAGTTCGGTGTACCGGTCCACGCCGTGCGGTCCGGCGAGCAGACCGACCAGCCGGGAGCGGACTCCCCGCCGGTTCGTTGTTTGAGTGAACATATGTACACGATTACTCGCCCAATTCGTCCCGTCAAGGGCGAATGGTGCCTGTGTTACGGTTCACAGCAGTGAATAGTCGTACACCCAGTCGGCATGAGAGGTCGGCGAGGACCCGCTCCCGCATCCGTCCCGACGAGACGCTGACGCGCGAGGCGCGTAAGGAAGCCACCCGGCGGGCGATCATCGCGGCGGCGCTGACCCTGCTCGAGGAGCGCAGCTTCAGCGCGCTGAGCCTGCGTGAGGTCACCCGCGCGGCCGGCATCGTGCCCGCGGCGTTCTACCGGCATTTCGACTCGATGGAAGCCCTCGGCCTCGTTCTCATCGACGAGTCGTTCCGGTCGCTGCGGGACATGTTGCGCATCGCGCGATCCGGGGAGCTCGACCTCAACCGGGTGGTGGGGTCCAGCGTGGAGATCCTCACCGCCAGCGTCACCGAGCAACGCGATCACTGGCGGTTCATCGTCCGGGAGCGCTCCAGCGGAGTGACGCTGCTGCGCTACGCGATCCGCACCGAGATCCGGCTGATCACCTCCGAGCTGGCGACCGATCTGGCCCGGTTCCCCGGTGGGTTGCGCACCTGGAGCACCGAGGATCTCAACGTGCTGGCCGGCCTGTTCGTCAACGCGATGATCATCACCGCAGAGGCCCTCGAAGACGCCACCGACGCCGCCGCGGTGGCCGAGATCAAACGCACCGCCGTCAAACAGCTGACGATGATCGCGGTGGGCGTCGCGGGCTGGCGCAGCAGCACCGGCTGAGGTTTTGCCACAGCCGCGCGTGGGTAGAGGCCAACCATGACGTGTGCGGTTCAGCCGAAGGGGTCCGCTGCCGCACCGGCGGACCTGGTTCAGCGTTACAGCGACGCCCCGGACGGGGTGCGGGTCAACATGATTCTGTCCCTGGACGGGGCCTCGACCTTCGCCGGTCTGGCCGGTCCGCTGTCCAACATCTGCGACCGGAATCTGCTGCTTGGGCTGCGGGGATACGCCGACGTGGTGCTGGTCGGGGCGGGCACGGCGCGCGCCGAAGGCTACGGACCGGTGCGGCTCACCCCCAGCCAGCGGACCGAACGCCGCGAACGCTGGGGCATCACCGACATCCCGCCGATCGCCGTCGTCACGCGCACCGGGCAGCTACCCGAACCGTTGTTCGCTGAGCCCGCTCAGCGTCCGCTGTTGGTGACCACCGCCGAGTTGGCTCGCACCCGCCCGGATCTGCGTCAGCGGGCCGATCTGCTACTGGCCGGAGAGACCGACGTGGACCTTCGGGCCGCGGTGGAGCGGCTCAACGCCCGCGGATTTCACCGGATTCTGTGCGAAGGTGGCCCTGTGCTGCTGGACCAATTGATCGGCGCCGACCTCGTCGACGAGATGTGTCTGACCGTCTCGCCCACCCTGGCCGGCGAGAAATCCGCAGTCCGGCACGGGGCGGCGCTCCGTGCGCCGAGCCGGCTCGCACTGCGTCACTCGTTCACCGAAGGAGACTACGTCTACCTGCGGTACTGCCGCGCATGAGTCGTCCCGCACCCGCTGCCGAGGTGTGGCCCGGCAAGGCCTACCCGCTCGGCGCCAACTACGACGGACTGGGCACCAACTTCGCGGTGTTCTCCGAAGCCGCCGAGCGCGTCGAGCTGTGCCTGTTCGACGCTGACGGCGTCGAGACCCGGGTGACCCTGCCGGAGGTCGACGGATTCATCTGGCACGGCTATCTGCCCAGTGCCGAGCCCGGCCAGCGCTACGGCTACCGGATGCACGGTCCGTACGATCCCACCAACGGCTACCGATGCAATCCGAACAAGCTTCTGCTCGACCCGTACGCGAAAGCCATCGACGGCCAGTTCGACTGGCAGCAATCACTATTCGGCTACGACTTCGGCGACCCGGACAGCCGCAACGACGGGGACTCCGCGGCAGCGATGCCCAAATGCGTGGTGATCAATCCGTTCTTCGACTGGGGGGTGGACCGGCCGCCGCAGCGGGAGTACGCCAACAGCGTCATCTACGAGGCTCACATCAAGGGACTGACCCAGACCCACCCGGACATTCCCGAGGAGATCCGGGGCACCTACTCGGCGATCGCCCACCCCGCGATCATCGACCATCTCAATGCCCTGGGTGCCACCGCCATCGAGCTGATGCCCGTCCATCATTTCGCCAATGACGCCGTGCTCATCGAGCGCGGGCTGTCGAACTACTGGGGCTACAACACCATCGGCTTCTTCGCACCGGACAGCAAGTACGCCGCCAGCACCACTCCGGGCGGCCAGGTGCAGGAGTTCAAGGCGATGGTGCGGGCGCTGCACCAGGCCGGCATCGAGGTGATCCTCGACGTGGTCTACAACCACACCGCCGAGGGCAACCACCTCGGTCCGACCCTGTCGTTCCGGGGAATCGACAACCCGGCGTACTACCGGCTGGTCGACGACGACAAGCGCTACTACATGGATTACACCGGAACCGGCAACAGCCTCAACGTCAGTCACCCGCACTCGCTGCAACTGATCATGGACTCGCTGCGGTACTGGGTCAGCGAGATGCGCGTCGACGGCTTCCGATTCGATCTGGCCGCCGCCCTGGCCCGGGAGTTCTACGACGTCGATCGGCTGGCGACGTTTTTCGAACTGGTGCAACAGGATCCGATTGTGAGCCAGGTGAAGCTGATCGCCGAACCGTGGGATGTCGGGCCGGGCGGCTACCAGGTGGGCAACTTCCCGCCGCAGTGGACGGAGTGGAACGGCAAGTTCCGCGACACCGTCCGTGACTTCTGGCGCGGCGAGGACGCCAGCCTCGGTGAGTTCGCCTACCGCATCTCCGGTTCGGCCGACCTGTACGAGGCGACCGCCCGCCGCCCGGTGGCGTCGATCAACTTCGTCACCGCACACGACGGCTTCACCCTGCGCGACCTGGTGTCTTACAACGACAAGCACAACGAGGCCAACGGCGAGGACAACAACGACGGCGAGAGCCACAACCGGTCGTGGAACTGCGGAGTGGAAGGACCGTCCACCGATCCCGAGATCAACGAACTGCGCAGCCGCCAGCAGCGGAACTTCCTCACCACTTTGCTTCTGTCCCAGGGTGTTCCGATGATCTGCCACGGCGACGAAGTCGGCCGCACGCAGGGCGGCAACAACAACGGGTATTGCCAGGACAACGGCATCACCTGGGTGGACTGGGAGAACGCCGACACCCAGTTGCTGCACTTCACCGCTGCGGTGACCGCGCTGCGAGCGGCGCATCCGGTGTTTCGCCGCAAGCGCTTCTTCACCGGCCGGCCGGTCCGCCGCCGCGGCAGCGCGGGGCTGCCCGACATCACCTGGTTCCGGCCCGACGGCACGGAGATGAGCGACGAAGACTGGGACTCCGGGTTCGGTAAGTCGGTGACGGTCTACCTCAACGGCCAGGGCATCCCGGACCTCGACGCCCGCGGGCGCCGGGTCACCGACGACTCGTTCGTGATGTGTTTCAACGCCCACCACGAACCCAGCGAATTCGTATTGCCGGCAGCGGAATTCGGCGCGGCGTGGCAGCCGGTGGTCGACACCGCAGCAGGTCCCGGCGAGGTGACCGAAGCCGCGGCGGTGAAGGCCGCCGAGGCCCTGCGCATCCAAGCGCGGGCCATGGTGGTGCTGCGGGCCTGCGAGTGATACCCGGCGGCCGTGCCGACTAACCTGCCCGGATGGCACTGTTGCGCACCGCCGGTGGACTCACCGGCAAAGTCAAGGACCTCACCGGTCCCGGCCTGACCGACCACTTCGGGGCCATGTGCACCGATCTGGGCGCCACCGTGCGCGCGGCCGACGGCAATCTGGTGTCGGTGTTCGGCGACACCTTCTCCGGCAACCGCGTCGGTTCCGGTGACTGGCGTTCCCCGGTGATCCTGATCGGCACCGGCGACGCGACCCATCCGATCGAGTACCGGCAGGCCGGCGGCGGAGACGTCCGCTACGCCCGGCAGCTGTGGCACTACCGGCACCGCAGCTCCCCCGGGCTGCTGCGGCGCGGAATCAGCACCGTCATCCCCTCGGATCTGCTGCGCGTCGGCGACACGCTGTATCTGCACGCCATGGTCAACCAGGGGTTGCACAACGTGGTGTGGACCGAGATCTGGCAGTCCGACGACAACGGCCACTCCTGGCGGCACCTGGGCAAGCAGGCGAAGTTCCCGGCCGGGCTGTACAGCGGATACGCCCAGTGCTGGACCTGGGACTACGACGCAGAAGACGGCTGGGTGTACGTGGTGTCCACCGGCTTCCAGCGGAACAAAGGCCTGATCCTGCGCCGGGTACGCCCGGAGCACATCGGCGACCAGTCCCGCTACCAGGCTTGGTGCGACGGCGAGTGGGGTCCGGAGGCGGGCGTCATCACACCGCCCGGGGAGACCTGGGGTGAGCTGTCCCTGCGCCGGTTCGACTGCGGCACATGGGTTCTTGGCGGGTTCCTGTCGTCGGCCTATGCGCTGGGGTACCGCACCCTCGCGCATCCGACGTCGAATCTGGCGGACATGCCGGTGCAGCGGCCGGTCCTGGGCTGCGCCTGGGACGGCGAGGACCACGACGGCTGCCTGGTGGCGCAGCTGTACGGCGGTTACCTGCTGCCGGGCAGCAGGCTGGACACCGTCGGCGGTGTGGGACTGGTTGTCTCGCAATGGAACACCGCTGTCGGGTGGCCCTACAAGGTGATGCAGTTCCGGGTGACCCTGCGCAACACCACCGCTGAAGTATCGGTGTGAGTTGGTGGTGGGAGTTGATGGTGGGAGTTAGATACAGTGGACTGGTGTTACTCAAAAGCGTCCTGATCACAGCAATCGCCGCAGGTAGCAGCCTGATCGGGGCGGCCACCGCCGTCGCCGATCCCGATTCCGTGCCCGCGGTTCCCAACGTCGCGGCCTTCCCCCCGGTCAACCCGGCTGACTACACCGTCAACGGTGGCAAGTGGTACGCGTTCGCCGGTCCGGCCGGTGTGGTCTGCGTGCTCGACGCCCTCAAGGGCGACTACGGCTGTGCGGGCCTGCTGCCCGGCGCGCCGGAAGGGAGCACCCTGGTCAGCGCCGGGCCGAGCGGGGTGCCGAGGTACACCGCGACCGAAGCCTCGCCGTACGCGGCCGCCGGTCCGGTGAAGCCGTTGCCGCCCAACACCCGGCTGAGCTTCCGGTCGACCTTCTGCGGTGTCGACGCCGACGGTGTGGTGGCCTGCCTGAACACCCGCGAGGGTGTTGGTTTCGTGGTCGCCCCGGAGTACACCTCGATCATCGCTCCCCCGCCGCCACCCCCGCCGCCGGCCGAACCGGCCCCGGAGGCTGTGCCGGCCCCGGATGAACCGGCACCCCCGGCCCCGCCCCAGTAGTCACTCCACGACGTCGTAGAGCGAGTCGCCGTCCTCGGGCGTCCCGCTAACCTGACCGCGGTGCGCCCGGCCGGCAGGGCGGTCCGGGGTCACCACGTCCCCGATGTCCT
>JAULZA010000020.1:0-11006 GCA_032117575.1 Mycolicibacterium sp.
TCCAGTCCCGGACTGACCCACGGATGCGCTGCCAGGCGCGGGCGATGTCGGTTTGAGTGCGATGCGGCAAGCCCAGCGCCTGGCAGATCCCGGCTTTCCATTCGACGTTGCGCGGGATCACCGGCCATGCGGCCAGGCCCACCCGGGCCGGCTTGACCGCCTGCCAGATGTCGACGAACGGGTGGCCGACCACCAGGGTGTGCTCCCCACCCGGACCGCGCCGGACCGCCTCGGCGATCCGGGCCTCCTTGGACCCGGGAACCAGGTGGTCGACCAGCACTCCGAGACGCCGGCCGGGGCCGGGGCGGAAGTCGGCGACGATCTCGGCGAGATCATCGACACCGCCGAGATACTCGACGACGACACCTTCGCTGCGGAGGTCATCACCCCAGACCTGCTCGACCAGTTCCGCATCGTGGCGGCCTTCGACGTAGATGCGGCCGGCCAGCGCCACCCGGGCCCGGTTGTCGGCCACCTTGACCGAACCGGACGCCGTGCGCTGCGGCTGGGCGGGCGTCGCACGGCGCGGATCGGTGAGGATCACCGGACTGCCGTCGACGAGAAAGCCGGGGCCCAGCGGGAACACCCGCACCCGGCCATGCCGGTCCTCCAGGTCGACGCGACCGCCCTCGACCCGGATGACCGCACCGACGTAGCCGGACTGCGGGTCCTCTACCACCAGCCCCTTCTCGGCGCAGCACTCCACCGAGCGGGGCCTGCGGGGTTGGTGCGGGTTGTCGGCGAGCACGTCGGCGCCATAGCGATCGGCCACCCGGCGATCCTAGGGAGCGCTCGGTGCTCCGCACGGCAACCCGACCGGCGGGTCGGCGCCCGGTACGCTGTCAGGCGATGAAAACCCACGTCACGCTTGCCGCCGGGCTCGCGGCCCTGGCCGTGAGCGGCCTTTCTGCATGCTCGGGCAGCAACGAGCCCGCCGGTACTTCCGGCGCGACCGCAGCTATGACGGAGTGCACCAAGACGGCCCTCACCCAACCCGCTACCGAAGCCGCCCGGGCGCTGGGGCCGGACAACCTCTACACCGTCGATGAACTCACCTGCGCCGACGGCTGGGCGGTGACATCAGGATTGCTGTCCAGCGAGGACAACCCGTCGATGGGAGCGCCGACCTCGTTCGTATTCGAGCAGGTGGGCCAGTTCTGGGTGCTCAAAGACAAGCGCATGGTGTGCGGCACCGATCCGGTCACGACGACCCCGCCCGCGGACGCCGAGATTCCCGCCGCACTTTTCCTGGCCGGCTGCGCCGCAGGCTGAGCGTATGGAGAACCTCAACCGCCGCGACGTGCTCAAGTTCAGCAGCGGACTGGGCCTTATGGCGCTGGGAGTATCTGCTGCGCCGGCGGTGACGTCTGCCTCGCCGCCGGCCGCGTCCGGGGTGATGCTCTGCCGAGACGCCTGGGGCGCGCGCCCGGCCCGCGCCGGCGGACGGCCGCACACCATCGACCGCATGACCATTCATCACTCCGCCGTGGCGCTTCCGGACAACCGCCAGATCGCCGCGCGCCTGCGCCAGCACCAGCGCTACCACCAGGACGACAAAGGCTGGGTCGACATCGCCTATCACGCCGCGGTGGACCGCGAAGGCAACATTTTCGCGTTGCGTGATCCCGCCATCGCCGGCGACACCGCCACCGACTACGACACCACCGGGCATTTCCTGGTGCTGTGCGAAGGCAACTTCGACGAAGAGACGGTCACCGACGCCCAACTCAACGGTGCCGCGTTGGTTTTCGCTTGGGCGACAAAGCAATTCGGCATCACCACGGCCACCCTGGCCAGTCACCGGGAAGTCACGCCGGTGACGTCCTGCCCCGGCGGGGACCTGGAGGCACATCTTGTCTCCGGGGATCTCAAGCGACGGATCGACGATCTGCTCGCCTCCGGTTTCGCATTGAATCCGGTGTGCGGAGCACAGGCCGAGCGCATCGTCGCCGCTATCCAGGCCGGTCGGTGACGAATGACGGCGTTGATGACAGGGAGGTTGTGATCAGTGGACTACAACTGGCTCAGCCCGAAGGCACAGGCCAGACCGGCCGGCATGAGGGGCTGGGGCTCCTTTGCCACCGAGCCCATCCCGGCCGGTGAAACTGTCGCGGCCTTCGGCGGCTGGGTGGTGACACTCGATGTGCTGCAGACCTTGACCGAGGACCGTCAGAGCAGGTCTATTCAGATCGATGCCGACCTCTACCTCGTCTCCCACGAGACGCCGGAGGCCGGGGACATGCTCAACCACTCCTGCGAGCCCAACTGCGGATTGCTCGGCCAGACGCTGCTGGTGGCGATGCGCGACATCGCCCGGGGTGAAGAACTGACCTTCGACTACGCAATGTGCGACGCCAGCGACTACGACGAGTTCCGCTGCCGGTGTGCGCAGCCGACCTGCCGGGGAATCGTCACCGGGACGGATTGGCGTAGCCCGGACCTGCAGGAGAAGTACGCGGGCTGGTTCTCGCCCTACCTGGCCCGCCGGATTGCGGCGCTGCCGGCTACCCCAGCCTGACCCTCGCGACGCAGCTACCCCGTGCGCCGCTGCCGCGGATCGGCCGCCGGTGGTTCGGCGTATCCGACGCCGCCCTCGGGCGTCGATCCGGTCTCCCAGTGCTGAGGCTGCTCGGTGGTCGGGGTGGTTGGAGTAGTCGGGGTGCTGGGGTCCGGGTAATAGACCGTCGCCGGCGACCCAGTGCCGGCCGATCCGACACCGCCCGCGGGGGCCGCGTAGTTGGGGAAACGGCGCGCCCGCAACTCCCGGCCCTCCCGCTCCGCCGAGGACAGGTAGTTCTCCCACCGCGACTGCATCGGCCGGACCAGCCCGCCGCCGACACCGACCACCAGGATGCCGCCGAGGGTGGCGAGCACCGCTACCAGCACCGGCAGCGTCACTGTGACGGCAATGCCCATCTGGTTGAGTGCGGCGATCACGCCGAGCCCGATGATGAACACGCTGACGATATTCGACAGCATTCGCCCGTAAGACAGTCCGCTCAGCGCGTTGGACAGGATGTCGCGGACGCCCGCCGCAATCGCGGCGGCCACCACGACGATGACCAGGGCGACGAACAGCCGGGGCAGGAAAGCGATGACGGCTGTGAGCAGGGCGCTCACCGGATTCGGGCCGAAGACACCGAAGGCCAACTGCAGGACGAACAGCAGCAACGCGTAGTAGACGATCTTGCCGACGATGGCCGACGCGTCGTAGTTGCTGCGTTCGAGAGCTTTACGGATTCCGCCGCGCTCCACCGCGCGATCGAAACCGACCCGCTCCAGAATCTTGTCGACCCCTTTCCCGATCAGTCTCGCGACGATCCAGCCGACGATCAGAATGACCAGGAAAAGCAGGGCTTTGGGGGCGATGGCGACGACGGAGCGCCACATATCGTTGAGTGCGTCTCGCATAGGGTCCGCCTACCCGATTGTCCGGTTCGCAAACACCGCTTCTTGGCCGCATAGGCTTCAGGACATGACAACGGAGTCCGATGACCGCCCGGTCAACCTGACAGCGTTCGCGAATCTCGACCCGGATGCGCCGGTGGTGATGATCAACCTGCTGAAGTTCAACAACAGCGGGGGCGCTGAGAGCTACCTGCGATACACCCGCGAAGTCCAGCCGCACCTCGCGCGGGTCGGCGGGACGGTTCGCTACGCCGGCACCAATCCCGTCTCCATCATCGGCGACTCTGAACGTCCGTGGTGGGACGCCATCCTGGTGGTCGAATACCCCTCCCCCCAGGCGTTTACGGACATGGTGACCGACCCCGGATACCAGCAGATCCATGGCCACCGCGCCGCGGCATTGGCGCAGGGCGACCTGATCGCCACCGCGCAGTGGACGCTGGGCTGAATAGCGCGCGCTACACCGCCAGCGTGCCCTCGACCGCCGCGGGATCGCCGGCGTGCGAGCCTGCGCGGACGGTGACATCGCCGATGTCCAGCGCGAAACCGTCAGCGGTCCAACGCTGCAGGGGCCGAGTGGAGCAGTCGACGACAATCCGTCGGCTCTGCCCGGCGGCGACGTGCACCGACCCGAAACCAACCAGGTAGTGCACCGGCCGGCCGGTGTCGGCCGGGCGCACCGCGTAGATCTGCACGACGTGCCGGCCGCTGCGGTCTCCGGTGTTGGTGACGGTCACCGCGGCGCTGAACCGCTCCTCCTCGACAGCCCCGACGGTGAGGTCGGACAGTCCGAAAGTGGTGTAGCCCAATCCGAATCCGAGTGGGTAGGCGGCGGGAACGCCGTCCCGGTCAAGTTTGCGTTGGCCCCACCACCGGCTGTAGGTGACGGTGTCGGCGTCCCAGTCGACCTCCGGGAGGTCGCCCTGCCGGCGCGGGATCGCCAACGGCAACCGGCCCGCAGGCTCGGCGTCGCCGAACAGAACGTCGGCGATCGCGCGGCCGCCCTCCATGCCCGGGTACCAGGCCAGCAGCACCGCGGCCACTGCGCCGTCCCACGGATCGAGCACGATGGTTCCGCCGCCGATCACCACCACGACCGTGCGCTCATTGACCGCCGCGACGGCCCGGATCAGGGCGACATCCTCGGCGCTCAGCCGTAGATCGCGGCGGTCACCGCCGAACTTCTTCAGCGCCGACGCCAGACTCGCCAGTTTGACCATGGCCGCCGCCACCGGCCGCCACCGTGCGATCCCGCCGAACAACCGGGTGGTCGCGGTGTCGACCCCGATCATGGACTCGCCTTCATCCTCCGAGGACAGGCCGACCACGATCACGGCGGCGTCGGCGCCGCGGGCTGCCCCGACGGCCGGTTCAGGATCAGTGCCGCTCACGTGGATCAGCCTGTCCCCCAGCCTTTCCCGCAGCCCGTCGAGGATGGTGACCGACGACGGCGGGGATACCAGCGACGAGCCGACGTCACCCTGGTTGGGCTGGTCTGCCAGCGTGCCGAGCAGCGCCACCGTCGACAGCGACGACTCGTCCAGCGGTAGCGCTGGCGCTCCCCGCACCGAGTCGTTGCGCAGCAGCACCGCCCCTCGCCGCGCCGCTTCTCGGGCGAGTCGCCGGTGCTGCTCTGAAGCGACCACCGTCGCGGACGGATGCGGGTTCGCCCGCAGTGCGAGCCGGATCTGGGCGGCCAGTTGCCGGTGCGCCGCCTGTTCGACATCCGCCCGCTTGAGCCTGCCGTCTGCCAGCGCCGCGGGCAGGGTGGCCGCGCGCTGCTGGCGGAACGGCATTTCCAGGTCCTGGCCGGCCAGCACCGAGCCGACCGGGTCGCGCAGTCCCCAGATGAAGTCGGTCATCACGAAGCCGGTGAATCCCCAGTCGTCGCGCAGGATTTCGGTGAGCAGGTGGGCGTTCTGCCCGGCCCAGGTTCCGTTGACGGAGTTGTAGGCGCTCATCACACAATCGGCGCCGGCCTCGACGACGGCCCGGAAATGCGGCAGATATACCTCCCGCAGCACGTCCTCGGGCACCCGCACGTCGACGCGAAAGCGCGCTTCTTCCATGGAGTTCAGCGCAAAGTGCTTGACGCAGGACATCACCCAGGGATTGGCCCCCTCGGCGGCGGCGGCTCCCATCGTGCCGAGCAGCAACGGGTCCTCGCCGTAGGACTCCTGGGACCGGCCCCAGCCGGGCGCGTAGGGGAGGTTGATGCAGATTCCCGCCCAGAGGTTGGCGCCCTGCGCGCGCGCTTCGGTGCCGATCGCACCGGCGATTCGCCGCTCCAGCTCCGGGTCCCACGTCGCCGCGCGGGCGATGGCCACCGGAAACGCCGTTGATGCCCCCAGGGCCACGCCGCGGGGCCCGTCGGTGAATCGGATGCCCGGGATGCCGAGGCGGTCGATGCGCCCGGCCTCGAAGGGCACCTTGTTATACCGCTGCGACATGCCGATCAGGCCGCGCAGGATCGTCAGGTCGCCGTCGAGCAGGTTGAGCAGCTCCGGCTCGCTCAACCGGCTGATCAACTCCGACGCCGCGCCCTGCACGTTGCGCGCACCTGCGCGCACCGCCTCAACGGCGGCGGCAAAGGCCGTACCGGGCGGGCAGATCGGGTCGGTGGCTGACATGGGTACTCCGTCGCCTGCTAAAGCTTGCCGGCCACCGCCGCGTTGATGGCCGCCTGCCACTTTGCCAGAGTTCCGGAGTCCAGCGCGGCGATGTTGCCCATCTGCATGGTGCTCAGCGGGACACCGCTGAGGGTATAGGTCTGGTTATTGTTGACGATGCTGATCACCGTCGACCCGGACTTCTCACTGATGTCGAAGGCGGTGGGTTGCATCCAGCCGAAATCGATTCTGTCGGTGGCGGTATTGAAGTTCAACGCGGTGTTGGTTCCCCAGTGCCACCCGATAGAGGTGGTGGTGCCACCGGTGACCGGTGTGGTGGAGCCGCCGGTAGATCCCCCCGTCGACCCGGTGCCGGTAGAGCTGAAGTTGACCGTGTTGATGGTGCCGTAGTCGTTGAAGATCTTGCTGAAACTGCCCGCGGGCGCACTCAAGCCCGACGCGGTGGGGGTGGCTTGCCCCAGGGTTCCGGGTGTATCGCGGGTGATCGACCACATCGACAGCATCCCAAGACCTTTGGCGCGGGCGAAGTCCTCCAAGGCTTGGGCGTCGGCGAGGGTGAACACCTCGGTGGTGACGTCGTTCACGCCGAGCATCGGAGTGACGCCGAGCTGGCTCCAACCGAACGTCTGGCCCTTGGCGGCGTACAGCGACGAGAGCTGGTTGTACGTGGATTCGGCGGACCTGATGGCGTACGTGCCCATGGTCTGGGCCGACGGTCCGCTGGTGGGTGCCGCCGATTCGCCGTAGTCCATCGCCATCACGTTGACCCCGGCGATCTTCACCCCTGCGCTCAGTGCCGAGCCGACGACTTTCAGGCCGTCGGCGGTCAGCCCGGTCGGGAGCACCGGCAGGGTGAGCCACACCTGAACCTCGGGCTTGGCCTGCTGCAGCAGCTTGATGGCCTGGCTGTTGAGCGCGATCGATGCCGGATCGGCCACCGCGGCGCCCTCGACGTCGAAGTCGATGTGGGTGACGCCGTAGGTGTCGATGACCTTGGCGTAGCTGTTGGCAAGCGCCTGGGCGCTCAACCCGTGAGACGCGTAGTACTGCGCCAGGCTGGTGCCGGCCGCGCCGCCGAAGGAGATCATCACATCGCCCCCGGCCTTCCGGAAGTCGGAGATCGCCCGGTTGATGGCCACCGCCTGGTCGTTGGTGGCGTCGGGGGCCAGTGCCGACAGCCCGGCCCAGGCGGGCTTGCCGTCCGGTGTGGCCTGGATGAACGCCGCGGTCAGCAGGGTGGCGCCGGTGGCCTGGGAGATCTGCAGCAGATTGGGCACCGGCCAGCCGGCCATATCCACATACGGGGCGAAAAATGCCTTGCCCCAACGGTCGACGGTGCCGCTGGGCGGTGTGGCGGTGTCGTCATTGGTGATACTGCCCGTCGCGGTGGCGGTCGCCACTGTGGCGTTGGTGGGACTGGCGAGGGTGACTGTGACGGTTTCGGTGGGCTCGACGGCGGTGTCACCGATGACACTGACATTGACCTGTCCGGTGGTGGATCCGGGTGCGAACGTCAGCGTCCCCGACGCGGCGGTGTAGTCCTGTCCAGCGGTGGCGGTGCCGTTGGCGGTGCTGTAGCCGACCGTCACCGTCTTGTCAGAGGCCTTGGACAGCGAGACGGTGAACACCATGTTCGTCGAACCGGAGTTGCCCTCCGCCACAACCGAACTAGCGATCGAGATGGTCGGCGGCGTGACGGTTGCGACGTCATCGTTGGTGATGGTGCCGGTCGCCGTGGCGGTGGCCAGCGTGGCGCCGCTCGGTGCAGCCAGCTTCACCGCGAATGTCTCGTTCGGCTCGACGGCGGTGTCACCGGTGACCTTGACGACGACCTTCTGGGAGGTCACGCCCGGCGCGAAGGTGAGCGTGCCCGACGCCGCGGTGTAGTCCTGTCCGGCGGTGGCGGTGCCGTTGGCGGTGCTGTAGGCGACGGTGACGGTCTTGGTTGAGGCCTTGGACAGCGTGACCGCGAAAGCGGCGTCGGTGGTGGCGCTATTGCCCTCTGCCACTGTGGCATTGGCGATCGACACGGTGGGAGCCGAGGTAGCTTGCGCGGTGGAGATGAGGTTCCGCCACTTGCTGACGGTGCCGGCGTCCTTGGCGACGATGTTGCTCAGCTGCAGTTGGCCGACGGTGACGCCCTGCAGGGTGTAGGCGTGGTTGTTGCCCACGACCGTGATCACGGTGGAGCCGGTCTTGTCGGAGACGTCGAACTGGCCGGCCTGCATCCAGCCGAAGTCCAACTTGTCGGTGGCCGGATTGAAGTTCAGCACCGGGTAGCTGCCCCACGCCCACGTGATGGGTGTCGTCGTGCCCGTGGTCGTGGTGGTGGTGGTCGCCGACGCACCCGGCACCTGACCGGTGGTCACCGTAGCGGCGGCAGCCCGGCCGGTGCGGACTCTGCCCATCCGGCGGGTGGCGGCGAGCACCGCCCACGTCGCCGGTGATTCAACCGGGAATCCGGCGCCCTCGCCCAGCAGTGCGGAGGGCAGTGCACTGATCGAGCCTTGCGGAGCAGCGGCGGTCAGGGCTGGGGCGCCGGCAGCTGCCGGCGAAAGGCTAATCGCCAGTGCGGCAACGGGATTCGGGGGCGGGGACGCTGCGGCCGGCGGTGCGGTGAAGTTCGCGGCCGACGGTGCCGGCACATACTGCGGAGCGGGGTCGGCGCTCGGCGCCGACGGGGTCACGCGCTGCTGGATCACCGGCGCGGCCGCGACGGCGCTGTCCGGCGGGGCGGTCACCGTTGGGGTGTGCCCGGCGGAGGACTTGTCGATCTCCGGTACCTCTGCGGCAGCGGCGGCCCGGGCTGAGCGTGCGGTATTCACCGGCGCTTCGTCGGGAGTCGGCTCCTGCGGCGCGGCCTGCGACGGCTGCCCGGGGTGTCCCCGACCGGGTGACGAGTGCCGTGGGCCCCTCGGTGAGGCATCGGCATCCGACGCCGAACCCTCTGCTGAGCCGGTGTCAGCGACGGCGATTCCGCATCCGCCGAGAACGGCACCCACTCCCAGCGCCACCGCGAGGGCTCCGATGCGACCGACGAACGTAGCCGAAGAACGCATAGCGGAGCCTCCTGAAGTCAGCGGTCACCTGACGGCCGCTTGAGGAGACTACAAGCGATGAGGTTATGACGGCAGGGTCAAAAGACCTTCTCTTTTCAGGCGAATCGCCTGTTGCATCAAGCGTATTGGCGGTTGAGGAAGTCGTCGATCATCGCCCACGTGGTCCCAGGCGCGGAACGCCCGGTGAGCACCCCGAGATGTCCGCCGGGGGCCGTCTCCACAACAACCTCCGGAGAATTCGGCAACAGATCCTTGACCGCGTGGGCAACGTCGATCGGCACCAGCACATCGGACTTGCCGGCGATATTGATCGCCGGCACGCGCACATTGGCAAGGTCGACAAGGATGTTGGGACCCTGGATCTTTCCGGTCACCAGTTCGTTATTCTGGACCAGCCGCTGGTACACCTGCAGCGTCGCGCGGCCGGGGTAAGCCAGCATGCTGTTCATCAGTCCATCGACAGCCTCGACATGAGCCAGGAACTCCCGATCGTCGCGGTACTTCCACAGCGTCATCGGCTTCTTCAGATACACCGACAGCGATGTCGCTTTGAAGGCCGGACCGACGATGGCCGCCGGAAGGCCCCCGAGTGCTTTCAACGTGCCGCCGATGATCTTGCCGCCGGTGTACTTACCGGCGTTGCGGATAGGAGCGATCGTCGGGTTTTTACTGAAGTCGAAGGGACTGGCGACCATCACGACCGACTTGATCGGAAGTTCGCTGTAACCGGCCGTGGTGAGCAGAGCGATCAGTCCGCCCAGGCACCATCCCACGAGGTGGACCGGTTTGCCGCCGTTGTCCTCGGATACCTTCCGAACGGCATTCGGCACCACCTCGGAGACGAAGTGCTCGACCCCGACTTCCTTGTCCTTGAGGGTGATCTCGCCGTAGTCGACGAGGTAGGTGGGACGGCCGTCATTAATGAAGTGCTCGGCCAGCGAACACCCGCGCCGCAAGTCGAAGCACACCGCTTGAGAGCCCAAAGGCGGCACGAAGAGGATCGGGTCGCCGTTGGCGGTTCCGTTGGTCGGGTGGTAGCGGTGCAGCGTGGACTTGTAGCTGGTGTCGATCACGTCGGACGGCATCCGGGTGGTGTCGGCGATGCCACCCTTGCCGAGGAAGTCGAAGAGGTTTGACACGGCCTGGCGGCGTTGCTCCAGCGTCCGGTTCTTGTCAAAAATCGAAGTCATCACCCGACAATAGGGGCACCGCAGGAGCTCTGTGTCTGCTTTCGCTGGGTCGCGGTCGGCAATGAGTTCAGCCGGCCTCGATCTCCCGGACCAGGTCATGCATCCTCGTGTCGCGGAGCAGGACGCGGTCGATCACCGGGTTGGCGATGCCACGCAGGACGCTGTACACACTCCAACCGGCCGGCTCCATGGTGGCCGGTGCCCGCGCGGCGATCCCGTCGGCGATGGTCGCGGCCGCCCGGTCGGCGGAGATTCGCCTGTTCAACGGCCACGGCAGCATGGCGTTGACCCGGCGACCCATATCGTCGGCGTCGAGGATGCCGTGCGTCATCGCGGTCTCGACGATGCCGAAGTACGCGATCTGAACGCTGACGCCGTGCCCAGCGAGTTCCAGACGAAGCGCCCGGCCGAGCTGCTCGACGGCGGCCTTGCTGATCATGTACGCCGATCCGCCGGCGCCCGGGGTGAACGCCGCGCACGATGCGACCAGGACGATGTGGCCCTGACGTGCGATAACATACTCCAGCGCCGGTTTGACGGTGTTGAACGCGCCGATGAGATTCACGTCGACGACGCGGTCGAAGTCGGCACCGTCCATGGACCGCAGCGTGGCAGGCACCGGGGTCACACCGGCATTGGCGACGACGACGTCCAGATGCCCGAATCGGCGCACCGTCGCCTCGACGGCCGATGCCATGGCCTGGCGGTCGCGGACGTCG
>JAULZA010000021.1:0-15658 GCA_032117575.1 Mycolicibacterium sp.
GCTTGGCGGCGTCATCGGGCCCAAGTAGCCGCTTGGCGGCGTCATCGGGCCCAAGTAGCCGCTTGGCGGCGTCATCGGGCCCAAGTAGCCGGCTCACGCAGCCGTTCGTCGGCTTCACTCCCCGGGCACCAGTCGCTCGGGGTGGTGGAATCCGTTGCTTCCGCCAGGTAGCGGGATCTGGGGCGGTGGTCTCCACTCGGTGCTGCCGTCCCGTCGTTTTCGGGTGCTCCAGCCGCCTGGTTTGATCAATCGGTGGTGCGCGCCGCACGCAAAGGTGAGGCGGTCGACGTCGGTGCGGCCGCCGTCGGCCCACTCGTCGACATGGTGGACCTCGCAGAGGTAACCCGGCAGGTCACAACCCGGCGCGGTGCACCCACGATCCTTGCTGTGCAACACAATTCGTTGGTCGGCCGTCGCGATGCGCTTGGAGCGACCTAGGTGTATCGCCCGTTCTGAGTAGTTGTCGAATACGCAGAGGTAGTGCCAGGCGTGGGCGGCCATCCGGATCAGATCCGGCATGGGAAGCAGGCTGCCGCCGGCGGTCACCGCGTGCCCGGCGCCGGCGTGGAGTTGATCGAGGGTGGTCGACACGATGACCGTCACCGGCAGGCCGTTGTGCTGACCCAGCTTCGGGTCGCCGAGTTGACCGCGGACCAAAGCGGCGATCGCGTCGTGCTGGCGCTGCGCGTGGGTACGCCGGTCGCTGTCGGCCCGGTCCTGGATCGGCTCGCCGGTCACGGTGGGGGTTTGGTCGTCGGGGTTGCACATGCCGGGTGCGGCGAACTTGGCCAGCCAGGCCTCCAGCATGGCGCGCAACTCCGGTGTAGCAACCAGCTTTGCGACGCTCATCCCGTCGGGGCGCCGGCGGCCGCACCAAAGGAATCCACGCTGAGCCGCACGGTAGTCGTCGGAGAAGGTGCCGTCCGGATTCAGCGTGATGGCCAGTCGGTCGGCCACCTTCTCCAACTGGTCAGGTCGCAGTTCGGCGGCCTTGTCGGCAAGAAAGGCCTCAGCTCTGGCGGCTTCGGAGGGAGGGATTTCCGCCGGCAGATCGCGAACGAACTTCTGAACGGCCCGCAGGTGCTCGATGTCGAGCAGGCCGGCATCCCACGCCGCGGCGGTGGCGGGCAACGGCGGAGCAAGCGCCTCGCCGGTCAGGGTGCTGCGCGGCTGCAACTGAGCGGCGTCTCTGATGCGGCGTCGCGCTTCGGCCGGGCTGATCCGTATGACGTCAGCGATGACCTTGGCTGTCGCCCCGCCGAGGGCTGGGTCGCCGCTGCGCTGCACCGACCCCACCAGGTCCAAGGACTGGGCGGCGGCCCGTCGCCGGACGGTTTCCAGCCGGTCTAGCGCCGTCAAACGCTCCCGCACCGGCATGCCGTCCCAGTCCAGTGCGCCGAGGGCTTGCAGCGCGGCGTCCACCGCGGTGAAAGCCTCAGCCACCGGAGTCGAAAACATGTTCGAACAATATTCCGGGTCAAAGTGGGACGCCAGCCGCCGACGGCAACCTGGGGATGAAACAGCAAGTGGGGATAAAAGCCGGACTACAGCCGATCGAGCGCCTTCTGCAACCGCGCCACCGGCGAGCTGATCCCGTAGCGTTCGGCCAGTTCGGCCACCCGCGGTGGGTCGGCCGCGACCAACGGCAGCCGATCATCCCCGGACAACCGCACCGGCGCGCCAACGGCCACCCGCACCACCGGCTGCGCGGCCTCGATGTAGTCAGCGGCGGCCACGATCTTCGACCGGAAAGCCTTGGGCAGCTTCGATTTCGGATCCTCGGCGGCGGCCAGGATGGCGTCCAGCGATCCGTACTGGGCCAGCATGGTGGCGGCCGTCTTCTCGCCGATGCCGGCTACCCCGGGCAGCCCGTCGGAGGGATCACCGCGCAGCAGCGCCAACTCCGCATACGCCGCGCCCGCGCGGTCAGAAGGAACCCCGTACCGCGCAGCCACTTCCGAAGGCCCGAACAACGTCGCTTTCGCCAGACCCTGGCCGATGTAGAGCACCCGCACCTGCACGGGCTCGTCAGCGACCAGCTGCAGCAGGTCGCGGTCGCCGCTGACCACCAGCACCGGATCACGTCGCTCGGTGGCGGCCAGGGTGCCCAGCACGTCGTCGGCTTCGAACCCGGCCGCCCCGGCGGTACAGATCCCGAACGCGTCGAGCACCTCCAGGATCATCTCCACCTGCGGGCTCAGGTCGTCGGGCACCTCCTCGACATCCGCCAGCGCGCCCTCGCCGAGTGGGCTGCCTTCTTCCAGCACCCGGTGCGCTTTATACGACGGAATGAGCTCCACCCGCCACGCCGGGCGCCAGTCCAGGTCCAGGCACACCGCCAGCCGGCCCGGGCGGTGCTGGGTGATCAGGGTGGCCACGCTGTCGAGGAATCCGCGCACGGCGTTGACCGGCCGTCCGTCCGGGGCGGTGATCGACGACGGCACCCCGAAGAAGGAGCGAAACCACATGCTGGCGCCGTCGAGCAGCAGAACCGGTGCGGTCATAGCGGCCCACGCTAGCCTGACCGCTATGAGCGACGCCGGACGGTTCTCCCACCAGGTTTACGCACGGCGGCTGGCCGCCGCCGCGGCAGGCGCGGCCCATGCCGGGCTGGCGGGTCTGATCATCACCCCCGGCTATGACCTGCGCTACCTGATCGGTTCGCGGGCACAGACATTCGAGCGGCTGACCGCGCTGGTCATTCCCGCTTCCGGAGACCCGACCGTAGTTCTGCCAAGACTGGAACTCGCCGCTCTCAGGGACTCCGCCGCCGGCGACTTGAACCTCAACCTCCAGGACTGGGTCGACGGGGAGAACCCTTACGACCTGCTGGCCGACGCCCTGGGCGGGCACGCCCGAGTGGCCGTCACGGACTCGATGCCCGCGCTGCACCTGCTGCCGCTCGCCGAGCGGCTCGGCGCGGTCCCGGTGCTGGGCACTGGAATCATGGCCGCGCTGCGGATGGTCAAGGACGCCGACGAGATCGACGCGCTGCGCCGGGCCGGGGCGGCCATCGACCGGGTGCACGCCCGGGTCCCGGACTTCCTCAAAGCCGGCCGCACCGAAGCTGAAGTCGCGAAGGACATCACCGAAGCGATTGTCGCCGAGGGGCATTCAGAAGCGGCGTTCGTCATCGTCGGCTCCGGCCCCAACGGGGCCGACCCGCACCACGAGTGCTCCGACCGGGAACTGCGGACCGGCGACATCGTCGTCGTCGACATCGGCGGACCCGTCGAACCCGGCTACAACTCCGACTGCACCCGCACCTACAGCATCGGACAACCGGACTCGGAGATCGCCGAGCAGTACGCGGTGCTGCAGCGGGCGCAGGCCGCCGCGGTCGCCGCGGTGCGCCCTGGCGTCAGCGCTGAACAGGTCGATGCCGCCGCCCGCGACGTGCTCACCGCGGCGGGGCTCGGGGAGTACTTCGTGCACCGCACCGGCCACGGCATCGGGCTGTCCGTGCACGAGGAGCCCTACATCGTCGCCGGCAATGATCAGCCGCTGACCGCGGGTATGGCGTTCAGCGTCGAACCGGGGGTCTACCTGCCCGGCCGGTGGGGTGCGCGGATCGAGGACATCGTGATCGTCACCGCCGACGGCGCGCTGCCGGTCAACGACCGGCCGCACGACCTGACGGTGGTGTAGAGGCGGCAGGGTGGTGGTTCCCAAGGACGTCCGCGAGCGCTTGGGACTGCGTCCCGGCAGCCGGGTCGAGTTGTGTGAGGTGGAGGGCCACCTTGAGATTTCACCGGCGCCGACACCGGTTCAGCTCGTTGACGCCGGCGGGGTGCTGGTTGCGGCGGCCGACGGCGACCTCCCCACTCTGACAGCCGAACAGGTGCGGGAAGTCGTCGAAGCCGCGCGTCGGTGACAGCGCTCGACACGAGCGTCGTCGTCGCGGCCTTCGCGCCGTGGCACGAATCCCACGACATAGCACGGCGTTCCGTCACGTCTGATGCGGTGATTCCCGCACACGTCGCCACCGAGACCTACGCGACTCTTACCCGAATGCCCGATCCTTTCCGGATGGATCCAACAGTCGTGGCGTCTTACCTCGACCGTCAATGGGGTGGACGAATCCTTGCGCCGGATGCCGACCTGTACGCGTCGCTGACAAGGACTGTCGCGGCTGCGCGGGTCACCGCAGGCAGCACCTACGACGCGCTCGTGGGGCTCACCGCGCACAGTTTCGGCCACCAACTGTTGTCGCTCGATATGCGCGCCGAGCGGACGTACCGATCGTTGGGGATCGGATACACCTTGCTCAGGCCGTAGAAAATCAGGACCGGTCGAGCAGGGTCGACGACCCGAGCACCCGCTTGATCAACACCTCGATGACCACCCGCTGGGGGTTGGGTCGCGGGGTTCGGTAGCGCTGGGCGTAGCGCAGTTCGGCGTCGCGGATGGCGTCGGGGTCGCGGTTCACCGTCGCGATGCCTTCCAGCGACAGCCACCGGGCGCCGTCGACTTGGGACAGCACCCCGATGTTGCTGCGGTCGGCGTTGACGGCCTTCTGCGAGCCGTCGCTGGTGATCACGCGGGCGATGTGGGTGTCCGGGTCGAAGGTGAACCCGACAGCGACCACGTGCGGGGATCCGTCGGCGCGCAACGTGGTCAGCATCGCCAGGTGGCGCTCGGTGAGGAACTCCAGTGCATCGGTGGTCAGCCTGGTGGTGGGCCGGGTAGTGGGCACAGGACAACGCTAGCGCAGGGGATAATCCGATCCGTGCAGGACACCGTGAAGAAAACGACGGACACCGGTCAGGTCGTGGTGGTCTTCGGCGGCCGCAGCGAGATCGGTCTGCAGGTGGCCATGCGGCTGGCACCCGGATCGACGGTGGTGCTGGCGGCACGTGGCGCCGACCGGCTCGCCGACGAGGTGGCCGCGGTGCGGGCGGCCGGGGCCGCCGCCGTGCACACCTGCGAATTCGACGCCGACGACATCGACTCGCACGGACCGCTGGTAGACCGGCTGGCCGAGGACTTCGGGGAGATCGACATCGCGGTGCTGGCGTTCGGAATCCTCGGCGACCAGTCCCAGGCCGAGACCGACGCCGCACACGCCGCAGCGATCCTGCACACCGACTACGTGGCCCAGGTGACCCTGCTGACCCATCTGGCAGCCCGGATGCGCGCCGCCGGGCACGGCGCCCTCGTGGTGTTCTCGTCGGTGGCCGGAGTCCGGGTGCGGCGGGCCAACTATGTCTACGGGTCGGCCAAAGCCGGCCTGGACGGTTTTGCCGGCGGCTTGTCCGACGCGCTGCACGGCAGTGGGGTGCGGCTGCTGATCGTGCGGCCGGGCTTCGTCATCGGCCGGATGACGGCCGGGATGGACCCCGCACCGCTGTCGAGCACCCCAGACCAAGTGGCCGAAGCCACGGTGCGGGCGCTGGCGGCGGGCCGCCGCACCGTCTGGGTGCCGTGGGCGTTGCGACCGCTGTTCTTCGGGATGCGACTACTCCCGCAATCGATCTGGAGGAAGATGCCCCGATGATCATCGTGGTCGGCATCGGCGCCGACGGAATGGCCGGGCTGGCGGAGCTCTCCCGGTTCGAATTGCACAGCGCAACAGTCATCTACGGCTCGCAGCGCCAACTCGACCTGCTCGACGACACCGTCACTGACGCACGGCACACCTGGCCCAGCCCGATGATGCCCGCCCTGGAAACCCTCTTCGACGACCATCCCGGTGCCGACATTCACGTGGTGGCCAGCGGCGACCCGCTGGAACACGGCATCGGAACCACGCTGATCCGGCTGTACGGTCCCGACCTGGTGCAGGTGCTACCGCACGTGTCCTCGGTGGCGCTGGCCCGTGCCCGGATGGGATGGGCCGCCCACGACACCGAGGTGATCAGCCTGGTGACCGCTCCGGTGCACACCGCCGTACGGCGCGGTGGACGGGCGGTGGTGCTCTGCCGCGACGCGCAGACCCCGCACGCGCTGGCCGTCGCGCTGACCGAAACCGGCCGCGGCGATTCGGAATTGACCGTCCTGGAGCAACTCGGCGGACCGGGTGAACGCATCCGCAGCGGCCCGGCCGACGCCTGGGCCGCCGCACCGCCGCCGGACATCGACGACCTCACCGTCGTCGCCGTCCGCTACCTGCCCGACGAGCACGACGGTTCGGCGCTGCCGGACAAGGCGTTTCGCCACGACGGGCAGATCACCAAGCAGACGGTCCGCGCGGTCACCCTGGCCGCGCTGGCGCCGCGGCCCGGCCAGGTGCTGTGGGACGTCGGCTCCGGATCGGGCAGCATCGCCGTCGAATGGTGCCGGGCCGCAACGGGTTGCCGTGCGGTGGCGTTCGAGACCAACCCCGAGCGGCAGGCCCGCATCACCGCGAACGCGCATGCCTTCGGCGTTGACGTGGACGTGCGCGGCGAAGCGCCGGACGCGTTCGCCGGCGTGCCCCGCCCGGACGTCATTTTCATCGGCGGCGGGCTGACCGTCACCGGCCTGCTCGACGAATGCCTGGCCGCTATTGCCGGCGGCGGGCGGCTGGTTGCCAACGCGGTGACCGCGGAGTCCGAAGCCCTTCTGGTGCAATGGTTCTCGCGACTGGGTGGCGAACTGCGTCGGTTCCAGCACTATCAGGGTGAACCGCTCGGCGGTTTCACCGGCTGGCGACCGCAGATGCCGATCACCCAGTGGTCGGTGAAGCTGCTGTGAACGGTAAACGACAGTGACGGTGTACTTCATCGGGGCCGGACCAGGCGCCGCCGACCTGATCACCGTTCGCGGCCAGCGGCTGCTGCAGCAGTGCCCCGTGTGCCTGTACGCCGGCTCGATCATGCCGCAGGACCTGCTGGCGCTCTGCCCGCCCGGCGCCCGCATCGTGGACACCGGACCGCTGCGCCTCGACCAGATCATCACCGAGATTCAGCATGCCGACGCCGAGGGTCACGACGTGGCTCGGCTGCATTCCGGTGACCCGTCGATCTACAGCGCGGTCGCCGAACAGTGCCGGCGCCTCGACGCACTGGGCATCGGCTACGACATCGTTCCGGGTGTTCCGGCTTTCGCGGCCGCCGCCGCCGCGCTGGGCCGCGAACTGACCGTTCCCGGTGTGGCGCAGACGGTCACATTGACCCGCGTGGCCACCCTGTCCACCGCCATGCCAGACGGTGAAGACCTCTCGACGCTGGCGAACACCGGCGGCACCCTGGTGATCCACCTGGCCGCGCACCGTATCGACGCCATCGTGGCGCAGTTACTGGCCGCCGGCCGCGCACCGCGAACCCCGGTGGCGGTGGTGGCCTTCGCCAGCTGGCCGCAGGAAGTGGTGCTGCGCGGCACCCTGACCGACATCGCCGAGCAGATGCACACCGCGGACATCACCCGCACCGCGGTGATCGTCGTCGGCGATGTCCTTGCCGCCGAGGGCTTCACCGACAGCTACCTGTACTCGGCCGGGCGCACCCGGGGAAACCGGCACTGATGCGGGTGCTGCTGCTCGGCGGCACCGGCGAGGCCCGCGCGCTGGCCGCCCTACTGCACCCCCGGGTGGATGTCGTCAGCTCACTGGCCGGCCGGGTGCCCGACCCGGCGCTGCCCGTCGGGCCGGTGCGCGTCGGCGGGTTCGGGGGAGCGGCGGGCCTGCGAAACTGGCTGGCCGACAACGCCATTACCGCGGTCGTCGACGCCACCCACCCGTTCGCCGCCACTATCACCGCCAATGCCGCCACGGCGTGCGCCGAACTGGGACTGCCGCACCTGGTGCTCAGCCGGCCGGCCTGGGACCCGGCCGGCGCGTGGCAGGTCGATTCCGACGCCGAGGCCGCCGATCTCGTTGCCGCCCAAGGATATTCGCGGGTGTTCCTGACCACCGGCCGCTCGGGGACAGCCGCCTTCACCGGTAGCGACGCCTGGTTCCTGATCCGGGTGGTCACCGCCCCGGAGGCGGACAAGCTGCCGCGGCATCACAAACTGCTGCTGTCCCGCGGTCCCTACACCTACGACAGCGAGCGGGCGCTGCTGAGCGGTCACCGCATCGCTGCGGTGGTGACCAAGAACAGCGGGGGAGCGATGACCCGGGCCAAGCTGGACGCCGCCGCCGACCTGGGCATCGACGCGGTGATGATCCGGCGCCCGCCGCTTCCGGCCGGGGTCACCGCCGTCGGCTCGGTGGACGAGGCGCTCCAGTGGGTGGTCAGCCGGGGTAGCGGCGCGGGGTGAACACCGTGTCGCCGGACTCGGCGGCGTACCACTGGGTTTGCGACGACCCGACGATCAGCAGGCAGCGCATGTCCACATCGGCCGGGTTCAGGTCGGCAAGGCGCACCACCCTCACCGACTCCCGCGGGCCGGATACGTCGCGCCCGATCACCACCGGGGTGCCGGCGTCACGGTGTTCCAGCAGCAGATCGCGCATCGCGGCCACCTGCCAGGTGCGCGACTTCGACGCCGGGTTGTAGATGGCCAGCACCAGGTCCGCGGCGGCGGCCGCCGACAGCCGGGCGGCGATGACGTCCCACGGCTTGAGCCGGTCGGACAGCGAGAGCACCGCGTAGTCGTGTCCCAGCGGGGCGCCCACCCGGCTGGCCACCGCCTGCGCCGCCGTCATCGCAGGGATCACCCGCACCGCCACCCCGGGCCACTCCTTGGCTTCCTCCAGCACCGCGGTGGCCATCGCGAACACCCCCGGGTCACCGGAGGACACCACCGCCACCGCCCGGCCCTGCTCGGCCAGTTCGCAGGCCAGCCGGGCACGCTGCGGCTCATCGGTGTTGTCGGACGGGTGCCGGCGCTGCCCGGGCCGGGGCGCCACCCGGTCCAGATACGGTCCATAGCCGATCAGGTCGGTGGCCGCGGACAGTTCGCGGCGGCTCTGCGGGGTCATCCAGTCGGTGTCCCCGGGTCCCAGCCCGACGACGGCGACCGTGCCGGGGCGGCTGTCATGGCGCGGGGCGCTGGCCAGCAGAGCGATGGAGAAGTACGGAACCTCGGCGTCGTCGACGTCGGCGGCCGGCAGCACCCGCTGGCCCTGGGTGCTGGCCCGTTCCACGTATACCGCGTCCTCGAGCCGGCCGGCCAGCGAAAGGGCTTCCCGCACTTGGGGATAGGTGCGCCCCAGCTTCATCACCACCGCGGCGTCGGTGTCGGCCAGCCGACGGGCCAGCTCGGCCACCGGCAGGGTGCCGGGCAGCACCGAGAGCACCTCGTCGCCGGTCACCAGCGGTGTGCCGGTGGCCGCCGAGGCGGCGCTCACCGACGTCACCCCCGGGATGATCACCGCGTCGAAACGCGCGGTCAGCCGGGTGTGCATATGCATGTAGGAGCTGTAGAACAGCGGGTCGCCCTCGGCCAGCAGCGCCACGTCGCGGCCGGCGTCCAGGTGGGCGGCGATACGTGCGGCGGCCGCGGTGTAGAACTCTTCCATCGCGCCGGTGTAGCCGCCCGGATGGTCGGTGTCCTCGGTGGTCACCGGGTAGACCAGATGTTCCTCGATCTGGCCGGGGCGCAGGTAGGGCTCGGCGATCCGGCGGGCGATGCTGCGGCCATGTCGCGCACTGTGATACGCCACTACGTCGGCCTCGCCGATCACCCGGGCGGCCTTGACCGTCACCAGTTCCGGATCGCCCGGGCCCAGACCGACGCCGTAGAGAGTGCCGCTCATTCGGCAAGCCTCATTCGCTGCCTTTGGCTCATTCGGCAAGCCTCATTCGCGTCATTCGCGCGCACTCGCGATCGCGTTGACTGCCGCCGCCGCCATCGCACTGCCGCCGCGCCGGCCACGCACCACCAGATACTCCATCCCACGCGGACGGGCGATCAGCTCATCCTTGGACTGCGCCGAGCCGACGAACCCCACCGGGCCACCGAGCACCGACACCGGTGCCGGCACCCCCTCGTCGACGAGCTCCAGCAGCCGGAACAGCGCGGTGGGGGCGTTGCCGATGGCCAGCACCGCGCCGGCCATCCGGTCGGCCCACAGTTGCACCCCGGCCGCCGACCGGGTGGTGCCCATCCGGGCGGCCAGCTCGGCGGCCCGCGGGTCGGCCACCAAGGAGACCACCTCGTTGCCGGCCGGCAACCGCGCGGCGGTGATGCCGGCGGCCACCATCGACGAATCGCACAGGATCGGCGCGCCGGCCGCCAGCGCCTCGTGGGTGGCGCTCACCACGGCGGCAGTGTAGGAGATGTGGCTGGTCAGGTCGGTCTGCCCGCAGGTGTGGATCAGCCGCACCACAACCCGCGCCACGTCTTCGGGCAGACCGTCCAGGTCGGCCTCGGCGCGGATCGTCGCGAAGGACTGCCGGTAGATCTCGGCGGCGTCGCGGGTGTAGTCGAGCACGCCCATCACCCTACGGTCGCAGCGGCCGGTAGCCGTCGTCGGTGGCCACCAGAACCTCACCGACGACCGGACGGCCGCAGGCCCGTTCGCAGCCGACGTAGTGCACGTTGCCGTTACGGGTTCCCGCCTCGACTGCCTGCGCCGCATCGGCCCGGACGTCGGCGCGGGACTTCGCGCAGCCGGGGCTGCCCACACATGCGGTGACGCTCAACCAGCGGGAGGACTCGTCGAACACCAATCCCAGCGGCGCCAGCACCCGCAGTGCGGTCTCGGCCACCCCCTCGTCGAGGTCGCACACCAGCAGCGACCGCCACGGCGTGATGACCATCGGCGCGTCGATGGCGGCCAGGAACTGGGCCTGGCGCACGGTCAGAACGCCCAGCGGCACTGCCGCACCCAGGGCCACGTGGGAGTCGGACTGGTCGATCCACCCGACCGGCGGGCGGCCCGGCGGGAACGACGCACCGGTCGGCGCCGACGGAGCGAAATCGGCGAGGCCGAAATCGGTGAGCAGCACCGCGGGATCATCCAATTCGCTGACCCGCCAGGCGTTTCCGCGGACCCGCACGAAGCGGCGGGCCACCGTCACCAGCGCGCCCACGCAGTCGTCCGGGGTCAGCCGCACACCGGTGTCCCGGCCGGCGAGCAGCAGCGCCACCCCGTCCGGCCCGACGTGCAGTCCGGCGTCGGCGGCCAGGCTCGAGACGTCGCCGCGGCCGTCGTCGAGGCTGAACCAGAACCGGCCCGGCAGCCCGGCCAACTCCGGATCGGTCTGAACGGCGTTGTCGAGCCTGCTCACCCACGGCCGGACGTCGGTGAGTCCGCCGGCTCGCCCGGACAGCGGGGAGGCGACGATGTTGCGGACCCGCTCATGGGTGGCCGAGGGCAGCAGGCCGGCGGCGGCGACGGCCGCGGCCACCGCCTCCGGTTCGGAGATGCCGCGCACCTGCACGTTGCCGCGGCCGGTCAGTTCCAGCGTGCCCGAGCCGAACCGCTCGGCCGCCTCGGCGAGTGCCTCCAACTGGGCGGCGGTGAGCATCCCGCCGGGCAGCCGCACCCGCGCCAGCGCGCCGTCGGCGGCCTGGTGCACCTGCAGGGCGCCCGGGCAGGCGTCCTGGTCTCTGGTCCGGCTCACCCGAACCACGGTACGACCCGCTCCGGGGAGTCGGTGTTCCGTGCCACCATGGGAACCATCGGTATGAAAACTCCCAGCAAGACGGTGTCGACGGACGCCACCCGGTCCGCGGGCCGGGTGGCGGTGTTACTCGTGCTGCTGCTCGCCGGCGCGGTGGCGCTGCGCGGGCGGGTGCCCGACCCGCGGGCGGCGACGCCCCGCGACCCCGATGCCGGCGACAGCCCAGCCTCGCTGGTCGGCATCATCGCCCTGCTCGGCGTGGCGGTGGTGGTGATGGCCTTCGCGGTGTTCCAACGCCGGCCGCCGAAACCCAAGGCGGTGCCCTGGGAGATGGCGGACTACGCCGGTGCCGAACGCGGCCGGATGACCATGCGGACGGTGCTGATCTGCCTGGGGTTCGCGATGTTCTGGCTGGTGCTGTTCGTGGTGTTCAACCAGTTCAACGCCGACGTCGACCTCGGCGACCAGCCCGGCCCTCCGACGGCCGTCCCCGAGGTCACCGGTGCCCAACCACCGGTCTCGGCGCCAAACCGGCCCAGTACTCCCAGCCCCGCCTACCAGGCGCTGATCGTCACCACCGTGATCCTGCTGGCGATGATGGCCGTCTCTACCGTGCTGGCGGCCGTGCGCAACCGGTCCACGCTGCCGCCGGTGGTGTTGACCGGAGCGCCCGAGGCCGACGCGGACAGCGGCGACGCATCCCTGGCACTTGCCGCCGAACGCGGACTGGCCGAGGTCGCCAACCCGGCGCTGGCTCCTCGCGAAGCGATCATCGCCTGCTACGCCGCGATGGAGAAGGCGCTGGCCGAGGCCCCCGGTGCGGCGCCGCAGGCCTCCGACACCCCGACCGAGGTGCTGGCCCGGGCGGTGGTGCACCGCATCGTGCGCGCCGGCAGTGCCTCGACGCTGGTGGACCTGTTCGCCGAGGCCCGGTTCAGCAGCCACCTCATGACCGAGGATCACCGGCACACCGCCGAGCAGGCGTTGCGTTCGGTCCTCGGTGAAGTGCGCGGCGCCCGATGAGCAGCAGACTGCTGGCCAGCGGCTTTCTGGCGGTGTTGCTGGCCGAGGTCGTCGGAATACTGCTGGGCTGGCGCTGGGCGCTACCGCTTGGCGGAGTTGCGTTGGCGTTGTTCGGGATTCAGCTGACCCTGCGGCTGGCCGAGTCCAGGACCGAGCTCGCCGGCGCCCCGGCGGGCGACGACGCCATGGAGCCGCTGCTGCGGTGGAAGGCCCAGACCGAGGAACTGATCCGCTGGGCGGACTGCACCAGGGGGGACTGGGACCGTCACCTGCGGCCCAAGCTGGCCCGCGATTTCCTGGTGGCCACCAAGCAGAAGGAGTCCGCCGCGGTGGCGTCCACCGGGCGGTTGCTGTTCGGTGACCAGCTGTGGCAGTGGGTCGACCCGCAGAACGTGTCGCCGGGCCGCCGCGACGAACCCGGCCCGGGCCGCGACGCCCTGGACGAAATCCTCAAAAGACTGGAACAGGTATGACGGCTTCGGGTTCATATGCGCAGACTGACACCACCGTGCTGTGCGAGGCGGTCCTCGACGAGGTGGAACGGGCGGTCGTCGGCAAGCGGTCGGCGCTGACGCTGATCCTGACCACCGTGCTGGCCGGCGGTCATGTGCTCATCGAGGACCTGCCCGGCATGGGCAAGACGCTGATCGCGCGATCCTTCGCCGCCGCGCTGGGGCTGCGGTTCACCCGTGTGCAGTTCACCCCCGATCTGCTGCCCGCCGACCTGCTCGGCTCGACGATCTACGACATGCGCTCGGGCCAGTTCGACTTCCGCCGCGGCCCGATCTTCACCAACCTGCTGATGGCCGACGAGATCAACCGCACCCCGCCCAAGACGCAGGCCGCGCTGCTGGAGGCGATGGCCGAGGGTCAGGTCAGCATCGACGGCGAAACCCACCGGCTGCCAGTGCCGTTCGCCGTCATCGCCACCGACAACCCGATCGAGTTCGAGGGCACCTACCCGCTGCCCGAGGCGCAACTGGACCGGTTCGCGGTCAAGGTCGCCCTGAAGTACCTCTCCGAGCAGGAGGAGGCGGCGATGCTGCGCCGGCGACTGGACCGCCGGACCGCCGAGCTTGAGGTGAACCAGATCGTCGACGCCGAAAGCCTGCTCGCCATGCAGGACGGCGTGGAACAGGTCAGCGTCCACGACGACGTCCTGAAATACGTGGTGTCGGTGGCCGCCGCCACCCGCAGCCACCCCCAGGTGGTGGTGGGCGCCAGCCCGCGCGCCGAACTCGACCTGGTACAGCTGGCCCGGGCCCGGGCGCTGCTCAACGGGCGTGACTACGTGCAGCCCGAAGACGTCAAGGCCCTCGCCGTTCCCGCGTTCGGGCACCGGATCACGCTGCGCCCGGAGATGTGGGTGCGCAGCATGAACGGCTCCGATGTGGTGGAGCAGTTGCTCAAGCGGCTGCCGGTGCCGCGGGCTCCCGGGCGTTAGACCCATGCCCGACACAGATCAGGTCGACACAGGTCAGATCGACGACCGGATCGATCTGCGGTTCCACTGGCGCACAACGGAATTGACCAGGGTTCTGTTGGTGTCCGCGGCGGCTGCGCTGGCCGCGGCGCTGATCTCCGGGCAGTGGGCGCTGATCGCGTTCGCCGCGCCGCTGCTCGGGGTGCTGTCCAGCCTGCACTGGCAGCGGCCGGTGCCGCCGATGTCGGTGCGGTGCACGCCGGACACATTGCGCTGCTTCGAGGGCGATCGGGAGCAGATCGCGGTCGAGTTAACCGGCGGCGGCGCACTTTCCGGCAGTAGCGAGGGTGAGGCCGTGACGCTGGCCGTCACCGCCCCCGACGGCATGACGGTCGAGTTGCTGGACTCCGCCCAACCGCAGCGCAGCGATGTCGCCCTTACCGCAGAGCGCTGGGGGCGTTATCCGCTCACCGCGCGCGTTGACGTCGTCGCATCCGGCGGGCTGCTGGCGGGCTCGGCCTCTGCGCCGGTGGGGCAGTCGTTCGTGTTCCCGCTCGTTCCGCCGCCGTCGACGGCGATGCCGCGCACCGAGATGCTCGACCGCATCGGCACCCACCTGACCCGCCACGTCGGCCCCGGGGTGGAGTACGCCGACATCCGCGCCTACGTGCCCGGCGACCAGTTGCGCACGGTCAACTGGTCGGTCAGCGCCCGCCGCGGGGTGCTGCACGTCACCCAGCGGCTCACCGACCGGTCCCTCGACGTCGTCGTGCTGGTGGACCTGAGCGCCCAGCCGCCCGGCCCGGCCACCGCCGCCACCCAGCGCGCCGCCGAAGGTGCGCTGCAGGTGGTGCAGTCGGCGTTGCGCAGCGGTGACCGCGCCGGCGTGATCGGGCTGGGTGGTCAGCAGCCGCGCTGGTTGGGCGCCGACATCGGCCAGCGGCAGTTCTACCGGATCCTCGACGCCGTGCTCGGCGCCGGCGCCGACTTCCGCAGCGTCGACGGCACCCTGGCGCCGCGGGTCGCCGTCCCGCCGGGTGCGGTGATCATCGCTTTCTCGACGCTGCTCGACGCGGCGTTCGGCTTGGCGCTGATGGACCTTTCCCAGCGCGGACACGTCGTGGTGGCCGTCGACGTGCTCCAGGGCTGCCCCCTGGGCGACGACGAAGACCCGATCCTGCAACGGATGTGGGGGTTGCAGCGCGCGGCGATGTACCGCGACATGCGGATGGTGGGTGTGGAAGTGGTGGACTGGCCAGCTGACCTCACCCTCGACGTGGCGATGCGGCTGCTGCCGCAGGTGCGGGTCCGATCCGCCCGGCGGCGCCGATGAAGAACCCCGCGGTGCTGTTCTCCCCGGCGTTCGGCGCGCTGATGGTCGCCGCGGCCGCCCGCCCCGGAAGCGTCTGGGCGCTGGCGGCACTGGGGCTCGCCGCTGCCGCGGTGCTGGCCGGGGTGTTCGACCGCCGCGCCGCGGCCGCCGCGGTGGTGCTCACCGTCGCCGGCATCACCCTCAGTGACGTCGGTCCGTTGTTCGCCGCGGTGTCGGGTCTGTCCGCCGCGGCGTATCTGCTCGCCCGGTACTCGGCGGAGGCGGTGACGCTGACCACCCCGACGCTGCTGGGCATGTGCGGGTTCGCGGTGGCCGGGGCGGCCGCGACCACGCTGCCGGTGCGGCTCACCTGGGTGCCTCTGGTGGCCCCGGCGATCATGGCCGCCATCCTCATCGTGGCGGTGGCCCCGCTCGTCGCCCCCCTCGTTTCCCCCCTCGTTTCCC
>JAULZA010000022.1:0-6511 GCA_032117575.1 Mycolicibacterium sp.
GAAGCCGCCGTGGCGTTGCTCAAAGCCGGCGTCATCACCGACGAGGGGGAGCTGTTCGACCTCACCGCCGATGAGCTTCTCAAGGCCGACTTCTTCCGCACCAAGAACGGGGCGCTGTCGGCCAATGGCGGGCGCCTGCTGAAGAATCTCCAACAGGCCAAGGACCGTCCGTTGTGGCGAATCCTGGTGGCGCTGTCCATCCGTCACGTCGGTCCCACGGCCGCACGGGCGCTGGCCGCCGCGTTCGGCAGCCTGGAAGCGATCATGGCCGCCGACGAGGCGCAACTGGCTGACGTCGAAGGGGTGGGACCCACCATCGCCGCCGCGCTGCGCGAGTGGTTCGACGTCGACTGGCACCGCGCCATCGTCGAGAAGTGGCGCGCGGCGGGGGTCACGATGGCCGACGAACGCGACACCGGCATCGAGCCGATCCTGGCCGGGCTGACCATCGTGGTGACCGGCTCGTTGACCGGGTTTTCTCGTGACGAGGCCAAAGAGGCGATCCTCGCCCGTGGCGGCAAGGCCTCCGGGTCGGTGTCGAAGAAGACGTCCTACGTGGTCGCCGGCGACGCCCCCGGCTCGAAGTACGACAAGGCCGTCGAACTGGGTGTGCTGATCCTCGACGAGGACGGCTTCCGGGCGCTGCTGGCCGACGGCCCGCCTCCGGCGGGGGAGGCCGACGGCGACCCGCCTCCGGCCGAGACGGACCAGCCCTAACGCAGGAGCGACGCAACGATTCCGGCCAGATAGCCCAGTCGGGCCACCTCGGACGGCCGGAAGTTGGGGCCGCCGGGGCGGCCGAGCACGATCGCGGTGTGCGGGCCACCCAGCGGCGCGGCGGCCAGCGTGGTGTCCATATCCCGCCACAGCTGCGGCACCCACTCCTCAGAGGCGTCCAGGGCCGTCGCCTGGCTGATCGGCATCCACGGGGTCGACGGTGCCTGAGTTTCCGGGGCGCCGGGGCTGCCGACGATGCGCTGCGGACCGTGATCGGTGAACTCCACGACCGTGCACCAGCCGACTCGCAGGATTCGCGGGGCCTCGTCGACCAGTACCTGGAGCTTGTCGGCGCGATCGCCCGCCGCGGCCACATGATCGATCAGCTCCAGCTCCCGGTGCGCTTCCAGACGTCCGGTGTGCGGACGGATCGATTCCACCCGCACGCCGATCAGGCCTTCGGCCGCGGTGATCACGGTGTCGGGCATGGCGCCGGTCGGCAGATCCACCACCAGGTCGTCGATGGCGTAACCGGGTCCGCGCTCCACGACGTCCAGCGACAGGATGTCCGCGCCGACCGAGCCCAGGGCGACCGCCAAAGACCCCAGGGAACCCGGCCGGTCCTCAAGTTCCACCCGCAGCAGATACGAACGCACGTGCCCACTGTTTCACAGGGCGATGGCGGTCGGCATGTCGGCGGTGGCCGGTTACGGACTAGGAAGTGGGCGTATCCGGAGTGATCAGACCGTGCAGCTGGGCGCGCCGGAAGTCGTTGGCGTAGGCGTAGTACACCCCGATCAACAGGCCACCGCCAATGAAGTTGCCCACCAACGCGACAGCCACATTGCCGACGGCAGCGCCCACGTTGATGCCGTGGTGCATGCCGTAGATCAGGAACAGTTCGGTGTTGGCAACGCTGTGCTCAAGGCCCAGGAAGGCGAAGAGGAAGACCGCCGCGATCATCGATGCGACCTTGGTGATGTCCCCTTTGATCATGCCGTTGTAGCAGAGCAGCATCGCCACGTTGATGAGGAAGTTGCACAGGATCGCCCGGACCAACAGGTCGCCCCAGCCGGCCGCGCCTTCGGTGATGTAGCCGAGCTTGGTCTCCACCGAGTGGCCCATGATGGTGCCCAGGCCTCCGTCGAGCAGGGTGCTCGCCCGCAGCAGGGCGGCAATGAACACGCCGCCGAGGAAGTTGCCGAGGTAACACAGCCCGAGGATCCGAAGAACCCGCGGCCATTCCCCGTGTTTGTAGTAGACGCCGATGGAACCCACCATCATGTTGGAGGTGAGCAGTTCGGACTTGGTGAAGTAGATGAATACCAGCGCGAAGCCGAACACTATTGCGCCGAAGAACTTTCCGATCGGCTGCATCGTCGCCTCGCCCGACACCGGCACCTGATCGAACCCTGCCTGCACGCCGTAGAACGCGAGGTAGAAGACGCTGATGATGATGCCTGCCATGGCGGCCCGCATCAGGTACACCCGCCACAGGCGGCCGCTCATCTTCGACTTGGTGTCGAGCAGATCAAGCACGGTGCTGATGAACTGACGACCTGGGAACAACTTCTCGTTGATCCCCAAGCCCTCGCTCGGGGCGGACATGACGGCAGCCTAGCGGCGCACCGTACGGTTAGTTCCCACATTGGCCAGTAGGTCGGATTGCTCGGATTGCTCGGTTCCTCACCGGGCCCGGGGGGCCCGGCTCGTCACCTCGCGGGGTCGGATTGCTCGGTTCCTCACCGGGCCCGGGGGGCCCGGCTCGTCACCTCGCTAGGCTCTACAGCCGTGTCAACCATCTCCCGCGACGAGGTGGCCAAGCTGGCCAAGCTCGCCCGCCTCGCGCTGACCGACGACGAACTGCAGAGCTTCGCAGGCCAGCTAGACGCGATCCTCGGTTACGTCGGCCAGATCCAGTCCGTCGACGTCACCGATGTCGCGCCCACTGGCAACCCGCTGGCCCCCGGTGCCGGGGCGCAGCGACCGGAGGACAGGGGAACCGTCAACGTCACCCGTCCGGACGTGGTGCAGCCCAGTCTCAGCCCTGAGCAGGCGCTGGCCGAGGCGCCCGCGGCCGACGAGGGCCGGTTCGCCGTCCCGCAGATCCTCGGGGAGGAAGCGTGACCACAGACATCCTGCGGATGGACGCAGCCACCCTCGGCGGAATGATCGCCGACAAGGAGATCTCGGCGACCGAACTCACCCAGGCATGTCTGGACCAGATCGCCGCCACCGACGAGCGTTACCACGCCTTCCTGCACGTCGCCGCCGACAAAGCCCTGGCCACAGCGGCCGTCGTGGACGAGGCCGTAGCCGCCGGTGACGACCTGCCCTCGCCACTGGCCGGGGTGCCGCTGGCGCTCAAGGACGTGTTCACCACCACCGATATGCCCACCACCTGCGGGTCGAAGATCCTCGAAGGCTGGATGTCGCCCTACGACGCGACGGTGACCGCTCGGATCCGCGGGGCCGGCATCCCGATCCTGGGCAAGACCAACATGGACGAGTTCGCCATGGGGTCATCCACCGAGAACTCCGCCTATGGGCCCACCCGCAATCCGTGGGACGTCGACCGGGTTCCTGGCGGGTCCGGCGGCGGCAGCGCTGCCGCACTGGCCGCGTTCCAGGCGCCGCTGGCGATCGGCTCCGACACCGGCGGGTCCATCCGCCAGCCTGCCGCGCTCACCGCCACCGTCGGCGTCAAGCCCACCTACGGCACGGTGTCGCGCTACGGGCTGGTGGCCTGCGCGTCGTCGTTGGATCAGGGTGGTCCGTGCGCGCGGACCGTGCTCGACACCGCGTTGCTGCACGCGGTGATCGCCGGCCACGACCCGCATGACGCGACCTCGCTGGACATTCCGATTCCCAACGTCGTCGGGGCGGCCATCGCCGGTGCCACCGGCGATCTCGCCGGCGTGCGCATCGGCGTGGTCAAGCAGCTCCACAGCGGCGAGGGTTACCAGCCTGGGGTGCTGGAGTCGTTCAACGACGCCGTCGCGCAGCTGACCGCGCTCGGCGCGGAGGTCCGGGAGGTCGACTGCCCCAACCTCGACCACTCGCTGTCGGCGTACTACCTGATCCTGCCGTCGGAGGTGTCGAGCAACCTGGCCCGCTTCGACGCCATGCGCTACGGCCTGCGGGTCGGCGACGACGGCAGCCACAGCGCCGAAGAGGTGATGGCGCTGACCCGCGCCGCCGGCTTCGGCCCGGAAGTCAAGCGCCGCATCATGATCGGCACCTACGCCTTGTCGGCCGGCTACTACGACGCCTACTACAACCAGGCGCAGAAGGTTCGCACGCTGATCGCCCGTGACCTGAACACCGCGTACGAAAGCGTCGACGTCCTGGTGTCGCCGGCCACGCCCACCACCGCCTTCCGGTTGGGCGAGAAGGTCGACGACCCGTTGGCGATGTACCTGTTCGACCTGTGCACCCTGCCGCTGAATCTCGCAGGGCACTGCGGTATGTCGGTGCCGTCGGGTCTGTCACCCGACGACAACCTGCCGGTAGGTCTGCAGATTATGGCGCCCGCGCTGGCCGATGACCGGCTGTACCGGGTCGGCGCGGCTTACGAAGCGGCACGTGGCACATTGCCATCCGCCGTTTAGCCGGTTAACTCAGACCCGACGGGGTTAGATGTAGGCCATGCGAATCGGAGTTCTCACGGGCGGTGGCGACTGCCCAGGCCTCAATGCGGTTATCCGTGCCGTCGTCAGCACCTGCGACGCCCGATACGGGTCTCAGGTCGTCGGATTCCAGGACGGCTGGAACGGCCTGCTGGAAAACCGGCGCATCCAGCTGCACAACGACGACCGCAATGCGCGCCTGCTGGCCAAGGGCGGCACCATGCTGGGTACCGCCCGCACCAATAAGGACCGCCTGCGGGCCGGTATCGGCGATATCAAGCAGACCCTGGAGGACAACGGGATCGACGTGCTGATCCCGATCGGCGGCGAGGGCACCCTGACCGCGGCGCACTGGCTCTCCGAAGAAGGTGTGCCGGTGGTGGGCGTGCCCAAGACCATCGACAACGACATCAACTGCACCGACGTGACGTTCGGCCACGACACCGCGCTGACCATCGCCACCGAGGCCATCGACCGGCTGCACAGCACCGCGGAGTCCCACCAGCGCGTCATGCTGGTCGAGGTGATGGGCCGCCACGCCGGCTGGATCGCGCTCAACTCCGGCCTGGCCGCCGGGGCGCACATGACGCTGATCCCCGAGCAGCCGTTCGACGTCGAAGAGGTGTGCCGGCTGGTCAAGAATCGCTTCCAGCGCGGCATGTCGCACTTCATCTGCGTGATCGCCGAGGGCGCCAAGCCGGCCGAGGGGTCGATGGACATGCGCAGCGGCGGGGTCGACGAGTTCGGCCACGAGCGGTTCACCGGGGTGGCCCAGCAGCTGGCCCAAGAGGTGGAGAAGCGGATCCGCAAGGACGTCCGGGTGACCGTGCTGGGCCACATCCAGCGCGGCGGCACCCCGACCGCCTACGACCGGGTGCTGGCCACCCGGTTCGGCGTCAACGCCGCCGATGCCGCCCATGCCGGCGAATACGGGATGATGGTCTCGCTGCGCGGTGAGGAGATCGGCCGGGTTCCACTGGCCGACGCGGTTCGCGTGCTCAAGACTGTGCCGCAGAGCCGTTACGACGACGCCGCCGCCTTCTTCGGCTGACGTCCGGCGGCGAGTGGGCCGGGCAACCGCCCCACTAAGATCGTCACCCATGACGATCGCCACAAACGCCGAGCTGCTCGACTACGACGACGTCGTGGCCCGGTTCGACCCGGTCTTGGGCCTTGAGGTGCACGTCGAGTTGTCGACGGCGACCAAGATGTTCTGCGGCTGCGCCACCGCGTTCGGCGCAGACCCCAACACCCAGGTGTGCCCGGTGTGCCTGGGCCTGCCCGGCGCGCTGCCCACCCTGAACGGTGCCGCCGTCGAGTCGGCCATCCGCATCGGGCTGGCATTGAACTGCGAGATCGCGTCGTGGTGCCGGTTCGCGAGGAAAAACTACTTCTACCCCGACCAGCCGAAGAACTACCAGATCTCGCAGTACGACGAGCCGATCGCGTTCAACGGCTACCTCGACGTTCCCCTGGAGGACGGCGGTGTCTTCCGCGTCGATATCGAACGCGCCCACATGGAGGAGGACACCGGCAAGCTGACCCACGTCGGCAGCGAGACCGGCCGCATCCACGGCGCCACCACCTCGCTCTTGGACGTCAACCGGGCCGGCGTGCCGCTGATCGAGATCGTCACCAAACCCATCGAAGGCGCCGGTGAACGTGCCCCTGAGGTAGCCCGCGCCTACGTGACCGCGCTGCGCGACCTGTTGCGCGCGTTGGACGTATCGGATGTGCGGATGGACCAGGGCTCGCTGCGGTGCGACGCCAACGTCTCACTGCGGCCGATCGGACAGCAGGAGTTCGGCACCCGCACCGAGACCAAGAACGTGAACTCGCTCAAGAGCGTCGAGGTGGCCGTCCGCTACGAGATGCGCCGTCAGGCAGCGGTTCTCGACACTGGCGGCAAGGTCCATCAGGAGACCCGGCACTTCCACGAGGACGGCTACACCTCACCGGGCCGGGATAAGGAGACCGCCGAGGACTACCGCTACTTCCCGGAACCCGACCTCGAACCGGTGGCCCCGCCAGCCGAACTAGTCGAGCGACTGCGCGGCACCATCCCGGAGCTTCCGTGGTTGACCCGCAAGCGAACTCAGCAGGAGTGGGGTGTCTCCGACGAGGTGATGCGCGACCTGGTCAACGCCGGTGCGGTGGAGTTGGTC
>JAULZA010000023.1:0-44481 GCA_032117575.1 Mycolicibacterium sp.
TCCTTCGACCAGTTCAGCGGTTACGGAGACCGCGGCGATGCGTTTGCCGAGGCGGTCCGCGCCGCGAGCGGGGCCAACTAGCGCCATGGGCACGCTGTGGTCCCGGCTGGCACGCCGGGCCGCCGCGCCGGCCACCCCCGGCGACGGCGCGAAAGACGATGCGGCGACCCTGGCCGCGACGGCGCCGCCGACGGCGAGTACCAAGACAACTGCGCTGAAGTCCCGCCTTGTGCCGCCGGCGAGATTCGGCGCCTGGCTGGCCCGGCCGATGACGTCGTTCCACCTAATGGTGTCGGTCGCCGCCCTGCTGGTGATTCTGGGCCTGATCATGGTGCTGTCGGCGTCCGGTGTGCACTCCTACGACGAGGACGGCTCGCCGTGGTCGATCTTCATCCGCCAGGTCATATGGGCGGGGGTGGGCCTGTTCGCCTGCTGGTTGGCGCTGCGGCTGCCGGTCTGGTTCCTGCGGGCGACGGCGTTCCCCGCGTTCGCCGTGACCATCGCCATGCTGGTGGCGGTCCTCATTCCGGGTATCGGCACCCTCGCCAACGGAACCCGCGGCTGGTTCGTCGTCGGCGGGCTGTCCATGCAGCCCTCTGAACTGACCAAGATCGCGTTCATCGTGTGGGGCTCACACCTGCTGGCCGCCCGGCGCATGGAACGGGCCAGCCTGCGCGAGATGCTGATCCCGCTGATCCCGGCTGCGGTGATCGCGCTGGCGCTCATCGTCTCCCAGCCCGACCTCGGCCAGACGGTGTCGCTGGGCATCATCCTGCTGGCGCTGCTGTGGTTCGCCGGGCTCCCGCTGAAGGTTTTCGTCAGCTCCCTGCTGGCCGCCATCACCGCCGCGGCGGTGCTCGCCGTCTCGGCGGGCTACCGCTCCGACCGGGTGCGCTCCTGGCTCGATCCCAGCGCGGACGCCCAGGGCGCCGGCTACCAGGCCCGCCAGGCCAAGTTCGCGCTGGCCAACGGCGGTGTCTTCGGTGACGGCCTGGGCCAGGGCACGGCGAAGTGGAACTACCTGCCCAACGCCCACAACGACTTCATCTTTGCCATCATCGGCGAGGAACTCGGTTTCATCGGGGCCTTCGGTCTGCTGTGCCTGTTCGGCCTGTTCGCCTACACCGGGATGCGGATCGCCAAGCGGTCGGCCGACCCGTTCCTGCGGCTGCTGACCGCCACCGCCACCGCCTGGGTCATCGGCCAGGTGTTCATCAACGTCGGCTACGTGGTCGGCCTGCTGCCGGTCACGGGCATCCAGCTGCCGCTCATCTCGGCGGGCGGAACTTCTACGGCCACAACGCTGTTCATGATCGGTCTGATGACCAATGCGGCCCGGCACGAGCCGGACGCGGTGGCCGCGCTGCGGGCCGGCCAGAACGACCGGATGAACCGCCTGCTGCGTCTGCCGCTGCCGGAGCCCTACCTGCCCAGCCGGGTCGAGGTGTTGCGCGACCGCTTGCAGTCGCGCCCGCAGGCGCCCAAGCCCGCGCCCAAGCCGGCCAGGCCGGTGGGCAAGCCGGGCGCCAAACCGGGCAAGCGGCCCCGCACTGTCGAGCAGCCGCCGTCGGGGCGGCGGACGCCGAAAGCGGGGACAGCGCACGGCGCCCCGCGTCAGACAGGGCATCATGGAGGCGCCTCTGGGCGCACCGTTCATGACGCACCCGCCCCTCGGCGCGCCAATCATGAAGCAGGCGCCGCAGCACAGAGGCGTTCCGCCGCGGCACAGGGCCGTGTGCGGCAGGGGAACGGCCAGCCACGGCGGCCCCGCGCACTGGAAGGTCAGCGTTACGGGTGAGTGTCTCTGGGGCCGACGGCGGCGACGGCACCGTCTCGGTGCTGCTGGCCGGCGGTGGCACCGCCGGCCATGTTGAACCGGCATTGGCAGTCGCCGACGCGCTGACCGCGTTGCAGCCGGGTATCCGGATCTCCGCGCTGGGCACCGAACGCGGGTTGGAGACCCGGCTGGTGCCCGAACGCGGCTACGACCTTCGCCTGGTGACCCCGGTTCCGCTGCCGCGCAAGCTCAATGGCGATCTGCTGCGGCTACCGGGGCGGATTCGCCGGTCGGTCCGCGAGACCCGGGCCGTCCTGGCCGACATGGACGCCGACGTGGTGGTGGGCTTCGGCGGTTACGTCGCGGTGCCGGCCTATCTCGCTTCGAGAGGGCGCGTCCCGATCGTGGTACACGAAGCCAATGCCCGCGCTGGGCTGGCCAACCGGCTGGGCGCGCGCTTCGCCCGCCGGGTACTGGCCGCGGTGCCGGACTCCGGACTACCGCACGCCGAGACGGTCGGGATGCCGCTGCGGGCATCGATCACCAAATTGGACCGGTCTGCCCTGCGGGCGCAGGCGCGGGCGCATTTCGGCTTCGCCGACGACGCCCGGGTGCTGCTGGTGTTCGGCGGTTCCCAGGGCGCAGCCTCGATCAACCGGGCCGTCTCGGCCGCCGCACCCGAGCTGGCCGTCGCGGGGGTGTCGGTGCTGCACGTCCACGGCGCCAAGAACACCCTCGAACTACCCGACCCGGCACCCGGCGATCCGCCCTACGTCGCGGTTGGCTACCTGAGCCGGATGGACCTGGCCTACGCCGCGGCCGACCTGGCGATCTGCAGGTCGGGAGCGATGACCGTCGCCGAGGTGTCCGCGGTCGGTCTGCCGGCCGTCTACGTGCCGCTGCCGATCGGCAACGGCGAACAGCGTCTCAACGCCCTGCCCGTGGTCGACGCCGGCGGCGGGCTGCTGGTCGACGACGCCCATCTGACACCGGCTTTCGTCGCCGACGAGGTGGTGCGGCTGATCACCGATCCGCGGCGACTGGACGCGATGACGGTGGCGGCGGCCCGGGCGGGGCACCGCGACGCCGCCCGCCGGATCGCCGAGATCATCCTTGAGGTGGCAGGCGCCGGAAAGGCGGCGCTGCGATGAGTCCCGCGCTGCCGCCCGAACTGGAACGGGTGCATCTGGTCGGCATCGGCGGTGCCGGCATGTCGGGAATCGCCCGGATCCTGCTCGACCGCGGCGCGCTGGTGTCCGGATCGGACGCCAAGGAGTCCCGCGGTGTCGCGGCCCTGCGGGCCCGCGGCGCGCGTATCGCCATCGGCCACGACGCGGCCAACCTCGACCTGCTGCCCGGCGGTCCGACCGCGGTGATCACCACCCACGCCGCCATCCCGAAGACCAACCCCGAACTGGTGGAGGGCCGGCGCCGGGCCATTCCGGTGATCCTGCGACCCGCGGTGCTCGCCAAGCTGATGGCCGGGCACCGCACCCTGATGGTCACCGGCACCCACGGTAAGACCAGCACCACCTCGATGCTGATCGTGGCGTTGCAGCACAGCGGATTTGATCCGTCGTTCGCCGTCGGCGGCGATCTCGGGGAGGCCGGCACCAATGCCCACCACGGCAGCGGCGAGGTGTTCGTCGCCGAGGCCGACGAGAGCGACGGGTCGCTGCTGGAGTACCACCCCGACGTGGCCGTGGTCACCAATATCGAAGCCGACCATCTCGACTTCTTCGGCACGCCGGACGCGTACACCGCGGTCTTCGACCAGTTCGTCGAGCAGTTGGCGCCGGGTGGCGCACTGGTGGTATGCGCCGATGATCCGGGGGCGGCCGCCCTGGCCGACCGCAGCGCCGCACTCGGCGTCCGTGTGCTGCGCTACGGCTCTGTCGAATCATCGGACGATCCGGCGGCCGATCTGGCCGGGCAGCTGGTCGGCTGGGAGCAACACGGAACGGGTGCGGTCGCCCACGTTCGGCTCGCCGGCGAGGAGCACCCGCGCACGATGCGCCTGGCGGTGCCGGGACGGCACATGGCGCTCAACGCGCTGGCCGCGCTGCTGGCCGCGGTCGAGGGCGGCGCCCCGGTCGGGGACGTACTCGACGCGCTGGCCGGGTTCGAGGGTGTGCGCCGGCGGTTCGAACTGGTCGGTACCGCAAACGGCGTGCGGGTCTTCGACGACTACGCCCACCATCCGACCGAGGTGCGGGCCGCCCTGACGGCGCTCAAGACGGTCGCCGAACAGGACCCCACCGGCCGGACCAGTAATGCGGGCGGCCGCAGCATCGTCGTGTTCCAGCCCCATTTGTATTCGCGCACAAAGACATTCGCCCGCGAGTTCGCCGCCGCGCTGGACATCGCCGATCTGATCTTCGTCCTCGACGTGTACGCCGCCCGCGAGCAGCCGCTGACCGGCGTCAGCGGCGCGAGCATTGTCGAGCACGTCACCTCTCCGGTGAGCTACCTGCCCGACTTCTCCTCGGTCGCCGGGCGGGTCGCCGCCGCGGTGCGGCCCGGCGACGTGGTGGTCACCATGGGCGCCGGGGACGTGACCATGCTCGGACCGGAGATCATCTCGGCGCTGAACTCACGGGCCGGTGAGCCGGGCGGGCCGCGGTGAGCGGAGTCCCGGCCGACCCGCACCGAGCCGGCGCCGACCTCGACGCTCACCTCGAGGCTGAACTGGAGGCCGAACTAGAGGCTGACCTCGACGCTGAACTGCACGCCGAACCGGCCGCACCGGCCCCGGCCGACGAGACCGCCGCCGGGCCGGCGGCGCCGGGTGAGGCCGCAGCGCCCGTCGACCTGGAGGGCCCGCGCCGGCGGGCGCGCCGGGAACGCGCCGAGCGCCGCGCGGTCCAGCAGCGGGCGATGGCCATCGAGCAGGCCCGCCGGGAGGCCAAGCGCCGCGCCCGCGGACCGGAGTCCGGCCCGCCGGACCGGCTGACCACCGGCAGCGTCAAAGGGCTGAAGTTCCTGATCCGGCTGGTCCTGCTGACCGTGCTGAGCGTGGCACTGGGTCTGGTGCTGTACTTCACCCCGCTGATGTCGGCCCGCTATCTGGTGGTCACCGGCACCGGCGCGGTCACCCGGGAGGAAGTGGTCGAGGCCGCCCAGATTCGGATCGGCACTCCGCTGCTGCAGATCGACACCGACGAGGTGGCCGACCGGGTCGCCGGTATCCGCCGGGTGGCCAGCGCCCGGGTCCGCCGCGAATACCCGTCGGCGATCCGCATCACCATCGCCGAGCGAATCCCCGTCGTGGTCAAGGACTTCCCGGACGGCCCGCACCTGTTCGACCGCGACGGGGTGGACTTCGCCGTCGCGCCGCCGCCGCCGGGTCTGGCCTATATCGACGTCGACAATCCCGGCCCCGCCGATCCGCCGACCAAGGCCGCTCTGGAGGTGATGACCGCCCTGCGCCCGGAGGTGGTCGCCCAGGTGAGCCGGATCGCCGCGCCCTCGGTGGCGTCGATCACCCTGACGCTGCTCGACGGCCGCACCGTGGTGTGGGGGACCACCGACCGCACCGACGAGAAGGCCGAGAAGCTGACCGCGCTGCTGACCCAGCCCGGTCGCGTCTACGACGTGTCCAGCCCGGATCTGCCCACCGTCAAGTAGCGGTGCGCCGGCCCGCGAAGACACGGGGCCCGAGACAAGCCGACCCCGCCGGCGCGGAAATTTCCGGCGACACGCGGGCGCGCCTCCCCAATCCGTGACGTGCCGGTCATACGGTTCCCAGTACGCGAACAACTTGACATAACTCTAAGCCTCTGGTTGAGGTTGAGGGTTTAGACCAGGGAAGTCGCTGCAGCTCCTAGCTCTAAAGAACCGCCCCATAGAGTCCCCAGCACGGAGGAGACCCCACCGATGACCCCACCGCATAACTACCTCGCCGTCATCAAGGTTGTTGGCATTGGCGGTGGCGGCGTCAACGCCGTCAACCGAATGATCGAGCAGGGACTCAAGGGTGTCGAGTTCATCGCCATCAACACCGACGCCCAGGCGTTGCTGATGAGCGATGCCGACGTCAAGCTCGACGTCGGCCGGGAGTCCACCCGCGGTCTGGGCGCCGGCGCCGATCCCGAGGTCGGCCGCAAGGCTGCCGAGGACGCCAAGGACGAGATCGAGGAACTGCTGCGCGGGGCCGACATGGTCTTCGTCACCGCCGGCGAGGGCGGCGGCACCGGCACCGGCGGCGCGCCGGTGGTCGCCAACATCGCCCGCAAGCTCGGCGCGCTCACCGTCGGCGTCGTCACCCGGCCGTTCTCCTTCGAGGGCAAGCGGCGCGCCGGACAGGCCGAGGCCGGCATCACCGCGCTGCGGGAGAGCTGCGACACCCTGATCGTCATCCCCAACGACCGGCTGCTGCAGATGGGCGATGCCGGCGTCTCGCTGATGGACGCCTTCCGCAGCGCCGACGAGGTTCTGCTCAACGGCGTCCAGGGCATCACCGACCTGATCACCACACCGGGTCTGATCAACGTCGACTTCGCCGACGTCAAGGGCGTCATGAGCGGTGCCGGTACCGCGCTGATGGGCATCGGTTCGGCGCGCGGCGACGGCCGTGCGCTCAAGGCCGCCGAGATGGCCATCAACTCACCGCTGCTGGAGGCCTCGATGGAAGGCGCCCAGGGTGTGCTGATGTCCATCGCCGGCGGCAGCGACCTCGGGCTCTTCGAGATCAACGAGGCCGCCTCGCTGGTTCAGGAATCCGCCCACTCCGATGCCAACATCATTTTCGGCACCGTCATCGACGATTCCCTCGGTGACGAGGTGCGGGTGACCGTGATCGCGGCCGGCTTCGACGCCAATAGCGGTAACCGCCGGCCGATCATCATCGGCGAGGCCACCACCGGCCCGGCCGCCACCGCGGTCGCCGAGACCGTCGTCGAAGCACCGCCGGTGTCCGCCGTCCCGGTGCCTCCGCCGACGATCACCACCACCCATACCTTCGCGTCGGCCACCGCCGGGCACGTAACCAACTCGCCGCTGTTCGACCAGCTGGAGCCGCTGGCCGGTGTCTCGGCGCGGACCAACGGCTCGTCGCCCTTCGGCGACGATGACGACGACGTGGACGTGCCGCCGTTCATGCGGCACTGATCGGTGGCTGTTCGGATCCGTCGGGTCACCACCACCCGCGCCGGCGGGGTCTCGGCACCGCCTTACGACACGTTCAACCTCGGTGACCATGTCGGTGACGACCCCGCGGCGGTGGCCGCCAACCGCAACCGGCTGGCATCGTCGATCGGGGTGCCGGCCGACCAGGTGATCTGGATGAACCAGGTGCACGGCGATCACGTCGAGGTCGTCGACGGGCCTCGCGATACGTCGTTCGATTCCACCGACGCGCTGGTGACGAGCGTCCCCGGTCTGGCGCTGGCGGTGGTGACCGCCGACTGCGTGCCGGTCCTGCTGGCCGACGCCCGAGCCGGGGTGGTGGGTGCTGCCCACGCCGGCCGGGTCGGCGCGGCCAACGGTGTGGTGCTTCGGACGCTGGAGGCGATGATCGCCCTGGGTGCGCGGCCGGCGGACATCTCGGTGCTGCTCGGCCCGTCGGTCAGCGGCGAAAATTACGAGGTGCCCGAGGAAATGGCCGCCGCGGTGGAGGCCACCCTGCCCGGCAGCCGCACCACCACCCCGCGCGGGACACCCGCACTGGAGCTGCGGGCCGGTATCGCCCGTCAGCTCGCTGGGGCCGGAGTGCGCGCCATCGACATCGACCGCCGGTGCACCGTGGCCGACCCCGCGTTGTTCAGTCACCGCCGCGACAATCCGACCGGCCGGCTGGCCTCCCTGATCTGGATGCAGTGACGTGGCGACCGATGTGGGCTCTCCCGCCGGCGACCGCGTCACTGAACTGACCGCCGGCTTGGCGTCGGTACGCGCCCGGCTGGCCCGGGCGGCCGAGGCGGCCGGGCGTTCGGTGGAGGAGATCACCCTGCTCCCGGTCACCAAGTTCTTCCCCGCCGGCGACGTGGCGATCCTCTGGCGGCTGGGTTGCCGATCCTTCGCGGAGTCCCGCGATCAGGAGGCGTCGGCGAAGATCGCCGAGTTCGACCGGTTGATCGCCACCGCATCGCAGCCCGGTCCGGCGCACTGGCACATGGTGGGCCAGATTCAGCGCAACAAAGCCAAACACATTGCGGCATGGGCGGATACGGTGCACTCGGTATCCACCGAAGCGGTGGCCGCCGCGTTGGACCGCGGTGCCGCCGCGGCGCTGGCCGACGGCCGGCGGACCCGGCCGCTGCGGGTATTCGTGCAGATCAGCCTCGACGGTGACACCAGTCGCGGCGGGGTGGACATCGGGGACCCGGCCGCCGTCGACGCGCTGTGTGCGCTGGTCGCCGAATCGCCGGCCCTGCACCTGGTCGGCCTGATGGGGGTGCCGCCGCTGGGTGTCGACCCCGATGTCGCTTTCACCGCGCTCGCGACCGAGCGCCACCGCGTTCGGCAAACCCATCCCGGTGCCACGGAACTGTCGGCCGGCATGTCCGACGACCTCGAGGCGGCGGTGCGACACGGCTCAACATGCGTGCGTGTCGGAACGGCGTTAATGGGCAAACGTCCTCTAACGTCTCCCTGAGTAGTCACTCCAGTCACAAGTTCATCACGAACAACAGCACCACCAGACACTCAAGGTTCAGCTTCAGAAGGGTCCGCGGATGAGCACTCTGCATAAGGTCAAGGCCTACTTCGGCATGGCGCCGATGGACGACTACGAGGACGAGTACTACGACGACGAGCGCGACACCGCCGCACCCCGTGGCCGCGGCTTCGCGCGTCGCGCCGACCGGTTCGCCGACGAGGCCTACGAAGATTCCCGGGTCGATCCGCGCGTCGATCCGCGCGTCGATCCTCGCGTCGATGTCCGCGGTGGCGGCCGGTACGACGATGTCCGCGCCGGCGGGCGCTACGACGAGCCCCATTACGACGACCACGAGGCCGACTACCCGCCGACCGGGGGCTTCCGCGCCGGCGGGTATGCCGACGAGCCGCGGTTCCGTACGCGCGAGTTCGACCGTCCGACCGCCTCGCGGCTGGGCTCGCTGCGCGGTTCGACCCGCGGCGCCCTGGCCATGGACCCGCGCCGGATGGCCATGATGTTCGAAGAGGGCAGCCCGCTGTCGAAGATCACCACCCTGCGCCCCAAGGACTACAACGAGGCCCGCACCATCGGCGAGCGGTTCCGCGACGGCCAGCCGGTGATCATGGACCTGGTCTCGATGGACAACGCCGACGCCAAGCGACTCGTCGACTTCGCCGCCGGCCTGGCGTTCGCGCTGCGCGGGTCGTTCGACAAGGTGGCCACCAAGGTCTTCCTGCTGGCGCCCGCCGACGTCGACGTCACCGCCGAAGAACGCCGCCGGATCGCCGAGGCCGGTTTCTACAGCTACCAGTGAAGCGGCTACCACTGCGGGCCACCGGCCCGCAGTGGGTAGGCTGACGGAGCCCGTCCGCTGTCCACCCCAGATAAGGAACCGTTCTTCGGTGAAGCTGTTCTTCGAGTTGCTGGGCTTCGCGCTTTTCCTGTTCTGGTTGCTGCTCATCGCACGGATCGTGGTGGAGTTCATCCGCTCGTTCAGTCGGGACTGGCAGCCGCGCGGCGTCACCGTGGTGGTTCTCGAGGCCATCATGACCGTCACCGACCCGCCGGTGAAGCTGCTGCGGCGGATCATCCCGCAACTCACCATCGGTGCGGTCCGGTTGGATTTCTCCATTATGGTGCTGCTTTTGCTCGCGTTTATCGGCATGCAGCTGGCATTCGGCGCCGCCGTCTGACCTGCGCGGGAGAGCGATGCAGTCTCGTGGGGCGGTTGTGGGAAATCTCTGAAATTCGTTCTTAATTCCGCTCATGGCTGCAACTCGCGGGTCTGGTGTGACAGGATGGACGCCAGTTACAGTTCAGAACGTTCCCTGAACTCGTTCTACACTGCTAACGGTCTTAAACCACCGTCCCAGATCGGAAGGGGCAATAATGCCACTCACACCGGCCGACGTACACAATGTGGCCTTCAGTAAGCCGCCCATCGGCAAGCGTGGCTACAACGAGGACGAGGTCGACGCCTTCCTCGACTTGGTGGAGACCGAGCTTGCCCGGCTGTTGGAAGAGAACGCCGATCTGCGTCAGCGGGTGAGCGAGCTGGACAGTGAACTGGTGTCAGCGCGTTCCGGCATGGTGCACACCCAGGCCATCCCGCTCTACCAGCCGGAGCCCGAGCCGGTGGTGCAGCAGCCGATCGTGGTGGAGACCTCGTCCGCCAACGAGGACCAGGGCCTCAAGGCAGCCCGGGTGCTCAGCCTTGCCCAGGACACCGCCGACCGGTTGACCTCCACGGCGCGGGCCGAGGCGGACAAGATGGTCGCCGACGCCCAAGCGAACGCCGACCACATCGTCTCCGAGGCGCGCTACATCGCCGACACCACAGTTACCGAGGCGCGGCAGCGGGCGGACGCCATGCTGGCCGACGCCCAGAGCCGCTCCGAGATGCAGCTGCGTCAGGCCCAGGAGAAGGCCGACATCCTGCAGGCCGATGCCGAGCGCAAGCACACCGAGGTGATGGGCACCATCAATCAGCAGCGGACCGTGCTTGAAGGCCGGCTGGAGCAGTTGCGCACCTTCGAGCGCGAGTACCGCACTCGGCTGAAGACCTACCTCGAGTCTCAGCTCGAGGAGCTGGGTCAGCGTGGTTCGGCTGCGCCCGTCGATACCGGCGACGTCGGTTACACGCAGTACCAGTAAGGCAACCGGTACGGGCCCGCTGGTGAGAGCTAACGGAAGACGCGCGCACCAGCGGCATTCTGTCTCCGCTGATCGTCCCCCATGCTGATCGCCGCCTTGGTGCTGGCCGTGATCGGCCTGGCCGCCCTGGTAACTGCCGTCGTCACCAGCAATGAACTCTTCGCGTGGGTGTGCATCGGAGCCAGTGCGCTCGGCGTCCTGCTTTTGGTGTTCGACGCCATCCGCGAGCGGACGAGTCGGCATGCGGTGGTGCCGGCCGGGGGTCTGGCCGGGGCCGCGACCGAGGTCATCGAACCGGTGGAAACCACCGAGGTTATCGAACCGGTGATCGCGCGTGGACCGGCCGACGAGGACGACTCCAGTGAAATAACCTCTGCGGCAGAGGAATACGACGAGTCGGTGGGCATCGAGGACTATCCCGACGAGGTGGTCTACGACGAGCCCGACTATGACACCGTCAGCGACGACGAGCCGGAGTACCCGGAACCTGCCGAGGTGGCTGCGGTCCACACCGTCAGCGAGGACTACCTGGTCGCAGACGAGGAGTACGACGACGACACCGACGACGACCGCTACGACGAGGCCCCCGGCGACGATAGCGATGGCGAGGACGCGTTTGCCGACGACATCGAGGAACCCGAGGTCGAGGCTGTCGAGACGGTGACCTACACCTACGTGGAGAGCGACGAGACCGCCACCACCTACACCTACGTGGAGAGCGACGAGACCGCCACCACCTACACCTACGTGGAGAGCGACGAGACCGACAGCACTCCGACGCACGACGAGCCCAGGAACGCCCGAGAGCGGAGTGACACCTCAGATGGGGATTGAGTACGCCAGCACCGTCGACCACCCGATCGACGAGGTGTTCGCCTGGCACACCCGCCCGGGAGCGATGCGCCGACTGGTGCCGCCGTGGCAGCCGATGCGCGTGGTCAAGGAGACCGAGTCGCTGGCCGACGGCACCGCGATCCTCGGTCTGCCCGGTGGACTGCGCTGGATCGCCAAACACGATCCGGCGGGCTACCACCCGCCCAACCAGTTCGTCGACGTGCTGTCCTCCGACGGTCTGATGACCATGCCGCCCCGGGTGATCGGTTGGTGGCGGCACGTCCACAAGTACAACGAGGACGGCCCGGGTCGGACCCGGGTGCTCGACGAGGTCGACACCACGGTTCCGGGTGCCGCGCTGCGCTCGACGTTCGCCTACCGGCACCGCCAGCTTGCCGAGGACCTGGCCGCGCACCGGGATGCGGCCCAGGCCGGCGCCGGCCAACTCGTCGTCGCCATCACCGGGTCGTCCGGTCTGGTCGGAACCGCGCTGTCCGCGTTCCTGTCCACCGGCGGACACCGGGTGATCCGGCTGGTCCGCGGCGAGCCGACCGGCGACAACGAAAGACGTTGGGACCCCGACAATCCCGCCCCCGATCTGCTCTCCGGGGTGGATGCTCTGGTGCACCTGGCGGGGGAGTCCATCGCGGGGCGGTTCACCGAGGCGCACCGGCGGGCCATCCGTTCATCCCGGGTGGAGCCGACCCGTCGGCTCGCCGAGATCGCTGCCGCGACACCCGGGTTCGGGGCGTTCGTCAGCGCCTCGGCGATCGGTTACTACGGCCACGACTGCGGCGAGCAGGTGCTCGACGAGAACAGCCCTCGCGGCAAAGGCTTCCTGGCCGACGTGGTCGCGGACTGGGAGGCCGCCACCCGGCCGGCCGCTGAGGCCGGCCGCCGGGTGGTTCTGGTGCGCACCGGGATCATCCAGTCCGCCGCGGGCGGCACCCTGAAGCTGCTGCGGCCGTTGTTCGCCGCCGGCCTGGGCGGACGGCTGGGCAGCGGCCGCCAGTGGCTGTCCTGGATCGGCATCGACGACATGCTCGACATCTACTACCGCGCGATCTATGACAACCGGCTGACCGGCCCGGTCAACGCGGTCGCGCCCAACCCGGTGCGCAACGCGGAGTACACCAAGGTGCTGGCGTCCACTCTGCGCCGCCCCGCGCTGCTCCCGGTCCCGTCATTCGGACCTCGGCTGCTGCTGGGCAAACAGGGCGCCACCGAGCTGGCCGAAGCCAACCAGCGGGTCGCCCCCGCGGCGCTGGAGGCGCTCGGCCACCGGTTCCGTCAGGCATCCGTCGACGACGTTCTGGCCCATCAACTCGGGCACGACCCGGCCCCCGGGGTGGTCAAACTCACCCTCTGACTCATATGACCTTCGACCCCGCGCGCGCGGCGGGTGATTCGGGCACCATGGGGTGATGGGGTACGGGTGATGGGGTACGCGGTCATCGACAATGTCGGACTGCACCACCTCGTCGCTGAGTTGCGCCGGCGCGGATACCGGGTGGTGGGCCCGACCTTGCGGGACAACGCCATCGTGCTCGACAAGATCGCCGGCGCCGACGAACTTCCGCACGGCTGGGGTGTGGACGTGGGCCCCGGCAGCTACCGTCTCCGCGCCCGCGACGACCGGGCCGCGTTCGGGCACTCCGCGGGGCCGCAGTCGTGGAAACAGTTCCTGCACCCGCCGAGCCAGCGGGTCTGGTCGTCCGACCCGTCCGGCGACCAGTCCGAGGAAGGCGACCTGGCTCCGCACTACGCCTTCCTCGGTGTGCGCGCCTGCGACCTGGCCGGCATCGGGGTGCTGGACCGGGTGCTCGCCGGCGGCGCCCATCCGGACAGTGCCTATACCGCCCGGCGCGACGGCGTGTTCGTCGTCGCCGTCAACTGCACCGAACCCGGCGGGTTGTGCTTCTGCGCTTCGATGGGCACCGGGCCGGGCTGCGCGGCTCCGCCGCGCTCGGCCGATGGCGCGGCTCCGCCGCGCTCGGCCGATGGCGCGGCTCCGCCGCGCTACGACCTCGCGCTGACCGAACGTGTCGACGGCCGGGAAGCCAGCTATCTGGTCGAGGTCGGCACCGAGGCCGGTGCGCACGTTCTCGACGCCATCCCGCACCGCCCCGCCGAGCCGGCGGAGCAGCAGGCAGCCGCCGCTGACATCGCCGCCGCCGCAACCACAATGGGCCGGGCGATGCCCGAGACGGACCTGCGCCAGCTGCTGATCGACTCCCGCCAGTCTCCGCACTGGGCCGAGGTCGCCAGCCGCTGCCTCACCTGCGGCAACTGCACCATGGTGTGCCCCACCTGCTTCTGCACCTCCACCGCCGAGGTGACCGATCTGAGCGGCGAGCACGCCGAGCGGTGGATGGAATGGTCCTCGTGCTTCGAGCTGGACTTCACCTTCATCCACGAAGGCCCGGTGCGGCGCTCCGGGGAGTCCCGGTACCGGCATTGGCTGACCCACAAACTGAGTTCCTGGCACGACCAGTTCGGCAGCTCGGGTTGCGTGGGCTGCGGCCGTTGTATCGCCTGGTGTCCCACCGGGATCGACATCACCGAGGAGATGGCGGTCTTCGCTGCCGAGCGCGGCGAATCGGAGCCGGCCGAACCGGAGCCAGCCGAGCGGGAGCGCAGCGATGACTGAAACCGCCGTGCGGACACCGGCCGCCAATGCCATGACGCCGGTGCCCTACCGGGTGCGATCCCGCACCGCCGAGAACCCCGATTCGGTGACGCTGCGGCTCGATCCGGTCGCCGGGGCTCTCCCGCTACCGCTGCCCGGGCAGTTCATGATGCTCTACGCCTTCGGGGTGGGCGAGATCGCGATCTCACTGGGCGCCATCCCTTCTGACGGGTCGATCATCCACACCATCCGGTCGGTCGGGGCGGTCAGCGCCGCGGTGTGTGCCGCCGAACCCGGATCCACCCTGGGGGTGCGGGGCCCGTTCGGCACCCATTGGGGCCTGGACAGCGCCGTCGGCAACGATCTGGTGATCGTGGCCGGCGGCGTCGGCCTGGCGCCGCTGCGACCGGTCGTGGAAGCCGCACTGGCCCAGCGTGATCGCTACGGGCGGGTGGTTCTCATCGCCGGCGCCCGTACCGAGCCCGACTTCCTCTACGCAGCCGAACTGGCCGGCTGGGAACGGGATCCGGCACTAGAGGTGCACCGCACTGTCGACGTGCCTATTCAAGGCTGGCCCGGGGAGACCGGCTTCGTCACCGAACCGCTGTGCCGGCTGAGCCTGCGCCCCGGCCGCACCACCGCCTTTATCTGCGGGCCCGAGCTGATGATGCGCAACAGTGCGAAAGCCCTGCTGGACAAGGGAATTGAGCCGCATGACATCCGGGTGTCATTGGAGCGTAATATGCAGTGCGGCGTCGGCTGGTGCGGGCACTGCCAGCTCGGCCCGGTACTGCTCTGCGTCGACGGCCCGGTGGTGGGCTACGACGTGGCTGCGCCCCTGCTGGACGTCGAGGAGCTCTGATGGGGTCACGATCGCCGTCGCTGGCGGTGTGGAAGTTCGCGTCCTGCGACGGATGCCAGCTCACCGTGCTGGACTGTGAGGACGAATTGCTGACGCTGGCCGATCAGATGCACATCGCCGTGTTCGCCGAGGCGTCCAGCGCCGTCGTCGCCGGCCCCTATGACGTCTCCCTGGTCGAGGGGTCCATCACCACCCCCGCCGACGAACGTCGCATTGCCGAGATCCGCTCCCAGTCAAAGGTTCTCGTCGCGATCGGAGCCTGTGCCACCGCCGGCGGCATCCAGGCGCTGCGCAACTTCGCCGACGTCGCCGAGTTCTCCTCGGTGGTCTACGCCCGCCCGGACTACATCCAGACCCTGGCTACCTCCACCCCGGCCTCAGCGCATGTGCCGGTGGACTACGAATTGCGTGGCTGCCCCATCGACCGGCGCCAGCTGCTCGACACCCTGGCCGCTCTGCTGGTCGGGCGTAAACCCCGGCTGCCGGCGGCCACGGTATGCACCGAGTGCAAACGCGCCGGGGTCACCTGCGTCACCGTCGCCGAGGGCATCGCCTGCCTCGGCCCGGTCACCCACGCCGGCTGCGGGGCGCTGTGCCCGCGTCACCACCGCGGCTGCTACGGCTGCTTCGGGCCGATGGCCACCCCGAATATGGGGGCGATGATCCCGCTGCTGCGTCGCGACGGCCTGTCCGCCCGTGATGTCGACCAGGTCTTCGACACCTACAACGTCACCCAGTTCGAAGCCGAGCGGGGTCCGCAATGACCGAGTCTCGGACCTTGCGCGTCGGCGCGCTGACCCGGGTGGAGGGCGAAGGTGCGCTGCACGTCGAGATGCGTGATGGCATACCGGAACTCGTCGAGCTCAATATCTACGAGCCGCCGCGGTTCTTCGAAGCCTTCCTGCGCGGCCGCGCCTACACCGAACCACCCGACATCACCGCACGTATCTGCGGCATCTGCCCGGTGGCCTACCAGGTCAGCGCCTGCAACGCCATCGAGGACGCCTGCGGCGCCACCCTGGACCCTGAACTGCTGGCCCTGCGGCGGCTGCTGTACTGCGGGGAGTGGATCCACAGCCACGCCCTGCACATCTACCTGCTGCATGCCCCGGACTTCCTCGGCGCGCCCGACATCATCACGGTGGCCCGTGAGCACCGCGAGGCCGTCGAGCGCGGCCTGTCGCTGAAGAAGGCCGGCAACCGGCTGATGGAACTCATCGGCGGACGCAGCATCCACCCGGTCAACGTTCGCCTCGGCGGCTTCTACTCGGTTCCCACCCGCGCCGACCTGGCACCGATGGCCGAGCAGCTGCGCCGGGCGCTGGACGATGCACTGGCAGGCGTGCGCTGGGTGGCCGCGTTCGACTTCCCGGACCTGACGATCGACCACGAGATGCTGGCCCTGACCGCCCAGCGCTATCCCATCGAGGACGGCACCATCGCCCGCAGCGACGGACCGTCGTTCGCTCTTCGGAACTTCAGCGACCACGTGCGCGAAACCCAGGTGCCGCACTCCACCGCGCTGCACGCCACCCTGGACGGCCGCCGGCACCTGACCGGTCCGCTGGCCCGCTACTCGCTGAACCACCACCTGCTCACCCCGCTGGCCCGCGAGGCGGCCGCCGCTGCAGGGTTGGGATCGCAGTGCCGAAACCCGTTCCGCAGCATCATCGTTCGCGCGGTCGAGGTGGTGTATGCCGTCGAGGAGGCACTGCGGATCATCGAGAGCTACCAGCGCCCGGCGCGTGCCTTCGTTCCCGTCGAAGCCCGGCCCGGGATCGGCCACGGGGTCAGCGAGGCGCCGCGCGGACTGCTCTATCACCGCTACGAGATCGACGCCGACGGCCTGATCGCCGCTGCCACCATCGTCCCGCCCACCGCCCAGAACCAAGCGGCCATCGAGGACGATCTCACCCGGGTGGTGACCAGCGGCGCGGAGTTGGACGACGCCACCCTCACCGCGCTGTGCGAACGGACCATCCGCAATTACGACCCGTGCATCTCCTGCGCGACGCATTTCCTGACCCTGACGGTGCACCGCCGGTGACCACGGTGGTGATCGGCGTCGGCAACGAGTTCCGCCGCGACGACGGGGTCGGCCCGGCCGTGGCCGCCGCGGTCGCCGCCCGCGGCCTGCCCGGCGTGCGGGTGCTCACCTGCGCGGCCGAGCCGGCCGCCCTGCTGGACGCCTGGGCGGGTAGCCGGCTGGCGATCCTGATCGACGCCGCGGTCGGCGACGAGCCGGGCCGGGTCCGCACCGCCCCGCTCGGCGAACCGCCCGACACCCCCGAGCGGCTCAGCTCGCATGACCTGAGCCTGTGGCAGACCTACCGGCTCGGCCGGGAACTCGGCCGGGTCCCCGACGCGGTGCTGGTGGTCAGCGTCGGCGCCGCCGACACCGGCCATGGCGCGGGCCTGAGCCCCGCCGTCGCCGCGGCGCTACCGCGGGCGCTGGACGCCGTACTCACCGCCGTGGGGGACGCACTGGCCGAGCGCGAGGAACCCGCGAACCAGGTGCCGTAGCCGGGCGGCGGCGTCACCTGCCAGCTGCGCGGTACGGGCCCGCATACCGTCGGCATCGACGCCGAGGGCGGCCATCTCCCCGGCGCCGTCGGCGATCCACTGCTCGACGAGTCGCTCGTCGACCTCGGGATGGAACTGCACACCCAGCGCCCGGCCGTGCACGAAAGCCTGTGCGGCGCTCGCGTTGCGCGCCACCACGCGGGCGCCCGGCGGTGCGGTGAACCGGTCGAAGTGCCACTGGAACCATGGGCCGGGCGGCACCAGCCCGGCCTCATCGGTCTGCACGTCATGCCAGCCGATCTCCGGCTCCGTGGATCGGGCGACCGTCCCACCCAGGGCGCGGGCCAGGAGTTGACCGCCGAAACACACCCCGAACACCGCGGCGCCCCCGTCCAGCGCGCGCCGCAGCATGTCCATTTCCGCGCCGACCCACGGCAGGGTGTCGTCGTAGGCCGCCCACCGCGCCCCCAGGGCGACGATCGCGTCGTAGCGGCCGGGGTCGGGAAAGGCCACGGTCCGCACCGGATCGTCGGTGCCGACAGGCAGCACGTCGAATGTGCCGATGTCAAAACCCGATTCGGCGAAGACGTCCCCGATCAGGGCTTGCGGCGCGGTGGGGTCGTTGCGGATGAACAACACCTGGCGGGCCACCCGGGTCAGGCTACGCCGCCGTCGCGTGGCTTTCCCGGCCTGCGTCGGCAGCGACAACGTCAACAGCCGGTCATGGACGCACGACAGCGAAATCGCCTGCGCGGTGCTCGACGACACCCGCGATGGCCGCCGGCCGCTGGACCCGGCCGGCCAGGGCGACGGGGCCCAGATCCAGCCGACGCGATCGCGGCGGTGGCGGAATCGGCGGGGGAGTTGGAGCGCTGGCACCGCGGGGGCCGGTGCGGTCCTCGCCCGCCCGGCAGACTGCGCCCACACCACCCAGTGCGCGTCGGCCGGCTTCGGCGGCTCTGGTCGGTCCCCGTCTATCGGATGATCTACGACCCCGACGGCCGGTCCTATCGGGACCGGCTGGCCGGCCGGTGGTGACAAGGGCATAAGCACGCGAAAGATATTTCCGGAATACTGCTCTGGTATGGGCGTGACTACGATGATCTGGATCGTTACCTGCGTCGCCATTCTGGGACTGTTCGTCTTCGATTTCTTCGCCCACGTACGGGTGGCGCACGAACCGACGTTCCGCGAGTCGGCCATCTGGTCGACGGTCTACATCACCATCGCGGTGCTCTTCGGGCTGTTCATCTGGTGGCAATGGGGCGCGCAGTTCGGCGGGGAGTACTTCGCCGGTTACGTCACCGAAAAAGCGCTCTCGGTGGACAACCTGTTCGTCTTCACCGTCATCATGGCCTCGTTCGCCGTTCCGCGGATGTACCAGCAGAAGCTGCTGCTGATCGGCATTGTGCTGGCGCTGATCATGCGAGGGGCCTTCATCGCCATCGGTGCCGCCGCGATCAACTCGTTCAGCTGGATCTTCTATTTGTTCGGGGCGTTTTTGATCGTGACCGCCCTCAAGCTGGCCCGGGAGAGCGGCCATGAGAAAACGGCCGCAGTCGAGCGGGAGAACCGGCTGGTCACCCTGGTACGTCGCTTCGTGCCGACCACCGACGACTACGACGGGGACAAATTCGTCACCCGGATCGACGGCCAGCGGTTCATCACCCCGATGATGCTGGGACTGGTCGCCATCGGCTTCACCGATCTGCTGTTCGCGCTGGACTCCATCCCGGCCATCTACGGGCTCACCGAGGAGCCATACATCGTGTTCACGGCGAACGCATTCGCCCTGATGGGGCTGCGGCAGCTGTATTTCCTCATCGGTGGTCTGCTCGACCGGTTGATCTACCTATCGGCGGGGCTGGCCCTCATCCTCGGGTTCATCGGCGTCAAGCTGGTGCTGCACGCGCTGCACAAGAACACGCTGCCGTTCATCAACAACGGGAAGTATGTCGACGTGCCGGAGATCTCCACGGCCATGTCGATCAGCGTCATCGGCGCGATCCTGGTCATCACCACGGTGGCCAGCCTGATCCGCACCCGCGGGCGGGTCGCGCAGCGGTAGCTGCACCGCCGGTCAGGCCGTCAGCCGTGCGTCGCGGCCCGTACCTCAACGACCTTGTCCAGTCCACTGATGGTCAGACCCCGCATCAGCAGTGGGTGGACGACGACCACGCTGATCCGCCCGGCCTGGGCGAACAGCGCGTTGATGGCCGCACTGTCGAGGTACTCCACGCCGCTCAGATCCAGGGTCATCATGCGGCCGGGGCCGGCGTCGTCGGCGGCGGCTTGCAGGGCCGCGGTGAACTCGTCGATGGTGCTCAGATCGAGTTCGCCGACGGCAGCCAACTCAACGCCCCCGTTGTCGTCGTGGCGGGTGGTGATCGTCATCGCCGCGCCCATCATATGAGATTAACCGACAGCCGGACCGTGGTGCCGTGCGCTCCGGATTCGACGACGGCGTCGTCCATCAGTGATCGCATCAGCGAGATGCCTCGGCCACGCAGCCCGTTGGGCACCTGATCCGGGATTTTCCACTGCCCGGTGTCGGTGATGGCGACCTCCAGCGTTGTGCCGGTCACCGACGCGCGCAGGGTGATCGACCCGTTCCGGTTGGTGCGGTGGCCGTGTTCCACGGCATTGGACACTGCCTCGCCGACGGCTAGCAGCACGTCGGTGGACAGCTGGGGTGACACCCCGGCGATCGCCAGCCACTGACGCAAAGCCGCACGGATGGGCGCGATCTCAGCCGGGCCGGCGGTGAACCGCAACTCCAGTGGCAGGGGGCGACGGTAGGCCAGTAGCGCGACGTCGTCGTGGTAGCCGCCCTCGGGCTCCAGTCTGGTCATCACACCATCGGCCAACTCGTCCAGAGCGCCGCCGAGCCCACCGCTGACGAGCGCGGCGACCCGGCCGATACCTTCGTCCATCGACAGCCCGCGCCGCTCGACGAGGCCGTCGGTGTACATCAGCAGGGTCGCGCCGGCGGGGACGGTGACCCGGCCCGTCGGACGGCGACGGTCCACCTCTATTCCCAGCGGAATGGTGTGTCCGTCTTCCAGCATCGTGATGGTGCCGTCGGGGGAGGCGAGCATCGGTGGCGGATGTCCCGCCGACGAATAGGTCAATTCGCCGCTGGCGGTGTCGAGGATGGCGCAGCACGCGGTGGTGCACGACGCTCCGGCCAAGCCGGCGGCGAAGCGATCAAGGCCTTCCAGGGTTTCGGCTGGGCTGAGGCGCTGGAGCAGCAGTGCCCGACACGCGCTGCGGAGCTGCCCCATCACCGTGGCCGCGGACAAGCCGTGACCCACGCAGTCACCCACCACCATCGCGATGCTGCTCTCGTCGAGGGGGACGACGTCATACCAGTCGCCGCCGACCTCCAGCGGTTGAGTGGCGGGCTGGTAGCGCGCGGCGAAGCCGGCCGGTAAGTCGGCAGGTCCGAGGATCGCGTGCTGCAGCGCGAGCGCGGTCTTGCGTTGTTCATCGATTTCGCTGACTCTGTGCAGCCCTTGACTGAGCCGGCTGGCCAGCACCGTCAGCAGCGCCTGCTCCTCACTGGTCAGCGCGGGACGGCTGTCCAACTCGATGCAGATCACCAGCACCCCATTGGGGTGCGGTAACGCAATGCTTGTCCGGCCCGGGACGCTGGTGTCGGCGATCAGCACGTTGGCACCCGTGGCCAGGCCGCGGATTCGCTGACGGCTCACCGCGGTGAGCTCGGACCAGTGCACCGGCTGGCCGGAGCTGATCAGTTCCGGTTCGGTGGAGTCGGTGCCGAAGGTGGCAGCGAGCACGCGGGTGGCGCCGAACACCCACTGGAGACCGCGCGCCGCGGCGGTGACCGTATTCGGAAGGTCGTCGGCTCGCGCGAGTTGCCCGTTGAGATCTGCCAGCGCGGTCTGACTCAGGTCGCGATAGTGCTCGGCGGTGACATCCCGGAAGGTGCCGATCGTCAGCAGCGTGCCGGTGGCGGGATCCTCAGCCCGGGTACTGGTGATATCAACCCAGAGCGGGTGTCCATCCCGATGGTTGACGACGAACGGGGTGGGGCCCAGATCACTGCTCTGGGCGGCGGCGAAAGCGGTGTTGATCCGTTCGAACTCCGCGGCCTGGGTGACGGGGTCCGGCCACCAGGGAAACGGCGGGTGATAGGGAAGACCCTCGGGCCCGTAGCCGACCACATCGGCGAAGCAGTCATTCACCTCGATCACGGTGCCGTCCTCGCCACAGACGAAGAACGCCTCCTGCAGCGAGTCGACCAAGGCGTTTCGTAAGCGGGCGTGCCGGTCACGCAGCCGTGCCAGAGCGATGTTGGTCTCCACCCGCGCCAGCAGTTCGACGGAATCGAACGGCTTGACCAGATAGTCGTCCGCTCCGGCGTGCAGCCCCTCGATCGACGCCTCCTGCCCGACGCGTGCCGACAGCAGCACGACCGGCACCACCGCGGTGCGTGAATCCGCACGCAGTGCCGACACCAGGGCCAGGCCGTCGAGATGGGGCATCATCACGTCGCTGATCAGCAGATCGGGCACGTCGGCCCGCACCGCGTCGAGCGCCTTCCGACCATCGGCGACGGCCTTGACCCGGTACCCCGCCCCCTGCAGCAGCCGAACCAGATAGTCGCGCATGTCGGCGTTGTCGTCGGCGACGAGGACGGTGGGGGCGGTGGCAGCCGTTCGGCGCTCGCCGGCGCCGATAACCGGCAGCTCCGCCGGAGCCCCCGCCGACCACCCGTCGTCGCCAACCGGCGAGGCCGTCCAGCGCAGCGCCTCCTCGGTGTAGGACTGCCCGGCCTGCCACTGCGGCACCTCCAGCTCGGTGTCGGGCGCTGCGGCCGAACCGACATCGGCGTCGGCCGGCAGATGTGCGGTGCCCAGCGGCAGCCGGATGGTGAATATGCTCCCGGCCCCCTCGACGCTCTCGGCGCTGATCGTGCCGCCCTGTAAACCCACGAGTTCCTTGACCAGTGCCAGACCGATACCGCTGCCTTCGGTGGAGCGGGCGGCACTGCTGTGAATGCGGTGAAACCGCTCGAAAACCCGGGGCATTTCCGCCGCGGGTATGCCGATACCGGTGTCGCTGACGGTCACCACGGCGGTGTCCGTGTCGCTGTGCACCGCCGCGGCGGTGTCCGTGTCGCTGTGCACCGCCACGGCGGTGTCCGTGTCGCTGTGCACCGCCACGGCGGTGTCCGTGTCCCTGTGCACCGCGACGGCGATGGAGCCCTTGAGGGTGAACTTGAGCGCATTGGAGAGCAGGTTGAAGATCACCTTCTCCCACAGGTCCCGGTCGACGTACGCCGGTTGCTCCAGCGGCGAGCAGTCGACCGTCAGATCCAGTCCCGCCCGCTCGGTCGCGGAGCGGAACACCCCGGCCAACTCGGCGGTGACTTTGGCCAGATCCACAGGCTCGTAGTGCACCTGCATCCGGCCGGCTTCGATGCGGGAGAAATCCAGCAGCGTGTTGACCAGCTTCGTCAGCCGCAGCGCACTGCGCTGGACCATATCGAGTTCTTGACGGACCCGGTCGTCCAGAGCGAAAGCGTCGCTGAGCAATTCGGCGATCGGTCCCAGGATCAGGGTCAGCGGCGTGCGGAACTCGTGGCTGATGTTGGAGAAGAACATCGTCTTGGCGCGGTCGAGTTCGGCGAGTTGCTCGGCTCGGTGCTGCTGGACGGCATAGCTTCGGGCACTGACGACGCCGCCGGCGATCTGCGCGGCGACCAGCCGCAGAAAGCCGCGATAGGCCTCATTCATGGGTCGGTACCGGTTGAGCCCGGTGACCAGGAACCCGGTCGGCGTGGCGCCTTGGGCGATCAGTGGGGTCACCATCGCCTGGACCGGAGGTTGCGGCCACGCACCGCCGGGCAATGCGCCGAACACCGACTCGTCGAGGTCGACGATGGCGCTGCGGCCCGCGGCAGCGTCGCGCACCGGCCAGCTGGCCGCGGCGTCGGCGGACAGTTCGGCAGGCGCTGCCGGGTGCCCGGCGGCTAGTCCGCTGCTGGCGCTGAGCCGGGCGTTACCGGAGTCGTCGAACAGGTAGGTCAGGGTGAACGGCAGATCCTTGGGATTGCGCCCGAGCTGGCGGGCGGTGAAGTCCAGCATTTCCTGTTCGGTCTGCACCACGGTGGGGTCGGAGCCCAAGTCACGCAGGGTGGTCATCCGTCGTTCGGCGATCACCCGGGCGGTGTCTTCGGTAACCACGCACAGCATGCCCACCACCGAGCCGTCGTCGTCGCGCAGCGGGCTGTAGGAGAACGTGTGGTAGGTCTCCTCGGTGTACCCCGAGCGTTCCAGGAACAGCAGCAGATCCTCGTCCCAGGTCGCCTCGCCGGTGGAGAGCACCCGCTGGATGCGCGGTTCGATGTCGGGCCAGATCTCCTCCCACACCTCGCGGGCCGGCCGGCCCAGCGCCCATGGGTATTTGCGGCCCAGGGTGTCGCGGCGGTAAGCGGCGTTGCAGAAGAAGGTCAGCTCCGGGCCCCAGGCCATCCACATCGAGAAGCGCGAAGCCAGCAGGGTGTTGACGGTTGTCCGCAGGCTCTGTGGCCAGTCGGCGGGAACGCCCAGCGGTGTCGACGCCCAGTCCACCTTGGCCAGGTCGGCGCCGACTTCGCCGCCGTCGACGAAGTGCGCTGACGCGGCCAGAGATTCGGGGACTGCAGCCACCGCGTCACCTCCGCCACTCACGACGACACGGGTACGTGCCACCGATTGAGGCCCGACGCGGCTGGAGCCATCACCAGTCAACCAGGAAAAAATTGTGTCCGAGGGGGGACTTGAACCCCCACGCCCGTTAATAGGGCACTAGCACCTCAAGCTAGCGCGTCTGCCATTCCGCCACTCGGACCTCCAAAACCCACTCGCGGTGGGCGATTTAGGCTATCGGATCTGCGCTCGTCCGCCCAATCCAGCCCCGACCCCTGCCCCGGACCTCAGCCGGTCGGGCCCATCCGGGCGGAGATCTCCCGGGCGATGGCGGCCGCGGACTCGACCGGTCCGGTGCGACTGCACGCCTCGACGTCGATTGCCACCGTCGCGTGCACGGTCAGCGCCCGCTGGCAGGACCACGTTTCGGGGCTGCGCTGGGTGCGCGAGACCGTGAGGACATCGCTGTCGACGTCCGCCGGACCGACCGACCACAGCTGAACGGGTGCGAGTTGCTGCCGGTAGGCCAGTTCGCGGTTGGAGCAGGCACCCCAGTTCTCCCGGGAGCGGCTGAGGAAATCGGCGGCCTTGCGCTCACTGGGGAACAGCACGACGGCCTGGCTGGCGAAGTGCGACCAGGCCGGGTCGGTCGGCGGTTCGCGCAGCACCTGTCCGTGCACCGCGGTGAAGCCCGCGCCGGCATAGCTGCCCCGCTGCGCCGCTCCGGCGACGGCCAGGCATCCGGGCGTGCGGTCGGTCAACGGAGCGCTGTCGTCCCACGGCGCCACCGCGTCGCTGGTGACCACCAGGTCGGCGCTGCCCATCACGGCACTCACCGCCGCGGCCGGCAACAGCAATTCGGGCAGCGTCTCGGCGGTGGCGGGCAGCGGCGGCGCCGCACGCTTGGCGGTACCGGCCGTGGTGGCGGCGCAGCCGCTGACGGTCAGGGCCAGCAGTGCGGCGAGCACGGGCACCCGGGTGTTCATCGCCCGGGTGTTCATCGCCCGGGTGTTCATCGCCCGTGTGTTCATCGCCCGGGTGTTCATCGCTAAATAGAACCGCATGATGCGCGTGTTGTAAATGAGTTTGATGTGAATGATGTGGTAGCGGATGCCCGGCGTACCGCCGGAGCCGGCCAGTGGTAGGAAAGTGAGGTGATAACTCCCGCGGACGAGGTCGTCGAACTCGTCAGCGCGCTGATCCGCTTCGACACCTCCAACACGGGCGACCCGGCGACCACCAAGGGGGAGGCGGAATGCGCCCGCTGGGTCGGTGAGCAGTTGCGCCAGGTCGGCTACCAACCGGAGTACGTCGAATCCGGTGCGCCGAACCGGCTCAACGTCTTCGCCCGGCTGCCCGGCGCCGACCCGTCGCGCGGCGCATTGCTGATCCACGGCCATCTCGACGTGGTGCCGGCCGAAGCCGCCGACTGGAGCGTGCACCCGTTCTCCGGTGCGGTGTCCGACGGCTATGTGTGGGGTCGCGGCGCGGTCGACATGAAGGACATGTGCGGGATGATGCTGGCGGTGGCCCGCCACTTCAAACGGGCCGGTGTCCTGCCGCCGCGCGATCTGATCTTCGCCTTCGTCGCAGACGAGGAGCACGGCGGCAAGTTCGGGGCGCACTGGCTGGTGGCCAACCGGCCTGATCTGTTCGCCGGTGTCAGCGAGGCCATCGGCGAGGTGGGCGGATTCTCCATCACCGTGCCGCGCCACGACGGCGGTGAGCGGCGGCTCTACCTGATCGAGACGGCCGAGAAAGGCCTGCTGTGGATGCGGCTGAGCACCCGCGGCCGCGCCGGACACGGGTCGATGGTGCACGACGAGAACGCGGTCACCACGATCGCCAATGCCGTTGCGCGGCTGGGTACCCACCAGTTCCCGTTGGTGATGACCGACACCGTCGCGCAATTCCTTTCGGTGGTGGCCGAAGAGACCGGATTGAGCTTCGACCGCAACGATCTGGAAGGCTCCCTCGCCAAGCTGGGTCCGATGGCCCGCATGCTGGGCGCCGTCCTGCGGGACACCGCCAATCCCACCATGCTCAAGGCCGGTTACAAGGCCAACGTCATTCCCGCCACCGCCGAGGCCGTGGTCGACTGCCGGGTGCTGCCCGGCCGGCAGGCCGCCTTCGAGCGCGAGGTCGATGAACTGATCGGCCCGGACGTGACCCGGGAGTGGATCTCCGAATTGCCTTCATACGAAACGACGTTCGACGGGCACCTGGTCGACGCGATGAACGACGCGATCCTCGCAGTCGACCCGGAGGCGCGCACGGTCCCCTACATGCTTTCCGGCGGTACCGACGCGAAAGCCTTTGCCGTACTTGGCATCCGGTGCTTCGGATTCGCGCCGCTGCGGCTACCGGCGGACCTCGATTTCGCGGCGCTGTTCCACGGTGTCGACGAGCGGGTTCCGGTGGAAGCGCTGGAGTTCGGCGCTGAAGTACTCGAGCACTTTCTCAGGAACTGCTGAAACCAACCTCTGACATCGAAGAAGGGAAACCCGATGGCCTTTCCGTACAACCCCTACGACTTCCTGCCCGAACTGCCCGGCTTCACCCTGACCAGCGCTGATATCACCGACGGCCAGCCGCTGAAGAACGCTCAGGTCAGCGGGATCATGGGTGCCGGTGGCCAGGACGTCTCACCGCAGCTGAGCTGGTCGGGCTTTCCCGAGGAGACCCGCAGCTTCGCCGTCACCGTGTTCGACCCCGACGCGCCGACCGCCTCGGGTTTCTGGCACTGGGCGGTGGCTAACCTGCCGGCCACCACCACCGAACTGCCCGCCGGCGTGGGTGACGGGTCGATGCTGCCCGGCGACGCGCTGACCCTGCGCAACGATGCCGGTATGCCGCGCTACGTGGGCGCCGCGCCGCCGCCCGGCCATGGCTACCACCGCTATTTCGTTGCGGTGCATGCCCTCAGCGTGGAAAAGCTCGACATCACCGACGAGGCCAGCCCGGCGTTCCTGGGATTCAACATCTTCATGAAGGGCATTGCGCGTGCGGTGATTCACGGGACCTACGAGCAGAAGTAACCGCGCGCGCCACGGGGCTAGCGGGACGCCGAGCCCACCGCGTCGCGCAGACCGGCGAACCCGCTGGCGTGCAGGCGCGCTGCGATGCCGTCGTGAATGTGCTTGGCCCACAGGCCCCCGCCGTAGACGAAGCCGGTGTAGCCCTGCAGCAGCGAGGCCCCGGCGGTAATCCGCTCCCAGGCGTCGTCGGCGGTCTCGATGCCGCCCACGCCGATCAGCACCTGCTTCTCACCCACCCGGGCGTACAACCGGCGCAGCACCTCGGTCGCCCGGCGGGCCACCGGCGGTCCGGACACCCCGCCGGGTCCCAGGTCGTCGACGTGCGGGGTGCGCAGGCCGGCGCGCGACACCGTGGTGTTGGTGGCCACGATGCCGGCCAGCCCCAGCTCGACGGCCAGATCGGCGACGGCGTCGACGTCGGCGTCGGACAGGTCCGGGGCGATCTTGACCAGCACCGGCGCGGTGGTCTCGGCCTGGACCGCGCGCAGGATCGGCCGCAGCGAGTCGACGGCCTGCAGGTCGCGCAGCCCCGGGGTGTTCGGGGAACTCACGTTGACCACCAGGTAGGAGGCCAGCGGCCCCAGCAGCCGGGCGCTGGTCGCGTAGTCCTCGGCGGCGCGCTCGGGCGGGGTGATTTTCGATTTGCCGATGTTGACCCCGATCGGCACATCCGGGCGGTGCCGGGCCAGTCGCAGCGCCAGCTGTCCGGCACCGGCGTTGTTGAAGCCCATCCGGTTGAGCAGACCGCGGTCCTGCGGCAGCCGGAACAACCGCGGTTCGGGGTTACCCGGCTGCGGCTGGGGGGTCACCGTCCCGATCTCGGCATAGCCGAAACCCAGTGCGCCCCAGGCATCCAGCCCCAGACCGTCCTTGTCGAACCCGGCGGCCAGGCCCAGCGGGCCGGGGAAATGTACCCCGAACACCGTGCTGGCCAGGATCGGGTCGTGCGGCGCCAATGCGCGACTCAGGGCCCGCCGGGTGCTGGGGGTGGCGGTGGCACCGCGCAACGCCGAGAACACCAGATGGTGAATGCGCTCCGGGGGCGCCTTGAACAGGAACCCGCGCACCGCGTCGTAGATCACAGCAGCCCCGGCTGATCGACGGAGCCGGCGGCGTCGTCCTGGCGGGCGTCCAGGCGGGTTTTTTTGCGCCGCAACAGGACCCGTCGGCTGCCGTCGGTGTACAACCGCACCCGGGTGAGCTCCCAGCCGCGGTACTCGGCCTCGATGGACAGCCGGGTGGAGGCGCTGATCCGGGTCACCTCGGGCGGCAGTCGCAGCGGAATCCATTCGTAGTCGTCGGTGAGCGCGGCCTCCCAGGCGGCAGGCATCCGGCCGCGGTAGGACGCACTCATGTCAACCTGCCCGCGTTGCGGATCATGCCAACCTGCCCGCGTTGCGGATCACCTGAACCCCGGCACCCGAACCGGACACCACGTACAGGGTGCCCGACGCATCGTCGTACGCCAGTGTGTTCGGTTGTCGCACGGTCGGATAACGAATCTTCTCCACGGGGGTGCCAGTCCCCAGATCGTAGCCAACGACGGTGTTCTCCTCGGTCAATGAGACCCAGACCAGGCTGCGCGATCCGGCGATGCCGTAGGGGGCTCCGCCCACCGGGTAGGACTGCCGTTGGATCAGCGGGTCCACGCTGAAGACCAGCAGTTGTCCGCCGCGGGTGTCGGCCACCAGCACCCGGCCCATCGAGTCCGCCGCGATGCTGGTGGCGCCCATGCCGGCCCGCAAGGCCTGAGCGGGAGAGCCGTCGGGCGTCAGCGCGGTCACCGAGGTCTGGCCGCGGTCGAGCACCACGGCGACATCGCCCTGCGCGGCCAGGGCATCGACGCGGGCGAAGGCGTCGGCGGTGGCGGCCACCGTCAGGTCCGCGTCGAGGGTGTAGGCGACCCCGTCGGCGCTGCCGAGCACCAGCCTGCCGTCGGCCCGGCGGGCGATGGCGGTGAAGTCGGTGTTCTCCGCGCCGGCGATGGCAGTCCGGGTGGCCGTGCCGCCGGCCAGGTCGACGGTGAACACCCCGCCGCGGGTGGCGGCGTACGCGGTGCCGCTGCCGTCTGAGGTGACGGCGGTGGCCGGACCGGGCAGGGTCACGGCGCGGGCAGATCCCGATGGTCCGAAGACGGTCAGCGTGCCAGCTTGGGCTCCCGGGGTGAGCACCACGAGCGATTCCCCGTCGACGATGGCCGCCTGCGGGCTACCGGCGAACGGCATGATCTGCCCGGCCGGGGCGGCCGACGGCGGCGGAGAGTCGGCGGCGCGCGCGGATTCAATAGTCGGCGGAGCGGTGGAGATCGGTCCCGACTTACAGCCGCCAGCAACCAACGCCACTGCAAATAATCCGGCAGCTAACCAGTGTTTCCCCACGCGGTATCCCTGTTCTGGCAACGGAAAGCCCCCAGATGTGTCGGTCCAGCGAAGAGGTCGTTGGTGTCGAGACCGAATTCTAGGTGCAAACCGGGTGTGACCGGGATTACGGTGGGCGGTATGACGTTGGCCTCCGCCTCCCCATCCGGGACCGGTTCGGGGGCCGAATTCTTCGTCGAAGATCTGATCACCGGTCTGTTCGCCAGCGGGTTCGGCCGCCTCGGCGACGGACGCAGCTTCTCTTTTCACGTCCATCGCGGTCAGCTGTTAGTCGAGGTCTACCGCCCGCGCCGGGCCATGCCGGTGCCGCTGCCCGAGGACGTCATCGCCACCGCCACCCGTGGTCTGGCCGACGTCGACGTCGACGACGCGCGCAGTCTGTCGGCGGCCGTCCGCGACGCCGTCGCGTCCGCGGTGCGCTGACTTCAGTCGTCCGGCCGGTCGCGGGTACGGTTCTCGCCGTGGATGTGACGACGATGTCGTGGCTGCAGGTCGTGGTCCTCTCGATTGTTCAGGGACTCACCGAATTTCTGCCGATCTCGTCGTCCGGGCATCTGGCGATCGTGTCGCGGGTCTTCTTCCACGGCGATGCCGGCGCCTCGTTCACCGCCGTGTCGCAGCTGGGCACCGAGGCCGCGGTGCTGGTCTACTTCGCCCGCGACATCATCCGCATCCTCAGGGCGTGGATCGACGGTCTGCGGGTGCCGGCCCACCGCGATAACGTCGACTACCGGCTGGGCTGGTTCGTCATCATCGGATCCATCCCGATCGCGGTGCTGGGATTCCTGTTCAAGGACATCATCCGGGACGAGGTGCGCAATCTCTGGGTGGTCGCCACCGCGATGCTGGTGTTCTCGGCCGTCATCGCGGCCGCCGAGTATTTCAGCAAGCAGGACCGCCACGCCGAACAACTCACCTGGAAGGACGGTCTCATCGTCGGCCTCGCGCAGTGCCTGGCGCTGGTGCCCGGAGTGTCGCGATCGGGCGCGACGATCAGCGCCGGCCTGATCCGCGGGCTGGACCGGCCGCTGGCCGCGAGATTCGGCTTCCTGCTTGCCATTCCGGCGGTGTTCGCCTCAGGGCTGTTCTCCCTGCCGGACGCGTTCGATCCGGTCAGCGAGGGCATGGCTGCCACCGGCGCCCAGCTCGCGGTCTCGGTGGTGATCACATTCGTGATCGGCTACGCCGCCGTGGCATGGCTGCTGCGATTCCTGAACAACCACGCCATGTACTGGTTCGTCGGCTACCGGGTGATCCTGTCTCTGACGCTGATGGCATTGCTGGCCACCGGCGTGGTCTCGGCGACATAGGCGTGAACAGAACAGGGGTAAGCGGATGACCGTCATCCTGCTTCGGCACGGCCGCTCGACGTCCAACACCGCCCACACCCTGGCCGGCCGCACGGCGGGCGTCGAACTCGACGACAAGGGCACCGCGCAAGCGGCCGAACTGGTGGACCGCGTCGCCGGTCTGCCGATCAAGGCCCTGGTCCGCTCGCCGCTGCTGCGCTGCCGGCTCACCCTGGAGCCGCTGGCCGGGGCGCTGGGCCTGGACCCGGTGATCGACGACCGTCTCGCCGAGGTCGACTACGGCCAGTGGACCGGCCGCAAACTCAGCGAACTGATGACCGAACCGTTGTGGTCGGTGGTGCAGCAGCAGCCCAGCGCCGCGGTCTTCCCCGACGGGGAAGGCCTGGCTGGGGTGCAGGCCCGTGCGGTGGCGGCCGTCCGCGAGCACGACCGCAGGTTGGCCGCCGAACACGGCGGCGACGCCCTGTGGGTGGCCTGCACGCACGGCGACGTGATCAAAGCCGTGCTGGCCGACGCGCTCGGTACCCACCTGGACAGCTTCCAGCGCATCATCGCCGATCCCGCGTCGATGAGCGTGATCCGCTACACCGATACGCGGCCTTTCGTGCTGCATGTCAACCACACCGGCGCTCAACTCGCCGCCGTCCTGTCCGCCGCGCCGCGCCCCGCCACCGAGGGGGATGCGGTTGTGGGCGGTTCCACCGACTGAATCGGCTGTCCGTGCCGGTATTTTGGTACTGACCATGGCCCGCGCAATCCACGTCTTCCGCACTCCCGACCGGTTCGTCGCCGGGACGGTGGGTCAGCCCGGCAACCGGACGTTCTATCTGCAGGCCTCCCACGACAACCGGGTGATCTCGGTGGTGCTGGAAAAGGAACAGGTGGCAGTGCTGGCCGAGCGGATCGGGGCGTTGCTGACCGAGGTGCACCGCCGGTTCGGCACCCCGCTGCCGCCGCAGAGCGACATCGAGGACCTCAACCCGCTGCTCACCCCGGTCGACGCCGAGTTCCGGGTGGGCACCATGGGCCTGGGCTGGGACGCCGAGGCGCAGAGCGTGGTGGTCGAGCTGCTGGCGGTCAGTGAGACCGAGTTCGATGCCTCGGTGATTCTCGACGACGCCGAGGAGGGCCCTGACGCGGTGCGGGTCTTCCTGTCGCCGCAGTCCGCTCAGCAGTTCGCCGCGCGGTCCTACCGGGTCATCTCCGCCGGGCGGCCGCCCTGCCCGCTGTGCGACGAGCCTTTGGACCCGCGGGGTCACCTCTGTGTGCGGACCAACGGCTACCGCAGAGCCCCGCTCTACGGTGCCGACGACGACGCCGGCGACGACACCGACCTGTGAGCGACCAGCCGCAGGAGACGCTGCTGCGCGGCGAGCTGACCGTCGTCGGCCGGATCCGCTCTGCCAGCAACGCCACCTTCCTCTGTGAGGCCACCCTGGGCGACAGCGTCGTGCGGTGCGTCTACAAGCCGGTGGCCGGGGAGCAGCCGCTGTGGGACTTTCCCGACGGCACCCTGGCCGGCCGGGAGTACGGGTCGTTTCTCATCTCCGAGGCGCTGGGATGGAATGTCGTGCCGCACACCGTCATCCGGCAGGGCCCGGCCGGGCCGGGCACGGTGCAGCGCTGGATCGAGGAACCCGAGCCGGCCCGCGTCCCGGGCCTGGTGGATCTGTGTCCCGCCGACTGCGTTCCCGACGGCTACCTGTCGGTGCTCACCGCCTACGACTACGCCCGGGTGGAGGTGACCCTGGTGCACGCCGACGATCACGGGCTGCGCCGGATGGCCGTCTTCGACGTGATCGTCAACAACGCCGACCGCAAGGGCGGCCACATCCTCGCGGGGGCGGACGGCGCCGTCTACGGCGTCGATCACGGAATCTCCCTGCACGTCCACGACAAGTTGCGCACCGTGCTGTGGGGCTGGGCCGGCACGACGCTGGACGCCGAGACGCTGGAGTCGCTGCGCAGCCTCGACGATCGGCTGCGGGGGAAGCTCGGCACCCGGCTGCGCAAGCACATCACCGGCGCGGAGCTGGCGGCGCTGCGGCGGCGGGTGTGCGGCTTGGTCGAGGAGCCGGTGATGCCCAAACCCGACGGCCGTCGCCCGCTGCCCTGGCCGGCTTTTTAGAACGTCGGTCTGCCGCTACTGCCCGGTCGGCAGCGGTTCGAAGTGCATGATGCCGCTGTCGGCTTCCAGCGACAGATGCAGTTTTCCGTCCTTCACCAGGTAGCTGCGTACTCGTGCGAGCGCCGCAGCGACCTCGGTGTCGTTGGACGGCTTCGGGCACATCATCTTGGTGACTGCGATCGGACCGAAGGTCAGCCCGCCCGAGGAACCCTCCCCGTCCCGCTTCCAGGTGGAGTTGCCCCGGTTGCAGTCGACGCGGAAGCCGGCCTTCCCGTCGTCGCCGAAGGTCACGGTGTACTCCGACCGCTGTTCGATCTCGGTGCTCGGCTGCTCGTCGGGAGCCATCGACTCGATCTTGATGAGCTGCCAGGTGGTGCCGGTCAGTGGGTCGGCCACCTCCGGGGTTGTGCCGCAGCCGGCCGCAGCAAGGACGAGGTGCAGACCAAGGGTCACGCCGATGACGCTCGCGATTCGCATGGCAGCAATCTAGGCGTCGGCCCACACCGATGCGCCGTTTCCGCCTCGGCAATACTGACGGGGTGAGTCGCACCGACGCCGAGCTGGCCGCCGATCTGGCGGAGGAGGCGGGCCGATTGCTGCTGGCGGTGCGCGCGGAGGTCGGGCACGACTTCCCGCCCGCCCTCGGCGATGCCGGGGACGTCCGTGCCAACGCGCTGCTGCTGCGGCGATTGCGCGCCGAGCGTCCGAACGACGCGGTGCTCTCCGAGGAAGCCCATGACGACCTGAGCCGGCTGCGCGCCGACCGGGTGTGGATCATCGACCCGCTCGACGGCACCCGCGAGTACTCCATGCCGCGCCGCGAGGACTGGGCGGTCCACGTGGCGCTGTGGCAGCGGACTTCCGGTTCGGAGGGGACGATCACCGACGCCGCGGTGGCGCTGCCGGCCCTGGGGGAGGTGCACCGCAGCGACACCGTGACCGCCCCACCGCCGCCGCCCGCGGGACCGATCCGCATCACCGCCAGTTCCAACCGGCCGCCGGCAGTGCTGTGGCTGTTGCGCGACCGGCTCGACGTCGAGTTCATCCGCATCGGTTCGGCGGGTGCCAAAGCCATGGCGCTGGTCCGCGGCGATGCCGACGCCTACATCCACGCCGGCGGGCAGTGGGAGTGGGACTCGGCCGCGCCGGCCGGTGTGGTCCAGGCGGCCGGGCTGCACGCCACCCGCCTGGACGGCTCGCCGCTGCGCTACAACCAGCCCGACCCGTATCTGCCGGACTTCCTGATGTGCCGCCCCGAGGTCGCCGAGGTGCTGCTCGACGCGATGTGGCTGGCCAGCTGATGCGGGCCTGGACCGCCGCCGACATCCCCGAGCTGCCCGGCCGGGGTCCGCAGCTGCGGCTCTACGACAGTGCCGACCGGCAGGTGCGGCCCACCGTGCCGGGGCCTACGGCCACCATGTACGTCTGCGGCATCACGCCGTACGACGCCACCCACCTCGGTCATGCGGCCACCTACCTTACCTTCGATCTGGTGTACCGGATGTGGCGGGACAACGGGCACCGGGTGCACTACGTGCAGAACGTGACCGACGTCGACGACCCGCTGTTCGAGCGGGCCGAGCGCGATCGTGTGGACTGGCGCGACCTCGGCGCCCGCGAGACCCAGCTGTTCCGCGAGGACATGGCCGCGCTGCGAGTGCTTCCGCCGCAGGACTACGTCGGCGCCACCGAGGCGATCCCCGAGGTGGTGGAGATGATCGAGAAGCTGCTGGCCTCCGGCGCGGCCTATCTGGTCGACGACCCGGACCATCCCGACGTGTACTTCCGCGCCGACGCCGATCCGGTCTTCGGCTACGAGTCCAACTACGACCGCGACACCATGCTGCAGCTGTTCGCCGAGCGCGGGGGAGACCCGCAGCGGCCGGGCAAATCCGATCCCCTCGACGCACTGCTGTGGCGGGTGGAGCGCCCGGGCGAGCCGAGCTGGCCGTCGCCGTTCGGGCCGGGCCGGCCGGGCTGGCATATCGAGTGCGCGGCAATCGCGCTGAGCCGCATCGGTTTCGGGTTCGACGTCCAGGGTGGCGGCAGCGACCTGATCTTCCCGCACCACGAGTTCTCCGCCGCGCACGCCGAGTGCGCGACCGGGCAGCGCCGGTTCGCCCGGCACTACGTCCACGCCGGCATGATCGGGTGGGACGGACACAAGATGTCCAAGAGTCGCGGCAATCTGGTGCTGGTCTCGACGCTGCGGGCCGCCGGCGTCGATCCCGCCGCGGTGCGGCTGGGTCTGCTGGCCGGGCATTACCGCAGCGACCGGTTCTGGAGCAACGAGGTGCTCGCCGAGGCGCAAGCCCGGCTGCAGCGCTGGCGCACCGCCACGGCCCTGCCCGCCGGTCCGGACTCCGCCGATGTCATCGCCCGGCTGCGCCGGTATCTCGCCGACGACCTCGACACCCCGAGAGCACTCGCCGCGGTGGACGGCTGGGTGACCGACGCACTGGAATACGGCGGTCGTGATGAGGGCGCCCCCACTGCCGTCGGGGCTGCGCTGGACGCCCTGCTGGGTGTTCGTTAGGCAAAGGTTCGTGATCGCCCTGCGGTAGGTTGGCACGACGCCCGACGAGATGCCCGACGAGATGCCCGACGAGATGCCCGACGAGATGCCCGACGAGATGCCCGACGAGATGCCCGACGAGATGCCCGACGAGGGAGAATCATGCGTACCTGGATCGTCGTCCTCACCGCTCTGCTGATCGCGGCGCTCACCGGCTGCGGCACGGCCAAGCAGCCCCCGTCCGCCTCCACCCCGACTGCGGACTCGACCGTCCCGTCGGTGCCTAGCGGTCCGGTGACCCCTGACGAGGCCAGGGCGATCGCTAAGGACGCCTACATCTACGGCTTCCCGATGGTGGACAGCTACCGGGTGCAGTACTCGTACTTCATCGACAGCGCGAGCCCGGAGTACAAGGGGCCTTGGAACCAAGTGCACAGTGTCGCAAGGGTTTTCACCCCGGCCGACACCGCGGTGCAAACCCCCAACTCCGACACCCCGTACTCGATGCTCGGTGCGGACCTGCGCGCCGAGCCGCTGGTGCTGTTCGTCCCGCCGATCGACGAAGACCGCTACTACTCGCTGCAGTTCATCGACGGGTACACCGCGAACTTCGCCTACGTCGGCAGCCGCGCCACCGGCAACGACGGCGGCCTCTATCTGCTGGCCGGACCGGGCTGGACCGGTCAGAAGCCCGACGGCGTGAAGGACGTCATCAAGTCGGCCACCGACTTCGCGCTGGTGGCCTACCGCACCCAGCTGTTCGGCCCGGACGACATCGACAACGTCCGCAAGATCCAGGCCGGATACAAGGCCGAGCCGCTGTCGGTGTTCCGCAAAGAGAAGACCACGCCTGCGGCGCCTGCCGTGGAGTGGCCCAAACCGCTCAGCCCGGACGACCAGAAGACCTCGCTGCGCTTCTTCGACCTGCTCGACTTCCAGCTCGGGTACGCCCCGACCCTGCCCGAAGAGCAGGACGTGCGCGCCCGGTTCGCCGCCATCGGGCTTACCGGCGACGGAAAGTTCGCCTCCGACAAGCTCGATCCGAAGATGCAGGAGGCGTTCGAGGCCGGAATGGCTGACGCCGCGGCGGAGTTCGCCGCCTTCAAGAAGGACAAGATCGACACCGGTGAGGTGAAGTCCGGCGACCTGTTCGGTTCCCGTGACGAACTGGGACCGAACTATCTCTACCGAATGGCCGGCGCGGTGATCGGGATCTACGCCAACTCCAAGCAGGAGGCCATGTACCCGGTGCTGTCGACCGACTCCGACGGGGCGGCGCTGACCGGCACCGACAAATACACCCTGACCTTCGCCGGCGGCCAGCTGCCGCCGGTGAACGCGTTCTGGTCGGTGACGATGTACAAGCTGCCGGAGTCACAGCTGGTCGACAACCCGATCAACCGCTACGTGATCAACTCCCCGATGCTGCCCGACCTGGTCGAGAACCCGGACGGCAGCCTCACCCTCTACGTCCAGAACAGCCCGCCGGAGTCGGACAAGACAGCCAACTGGCTGCCCGCGCCCCCCGGACCGTTCACCGTGTTCATGCGGGTGTACTGGCCCAAGCCTGAGGCGCTCGACGGCAGTTGGCAGCCGCCGAAACTGGTGAAGGTCGCCTGAGCGTTCACCAGCGTTTCGAGCCCTACAGCACGGCCGTTCCGTAGCCGCCCACCTTGCTGACCAGATACCGCAACTGGTCGGTCGACGATCCGAAGGTCTGCTCGATGGCCGTCAGCCGGGCAGCGTAGTGCGCGATCGGGTACTCCGCTGTCACGCCGATACCGCCGTGCATCTGGATGGACTCCTCGGCGATGTGCTTACCGGACCGGCCGATCTGCAACTTGGCACGGGCGGCCACCATCGGGTCGAACCGGCCGTCGGCCAATGACACCGCCAGGTAGTAGTTCATGCTGCGAGCCAGTTCGAGCGAGACGTACATGTCCGCGGCGCGCTGGGTGAGCGTCTGGAAGGTCTTCAGCGGCACCCCGAACTGCTTGCGGCTCTTGAGGTAATCCGTTGTCAGGCGCAGAGATTCGTCCATCGCGCCGACCGCCTCGGCGCACAGCGCGGACTGGAACCGGATCACCGCGGCCTGGATCGCCGCCGTTGCGTCACCGCCGGCGCCCAAGGCCTCGGCGGGCGCGTCGTCCAGAGCGATCGCCGCACCGCGCAGGCCGTCGAAGGTCCGGTAGCCGTGGCGCGTCACATGAGACGCATCGACGAGGAATAGTCCGCTGCCGCCGCCGGGCAGGGCCGCGGTGACGATCAGCGTGTCGGCGCTGTCTCCGGCCAGTACCGGGTTCTTGCGGCCGGTGAGCGTCCAGGAGCCACCCTGCTCGGTGGCGCGGGTGAGGAGTTCGGTGGCGCCGCGGCGGCCGGGTTCGGTGTGGGCGAACGCCAGCAGACGCTCCCCGGCGGCCACTTCGTCGAGCAGGCCGCGCTGGGAGTCGGAGCCGTGCTCGGCGATCACCATGCCCGGGATCAGCGCGGCGGCGGCCACCGGCTCGGGCGCCAGCCGCCGGCCGATCTCGGTCATCACCACCATCACCTCGGTCGGCCCCGACTCCTCGGGGTCGGTTCCGAGTCCGAGGATGCCGATTTCCGCCAGCTGTCCCCACACCTCGCGGCTCCACCCGGGGTCGGTGTCGACGACCTTGTTGCGCGCCTCGGTGTTGTCGTACTTGCGTGCCAGCACGTCGCGGGTGGTGTCGGCCAGCATGTGCTGTTCTTCGGTCAGGTCAAAGTTCACAGCCGATGCCTTTCTACAGCCCGAGGATCGTCGAGGCGATGATGGTGCGCTGAACCTCGTTGCTGCCGCCATAGATCGAGGTCTTGCGGTAGTTGAGGTAGCGGGGGGCGGCGTGCTGCGCCCACCCGGGTGAGTCCGTGGTGTCTCCGGCGTCGAACGGCAGCGCGTCCGGGCCGGCCACCTCGACGAGAAGGTCGGTCACCGCCTGCTGCAGCTGGGTGCCGCGCAGCTTGAGGATGGACGACGCCGGGTTGGGCTTGCCGTCCGCCTCGTCGCCGGCCACTCGCAGCTGGGTCAGTTCCAGGGCCAGCAGTTCGTTCTCCACCTCGGCAACGCGGGCGGCGAACAGCGGATCCTCCATCAGCGTGCTGTCCCCGATCGGGGTCTTGGCGGCGCGCTCCTTGACCTCGGTCAGCCAGACTTTGGTGGTGCCCACCCGGGCGATACCGGTGCGCTCGTTGGAGAGCAGGAACTTGGCGTAACTCCAGCCCGCGTTCTCCTCGCCGACCAGCTGATCCGCCGGAACCCGGACGTCTTCGAACCACACCTCATTGACCTCGTAGCTGCCGTCGATCAGCTTGATCGGGCGCACGGTGATGCCGGGGGTGGACATCTCGGCCAGGATGAACGAGATTCCGGCCTGTTTCTTGGGGGCGTTCGGGTCGGTCCGGGCCAGCAGGAAGATCCAGTCCGCGTACTGGCCCAGTGTGGTCCAGGTCTTCTGGCCGTTGATGACGTAGTGGTCGCCGTCGCGTACCGCGGTGGTCCGCAACGACGCCAGGTCCGACCCGGCCTCGGGCTCGGAAAAGCCCTGGCACCACCAGATGTCGAGGTTGGCAGTCGCGGGCAGGAAGCGTTCCTTGAGTTCCTGGGAGCCGAAGTGTGCGATTACCGGGCCGACCATGCCGACGTTGAACGCCAGCGGCTCGGGCACGCAGGCCATCCGCAGCTCCTCGGCCCAGATCTGATGCTGCAGCGGGGTCCAGTCTTTGCCGCCCCACTCCACCGGCCAGTGCGGCACCGCCAACCCGGCCTCGTTGAGGATGCGCAGCGAGGTGACGGCATCCTCGGGATAGTTGAGGTCCTCGTTGCGGGCGCGTTCCCGGATCTCGGCCGGAATCTTGGTGGTGAAGAATTCACGCAATTCGTCGCGGAAGGCGGCGTCGGCGTCGCTCAATTCCAGTTTCACAACCCCAATGTAGGCAAGTGCGGGCCGCCCGCGCGAGTGCGGGTGCCCGGAGTTGCCCGGAGGGGGTCAGCGACCGCGACGACGCAGGTAGCGCTCGAACTCCGCGGCCAGGGTGTCCCCGTCGACTTTCGACATCGCCTCGTTGACGTCGAGCTCGGCGTCGCCGCGCTGCTCCAGACTGGCGACGTAGTCGGCGATCTCCTCGTCGTCGGCGGTCATCTCGGTGACCGCCAGTTCCCACTCCTCGGCCTCGGCCGGCAGGTCGGCCAACGGCACCTCGATGTCGAGGACATCCTCGACCCGGCGCAGCAGGGCGACGGTGGCCTTCGGGTTGGGCGGCTGGGACACGTAGTGCGGAACCGCGGCCCAGAACGTCACCGCCGGAATGCCCGCGGCCACGCAGGCGTCCTGGAAAACCCCGGCGATGCCGGTGGGTCCCTCGTAGCGCGACTCCTGCAGGCCGAAGAACTTCGCCGACTCCGGTGAGTAGGCCGCCCCGGACACCGGCACCGGCCGGGTGTGCGGGGTGTCGGCCAGCAACGCACCCAGGATCACCACGGTCTGCACGTTGAGTTTGTCGGCGATCCCGAGCAGTTCGGCGCAGAAACTGCGCCACCGCATATTGGGCTCCACGCCGTGCATCAGGACGATGTCGCGGTCGGATCCCGGCGGGCGGCAGTGCGAGATCTGCATGGCGGGCCAGACCAGTTCCCGGGTGACGCCGTCGACCTGCCGAATCACCGGCCGGTTCACCTGGTAGTCGTAGTAGGACTCGTCGTCGATCTCGACGATGGGCTTGGCTTCCCAGATCTCGTCGAGGTGTTCCAGAGCGTCGCTGGCCGCGTCCCCGGCGTCGTTCCATCCCTCGAACGCCGCGACGATGACGGTGTTGTGGAGTTCGGGCAGGTCGGCCCCCCCGCTGCTACCGGCGCCACCGACCCAGTTCCACGACGTCACCGTTCCAGCCTAAGCCTTGCTCGGCCGCGATGAGCCGCATCAGAGGCGGCAAACCGTCAGCGGTCGGCAAGCGGGTTACGGCGACGAAACGGGCGTCCAGAGCCGATCGGTTGACAACGTAGACTTGTCGGGTCGAGAGGCGTTGCAACGGAGTCGGGTTCTCCCGAAATCCGCCACGCTCGGCAGAGTAAGGACGCCTTCCGATAAGGAAGGAGCGCATGTGAACGTCCCTGTGAACGGCTCTGGGCCCAGCACCTCTGGGCTGGACACTTTCCCGCCGAACATTCGCCCCGACTGCACCGACGAGCTGACGTCAACTCTGCGCCGGCGGATCATGGTCATCGACGGCGCCATGGGCACGGCGATCCAGCGCGACCGGCCCGATGAGGACGGTTACCGCGGCGAGCGGTTCATCGAGTGGCCGACCGCGCTGCAGGGCAACAACGACCTGCTCACTCTGACGCAGCCCCAGATCATCGAGGGTATTCACCGCGAATATCTCGAGGCGGGCGCGGACATCCTGGAGACGAACACGTTCAACTCCAACTCGGTCTCGCTGGCCGACTACGACATGCATGAGCTGGCCTACGAGCTCAACTACGCCGGCGCCGCCCTGGCCCGCAAAGTCTGTGACGAATTCGGCACCCCGGAGAAACCCCGCTACGTCGCCGGCGCCATCGGGCCGACGACTCGGACCGCGTCGATCTCGCCGGACGTCAACGACCCCGGCGCCCGCAACGTCTCCTACGACCAGCTCGTCGCCGCCTACCTCGAAGCGGCTAACGGCCTGGTCGACGGCGGCTCCGACATCATCATCATCGAGACGATCTTCGACTCGCTGAACGCCAAGGCGGCGGTGTTCGCCGTCGAGACCCTGTTCGAGGAGCGCGGGCGCCGCTGGCCGGTGATCGTCTCGGGCACCATCACCGACGCCTCCGGGCGGACGTTGTCCGGTCAGGTCACCGAGGCGTTCTGGAATGCGATCCGGCACGCGAAGCCGATCGCGGTGGGTCTTAACTGCGCTCTGGGCGCGCCGGAGATGCGGCCCTACATCGCCGAGATGTCGCGGATCGCGGACACGTTCGTCTCCTGCTATCCCAATGCCGGCCTGCCCAACGCTTTCGGGGAGTACGACGAGTCGCCGGAGCGTCAGGCCGGCTATATCGCCGAGTTCGCCGAGGACGGTCTGGTCAACCTGGTCGGTGGTTGCTGCGGAACAGCGCCGCCGCACATCGCCGCGATCGCCGAGGTCGTCGAGGGCAAGGCTCCGCGCAAGGTGCCGACGATCAAGGTCGCCACCCGGCTATCGGGCCTGGAGCCGCTGAACATCACCGACGATTCCCTGTTCGTGAACATCGGTGAGCGCACCAACATCACCGGCTCCGCCCGGTTCCGCAACCTGATCAAAGCCGGCGACTACGACACCGCGCTGTCGGTGGCGCTGCAGCAGGTCGAGGTCGGTGCGCAGGTCATCGACATCAATATGGACGAGGGCATGATCGACGGCGTCGCCGCGATGGACCGGTTCACCAAGCTGATCGCCGCTGAGCCGGATATCAGCCGCGTCCCGGTGATGATCGACTCCTCCAAGTGGGAGGTCATCGAGACGGGCCTGAAGAACGTGCAGGGCAAGCCGATCGTCAACTCGATCTCGCTGAAGGAAGGCGAGGAGAAGTTCATTCGGGAGGCCCGGCTGTGCCGCAAGTACGGCACTGCCGTCGTCGTGATGGCCTTCGACGAGCAGGGTCAGGCCGACAACCTGGAGCGCCGCAAGGAGATCTGCGGGCGGGCCTACCGAATCCTCACCGAAGAGGTCGGCTTCCCGGCCGAAGACATCATCTTCGACCCGAACTGCTTCGCGCTGGCGACCGGTATCGAGGAGCACGCGACCTACGGGATCGACTTCATCGAGGCCTGTGCCTGGATCAAGGAGAACCTTCCCGGGGTGCACATCTCCGGTGGTATCTCGAACGTGTCGTTCTCGTTCCGGGGCAACAATCCTGTCCGCGAGGCGATCCACGCGGTGTTCCTGTTCCACTCCATCAAGGCCGGCCTGGACATGGGCATCGTCAACGCCGGCGCGCTGGTGCCCTACGACTCGATCGACCCCGAACTGCGGGAACGTATCGAGGATGTCGTCCTGAACCGTCGCGAGGACGCGACGGATCGACTGCTGGAGATCGCCGACCGGTTCAACAGCACCGAGAAAGCCGAGGACCCGGCCGCCGCCGAATGGCGCAGCCTGCCGGTGCGCAAGCGGATCACGCACGCCCTGGTCAAGGGCATCGACGCCCATGTGGATGACGACACCGAGGAATTGCGGGCTGAGATCGCCGCCGCCGGAGGGCGGCCGATCGAGGTCATCGAAGGCCCGTTGATGGACGGCATGAACGTCGTCGGTGACCTGTTCGGCGCCGGCAAGATGTTCTTGCCCCAGGTGGTGAAATCGGCTCGGGTGATGAAGAAGGCCGTCGGCTACCTGCTGCCGTACATCGAGGCCGAGAAAGAACTGCTCGGCGCCGAGGCCGGGGAATCCAGCAACGGCACGATCATCATGGCGACCGTCAAGGGCGACGTCCACGACATCGGCAAGAACATCGTCGGAGTCGTCCTGCAGTGCAACAACTACACCGTGATCGACCTCGGTGTGATGGTGCCCGCGCAGAAGATCCTCGACGCGGCGAAGGAGCACAACGCCGACATCATCGGGCTGTCCGGGCTGATCACCCCGTCGTTGGACGAGATGGTCAATTTCGCCGTCGAGATGGAGCGCGAGGGTTTGAAGATCCCGCTGCTGATCGGCGGTGCGACCACCTCGCGCGCCCACACCGCCGTGAAGATCTCGCCGCGCCGCGCCGGCCCGGTGATCTGGGTCAAGGATGCGTCCCGTTCGGTGCCGGTTGCCGCTGCGCTGCTCGACGACAAGCAGCGTCCGGCCCTGCTGGAGGCCACCGAGAAGGACTACGCCTCGCTGCGCGAACGGCACGCCGAGAAGAACGAGCGGCCGATGCTGACGCTGCAGAAGGCGCGCGCCAACCGGACGCCGATCGAATGGGACGGCTACACGCCGCCGGTGCCCGCGCAGGGTCTGGGTGTGCGGGAGTTCGAGGACTACGACCTCGCCGAGCTGCGCGAATACATCGACTGGCAGCCGTTCTTCAACGCCTGGGAGATGAAGGGCCGGTTCCCCGACATCCTCAACAACCCGGTCTCCGGCGATGCCGCCCGCAAGCTGTACGAGGACGCCCAGGAGATGCTCGACACCCTGATCAAGGAGAAGTGGCTGCGAGCCAACGGCGTGATCGGGTTCTTCCCGGCTAACGGGGACGGTGACGACATCGAGGTCTACACCGACGAAAGCCGTACCAAGGTGCTGACCACGTTGCGCAACCTGCGTCAGCAGGGTGAACACCGATCCGGCATCCCCAACCGCAGCCTCGGCGACTTCATCGCCCCCAAGGACACCGGGCTGGCCGACTACGTCGGCGGCTTCGCCGTCACCGCCGGCCTGGGCAGCAGTGACAAGGTCGCGGAGTTCAAGGCCGGCAACGACGACTACAGCGCGATCTTGCTGGAGTCGCTCGCCGACCGGTTGGCGGAGGCGTTCGCCGAACGGATGCACCAACGGGTCCGCGAGGAGTTCTGGGGATACCAGCCTGACGAGCACCTGGACAACGAATCGCTCATCGGCGAGAAGTACGTCGGCATCCGTCCCGCCCCGGGCTATCCGGCGTGCCCGGAGCACACCGAGAAGTCGACGCTGTGGACGTTGATGGATGTTGAGGAGCGGACCGGCATCGAGCTGACCGAGTCGATGGCGATGTGGCCCGGTGCTGCCGTCAGCGGCTGGTACTTTTCGCATCCTCAGTCCCAGTACTTCGTGGTCGGCCGGATCTCCCAGGACCAGGTCGCCGACTACGCCAAGCGCAAGGGCTGGACCCTGCAGGAAGCCGAGCGCTGGCTGGCCCCCAACCTGGGTTACAACCCGGAGGACTGACAGCCGCCTGATTTCTGTTGCTGCGCAGGCTAATTCAGAAGTGGCGCTTGCGGTTGGAACGGGTCGTACCACCACCAGTCGGCGCGTTCGCCGAGTGGTCCGGGGCAGGGTGGGACCGCTGGTGGTGGGGTGCTGGGTGGTCGGGCCAGTGATCCGGGGTGCAGTGGCTGGCCGTCGGGGTCGGTGA